>NZ_JCATZO010000006.1:0-276204 GCF_059694525.1 Pradoshia sp. TA40_28
CCGGTAAATTTAATTCTTCAATATCATTTTTCTGCTGGTGAGTTAAATCGCGTCCAGCTGAACCAAATTCAGTCTGATACAACCCTTTTTTCTGAATTCTTTTTAATATTTCACTTTCTTCCATGTCAATATGCTCTGCTAAAACCCTTGCTGTTTCTTCTTTATCTACCACATGCTTGGGCTTTTTCGGATTTTCTGTTATAGAAGAATCAAGAAGAGCAATCAGTTTATAGGTGGATGTATCCCTTGCAAGGACCTCTCCGTTTTTGTCAACGATTGTACCTCTTTGTGCTGATAATGTGCGGGTAACTTCATATTTATCCTGCGCTTTTGCTGCGAGCTCCTGCCCCCCTGCAACACCTGTATACTGGATGTACAAAAAGCGGAAAAATACTACACAAAAAAGCAGCCCAAATATTATAAATAAAAGTGCTGCTCCCCTATTACGGCTTTTTTTATTACTCATTAATCTTGCACTACCTTAACATTTTTATCTCTTAGCGTTAATCCCAATTCTTTCGCTTTTTCCCAGATTCGGTCATATGTACTTAACTCGCTAACTTGATCAGCATAATCTTTATTTGCCTTTTCTTGATTCTCTATTTTACTTTCAAGGGCAATAATTTCGTTATTGGTTGAGTAAATATTTGCTTGTGCAGAGACTATTTTTACAGCGAAGAAAGCGATAAACAAAGAGAATGTTAAATAAAGAACCTTCTCACCAATCGTTATGCCGCCTTTTACCTTAACCTTCTTTGTCTTTGCTCCTGCATGACGTTGCTGTTCCTGCTGAAGTTTTCTTGCTAAACTACTCAAGTTTATCCCCTCCCATAAATGGTATCTAACATTTCTATTTTATCTTTTCTGCCACTCTCAACTTAGCTGAGCGCGCTCTTTTATTTTCTTCTAATTCTTCCTCACTTGGTACTATCGGCTTTCTCGTAATCAGCTTTAATTCAGGCTCATATTCTTTTGGTATTACCGGTAACCCGTGCGGTAATGGAGGTAATTCCGATTGTTCTTTAAAAAAGCTTTTGCATATACGATCTTCCAATGAATGGAATGTAATAACGGAAATTCTGCCGCCCTTATTAAGTAGTGGAAGCACTTTTTCCAAAGACACTTCAAAAACTCTAAGTTCATCATTTACCGCGATTCGTATAGCCTGAAAAATTCGTTTTGCGGGATGTCCGCCTTTTCTCCTTGCCGGAGCAGGAATAGCATCTTTAATTATATCTACCAAGTCAAACGTTGTGCGAATTGGCTCAATCTCCCTGGCTTGTTCAATTTTCCTGGCAATTTGTTTAGAAAACTTTTCCTCGCCATATTTAAAGAAGATTCTAACCAAGTCTTCATATTTCCAGCTATTCACTACATCATAGGCTGATAAGGGAGAAGATTGATCCATTCTCATGTCAAGCTGTGCATCATGATTATAGCTGAAGCCTCTCTCCGGGGTATCAAACTGCGGAGATGAAACACCCAAATCATATAGTATTCCGTCTATTTTTGTAATACCGATTTCAGCAAGTTTTTCATCCAAATGAACAAAGTTGCTATTGATTAATGTTACCTTGTCCATGTATGGCTCAAGTTTCTTTTCAGCATGTTTTAAGGCAGTTTCATCCTGATCAAACGCTATTAATCTTCCTTGGTCAGATAAAGATTTAGCGATTAATTCACTGTGTCCTGCGCCTCCAAGGGTACAATCCACATAAATTCCGTCAGGTTTTATATTCAGCCCATCTACAGCTTCTTTTAATAGTACAGTCGTATGATTAAACATTTCTTCACCTTCCTGAAAGGAAGTATGCGCATTAAATATCAAAACCAATCATATTTTCAGCAATCTCTGAGAAAGATTCTTCGGAGTTCGAGAAATATTCTTCCCATATTGATTTACTCCATATTTCTATCCGGTTAGATACTCCTAAAACCACGCATTCTTTTTCCAATTTTCCATAGTTTAAAAGTGGTCCCGGGATGTTCACACGTCCCTGTTTATCAAGTTCACATTCAGTCGCACCTGAAAAAAAGAAACGGGTAAATGCTCTTGCATCCTTCTTTGTAAGTGGAAGGCCTTTTAGCTTTTCTTCAAGTTGAGACCATTCATCCAGCGGATATCCAAACAAACATTGATCAAGGCCGCGCGTAATGACAAACATATCTCCTAAACTTTCACGAAATTTAGATGGTATGATGATGCGTCCTTTTGAATCAATCGAATGATGGTATTCACCCATGAACATGTCCTTCACCCCACTTCTCCAATTTAGAGTACCACATCCCCCCACTTTTCACCACAATTTATACAAAAAAACTTTAATATTCGAATAAAATATCAGCTGAACAGAACAAAGTTTTCCAGAGGTCCAAAGGACAGAAAAAAAACTGCCTATTTAAGACAGTTTTTTAGAAATATTATTATCTAGTTTTTTAGTTGCTGATTCCATACACAGGACCCTTTTCGAGTCCGTATATATTGTCAAACCGGGCGAATTATTTCTTTTCTTCTTATCTATTTTTTATATAAATACGACATAATGTGAACCATCAAATTCGAGTGATTCCGCCAAAAGACTTTCTACCCATGATGTCCCATAGTGATTGAAAAAGTCAAACGGATTAAGAATTCTTTCCTGAAGACCACCTGACGGATGGAGCCTATTTTCGACACGATTATATTTTACAATCGTTTCTTCATTTTTTCTTTCTAAATGGCTCTCCACCTTTTTCTGCATAAATAAAAGCTGGTCCTTAATTATCTGGCGATTTTTTTCGAAAAGAGGCTCTAATCCTTTATCGAAATTAACCGCTTTATGTTGCCAGGTAAGATGGTCTTTTTCTAGATTTTTTATTATACTTCTATATGTATCTGGAGCCTGTTTATACAAATCATGCAGATACTTTTCCTTCTCGTCAGTACAACCTGTTTTTAATACTTTTTCTAAAGAAAGATTAAGTTCTTCTAATAACCTCTCCAAATTCCCTTCCAAAAGAGTAAAGGATAGTCGCGGCCATATTGGGGGCATCTTTTCTCCAATCATATTGAACGCAGGCTTAATTTCACTCCAGTAAGCAATCTCACCGGGTCCGGCTATAAATCCTAATACCGGAAAGAGTTTTTCTTGCAGAAGCGGCCGAGACACAACATTCGTACTGAAATATTCTGGATGCTGTGAAAGTAATCGATCCAGCTCAATTTGGGATAATTTAATCCCGCTTCCCTTCCCAACTAAATCACTCGTACCTTCTTCCCGTTCCAGCAGCAATCGATTAGCAGTGGTAGGTTCGTAATAAAACAGATTTGTACATCGTTCATCCAGCTCAATAATGGGATTGTATCCCTTTTCCTTCAAAAGACTTTGCTGTTTAATTACAGACCTGCTGATTTCGGTTTCAAAAATAATCTGCTGATAGAGTGGGCCGGCCAGCTTTCTAAAATCGGGATCACCTGAATCTACCAACAAGAGGCCTTGATCTTTAAACAAGTCGTTAATTAGGAAAGCAAAAAAATCTGTAAACGTTTCGGATTTTTCAAGCGCTTTTTCTGCCCAATCCATCAATTCATTCGTATGCTCTGTTTCTCCCCATAGAGAAAACACATCTTCCAGCCATTTTTTTGCTGTACCAGACTCCAATACCATATCAGATATCATTTTTTTCGATAAAGGTTTATCCGGATAGACAATTCTTTTTAATTCTGAGCCTTCTTCAGCGTAAACATGATTTACTTCCGGAAAATCATGGTCCTCACCAGCAATCCAAAAAACAGGGACGACCGTTTTATTTAATCGTTCACTCTGTTCCTTTGCCAGCTTTATAATTGAGATAATCTTATGAATTGAATACAACGGACCGGTCAATAAACCCGCTTGCTGACCTCCTACTATAACGAGAGCATCCTCACGCAAAGCATTGATATTTTCTTTAACTCGCTCTGATAATCCATATTTACTCATGAAAGACTGAATATAGGATGCCATTTCCATTCGTGGATAAGTCCGTTCCTCCAGCCAATCAACCCGATTTTGTATATGGCTCTCATTCTTCCAATCATACTCTGTAAAAGATTTATTTATTTCTCCTTTGATATAGTCTGATGCAAAACTATTCAAAGCAGGAATATTCATTTTTATGTATTCCATCAAGGCTGTCTCCTTTTGAACAAATTCATATAACAGTATATCATTCCCTTCGATGCCTTAAAAACCTATTGCACTCACCTATATAAAAACATTAACAATTCTCTCTGCAATCCCAATAAAAACCAATAAAAAATAACCGATTGAGAATAGTAAAAAAGAGGCTCTCCAAAAGCTTGTGAAAACTCTTTTTAAATTAATCTCTTCCCTTACTTTATAATGCATAAACAAGACAACTGACGCTAATAAAATAAGGATAATCATAATAATCCAAAGATATGAACGTTCAAAAAGGGCAATGACAGCATAATGAACTGCCATAATCAGAAAAAGCGTCGTAATATCTGCAGATAGCCTCACTGCTTTTTTGTTATTTTTAAATTTCTGGCGTGATAGGGTATACACTGCCATATACACAATTACCGGCATGATCACACAAGCAGCAATAAGTCCTGCTAGTAAACTGTCCAATCAAATCTCCCCGCTTTCTTCCATTCCACGTATCATCGTATACAGCAGCTGACATTGAGGTGAAGGAAGACCATGTTTCTTAGCTTCCCGAATGCAATACCCTAGTATTGTGTCTATTTCTGTTTTTCTGCCTAACTCAAGATCCCTTAACATAGAAGATTTATTCTTTGCTGTATGATCACATATTACGGAAATTTTTTTTAGATATGCTTGATGCTCCGCCCGTGGAATTATAAGTGAATCACAAACCTCACGGCAAATGGATTCCATCAACTTAACATAATATATATTTTTTATTAATTCTCCATTACAAACTCGCAAGACACTTGTAAGAGGGTTGATCACAGAATTAACAATTAATTTTTCAATGTGAATGGGCCTAATATCCGGTATCACCTGGACTGGAAAGTCATCCACATCCAATGTTTCTATACCTTGGAATTCAGTTCCTTTAAAGAGACCTATTTTTATCGTACCCTTTCCGGTATGGCGAACAGTATAATCATTTTTCCGAAGAGCACCATGCTCAATAATACCGGTATAAATACTGGAAACCTGCATTTCAGGTAAATAATTAAAATGATCCATTCCGTTTTGCAGAAAGACCACAACAGCTGCATTCTCTTCCAGGATAGGCAATAGCTCCAAAATAGCAGACTGCTTTACGGTAAGGAGAATAACATCCTGATTCCGAATGGAATGCGCTGATTTTTCCATACACACAGCAGAAATATAATTATAATGATACTCGTAAGAGTCAGCAATCAGGGTAATTCCTTTTTCATTAATTTCTTTAGCTTGTCTTTGTGTATGTGTAAAAATCGTAATTTGATGATGACTACTTAGCTTTGCAGCTACTAATAATCCGACCGATCCGCCACCTATTATTCCAATTTTCATGGTATCCTCCAAGTACCTTTTGCAATAATTGTAACAAAAGGACAGTATGATGAAAAGATTACAAATCTCTGTTTTCTTCTTTATAGGTGTAAATGATTAAAAAATAGGATTTTTCAAAAAACTCAGCTATAATGGCAATATAAGTTAATTTTTTTCACGTACATATAAGGGGGATATGACATGAGTGTAAAGGTTGAAAAACTACTTGTTAATTATCGTACGCTTGAAGAATTCAAGAAGTTTAAAGAATATGGTTTACAAGAATTATCCATGTTCGAAGACTTACAGGCCAATCTAATAGAAGATAACAGCGAATCACCTTTTTATGGCATCTACTTTGGGGATAAATTAGTTGCCAGAATGAGCCTTTACAAAATCGATGCTAAGTATGATAAATATTTCGATCCACCTCAGGAATATTATGAAATATGGAAGCTCGAAGTCTTACCGGATTATCAGAAAAAAGGCTATGGCTCGTTATTGGTTCAATTCGCAAAAAATCTCGGTCTGCCGATTAAAACCAACCCAAGAGTACATTCACGTAATTTTTGGGAAAAACAAGGCTTCGAACATGTAGAGTATGATATGGAAAGAGACTTGGGCGAAAATCCACTTATCTGGCAGCCTAGTAAAAACTAATATATGTAGAAGAGCTTTCTATTTGAGAAAGCTTTTTTCTTATTTAAAATCAACAATAGAAGCATACCTCATAAGGCATGCTTCTAAAAAAATCTTCATTTTTCCTCCGATAATTGACGTGCACGATTCAGCAAATCAAGCAACCCATGATAATCCTTTTCCATTTGTTTAAATCGAATTTCCAATGTATCTCTCTCTTGAACCAAGTAATCTGTATGCTTTTTTAATTCTGAATACTCCTTAAGCAATTCCTCCGATGACTGGAATGATTGTTCTTCCAACCTACTTTTTAAATTGATTAAGTAAGCAATAACCCTTTCTAAAGACAGGCTGAGTTCGGCATCTTCATTTTTTTCGGCAGGTTTATGCGTCTCCTGATGTGGCAGTTCTGTTTTTAATTCAAGAGTGTCTATCGTTTTCTTCAAGTCCTTTCTTGCTTTTTTAGCTAACTCTATCCCTTCTAAATATTGTTTACGAACATATGAATTCCATCTAAACCCGCACGCAGCTGACGTTCTCGATAACCCTTTGCCGACTTCTTCAAACGCTTTCAATTGTGTGCTTCCCTCACGAATATGGCGTAATACTACCTCCGCCAAATAGACATCCTCGTCCTGCGACCACCCATCCTGCCTGGAGCCTGTCATCCTCTATTCCTCCCATCATGCAATCATAATATTTATTCATATGCATCTGGTAGGAAAGATAGAATAAAACAAGATTCTATTAACGCAATAATTGATTTTACTTTATCCCTTTTCTTTAAATCGTTTTACAGCTTCCATATGTGTTGGTAATACCCATAATTCTGAACATCGTTTAATTTCTTCCTGCATCCTTACGTGTAAATCAGAGGCCTTTCTTTTGCGAACCACGATCTCTTTATAAGCCATTAGTGCTTGAATATCATTCTTTATAATAGACTCAACTAGCGGGGTCATGATTTCCTCGTTTATTTCTGGCATGATGCTATTCACAAAGCCATGAGTATATGCCTCATTCACAGAAAATCTCTTTCCTGACATTAACCATTCCATTCCGATCCCTTCTGGTACCTTTTCCAGTAAAAGCTCTCCGCCTCCCCAACCGGTTGTAATCCCCTGCTGAATTTGAATAAAACCAATTACTGTCCCTTTCTTCGCATATCGAAAATCACATGCTGTAGCCAGTTCCAATCCGCCGCCAACAGCAGGTCCATTCAAAAAGGCAAAAACAGGCTTAGGCAAAGTAGCTATTTTATATAAGATATCTCCCATACAAGACAACATTTGCAAAGCATCCAGTTGGTTATCAAGTAGATGGAATTCTTTCAGATCACCACCAGAGCAAAAAACGTCACCTGCTCCAGTTATCACTAACGCTTTAAGGTTTACATCTTTT
Source organism: Pradoshia sp. TA40_28 (assembly GCF_059694525.1). NCBI lineage: Bacteria > Bacillati > Bacillota > Bacilli > Caryophanales > Bacillaceae > Pradoshia > Pradoshia sp. TA40_28. The sequence goes on from NZ_JCATZO010000006.1 coordinate 7,536, forward strand.
TTCACCCGTTCAATGGCTTTATCTAATATATTCATTACCTCAAAATTAATAGCATTTTTAACCTCGGGGCGATTCAACGTGACCAGTAAATAGTTCCCCTTTATCTCCCATTTCTCTTCATTGCGCATGATTATCTCCCCCTACAAACAAAAAGAACACAGGTTTCCCTGTGTTCTCCCGAGTTGATTATTTATTTACAACTTCTTTTCCTTTGTATGTTCCACATGCTTTACAGATACGGTGTGATAATTTCATTTCACCGCAGTTTGGGCATTCAACCATACCAGGGACTTGAAGTTTGAAATGCGTACGACGCAATCTCTTTCTAGTTTTCGAAGTTCTTCTGAAAGGTACAGCCATGTTTTACACCTCCTTAAAAAAACGATGGTTCTATGGAAGACTTATGTAGTCTTTCATTTTTCACTGTTATCATCATTGTTGTCAAAAAAATGGGCCAACTTTGCCAGTCTTGGGTCAACCTTTTTAACTTGCTGGTCTTCTGAAATCAATTCCCAGTCATCTCCAGCTTGCGGGGCACCGTTAACAGGTTGATCCGTATCACAAAATACCTGCAATGGAATTTCAGTGATAATGATTTCTTTGACTACCGGCGTAAGATCCACTACATCTCCCTCAGCCACATGATATTCTCCATCCTCTGTAACCATACCTTCATACTGATTAAAAAGATAGGTCTCTGTTGTTTGTACATCAATTGGGAATGGGACATCGACCAGGGTTCTTGAACATGGTAATGTTAATGTACCTGATATTTTCAGATGAAAAGTAACTCGATTGGAACTCAAGTCTGCCTTTCCAAATACACGAATTGGTGAAATATCACGAATTTGTGGATCTGTTTCTTTTAGTTCAGATAAATCTGCTGTCTCATCTACATTAAACCCATTATCGCGAATTTTGTGCAGTTGTGGAATTGTCCATTTCATATTATATCACCTCAAGGCAACAAAGGTAATTATAGCTTTGGTAAATTCATTTGTCAATGTTTTTTCTTTACAGCCATATGTGATACCCTTATGCAAATTTTAAGCACTTGTCCACTTATTTTACCCGAATTATGTAGTTTTGAAAACAGAATAAATTCGAGTACCTATTTTTTCGTTCACTTGCTTCCTGATAACTCCATCATTTACTATTAATAAAACAACCATTTATAGGAGGTGGATTATGTGAATGCTTTGGGACTTGTTGTGGAATATAATCCTTTTCATAATGGACACTTATACCATTTACAACAATCTAAATCTATTACAAATGCTGACGTGACCATCGGCGTAATGAGCGGTAATTTTTTGCAGCGCGGCGAGCCTGCCCTCGTGGATAAATGGTCTAGGACTGCGATGGCATTGAAGGCAGGAATTGACCTAATTATTGAGCTTCCATTCGTTCATGCCGTCCAAAAAGCCGAATATTTCGCTGAAGCAGCTATTCTTCTATTGGAAGAAATCGGCTGTAAATCAGTTTGTTTCGGCAGCGAACAAGGCGAAATTGAACCTTTTATACATACATACACGATTATCGAGGAAAATTTAGACACTGTTGACCAACGGATTCAGTATTACAGCAAGGAAGGGTACAGCTATCCAAAGGCTGCTTCTCTGGCCTATAGAGAATTACAAACCCGGTATCCCGCTATGCTATCATTGGACCAGCCTAATAATATCCTTGGCTACCAATATGTATCCGCAATCTTAAAACATAACTTATCAATCGAGCCAGTGACAATTAAACGGACAGGGTCCGGATATCACGATCCCATTCTAATGCCCGGTAAGATTGCGAGTGCAACTGGCATCAGAAAAGAATTAATGGAAAATCGCAATCTGGACGCCATCTCACCCTATGTTCCTGAAACAACCTTTAAACTGTTGAAAGACTATATGATACGGCAAAGAATCCTTCACAATTGGGAGCTTTATTGGCCATTTTTAAAGGTTAAATTGATTACAACACCACCTGACACTCTGGCGCAAATATACGAAATGAAAGAAGGTCTGCAAAATCGATTAATTGAGGCAGCAGAACGTGCTGGTACTTTCGCGGAATTCATGTCACTCATTAAAACGAAGCGATATACCTGGACGAGATTACAAAGAATTCTCACCTACACTCTTTTAAACTTTACAAAAACAGAGATGCCTCAAAGCCTATTTCCGCCATATATACGCGTGTTAGGTTTCAACTCTGCCGGACAACAATATTTAAAGAGCATAAAAAAGGATAAAGGAAATCTTTTAGTTTCCCGCCTTGCTGCCTGTCAAAACCCTATAATTGAAATTGACAAGCGGGCTGCCATCGTTCATGCCGCTGTTCTTCCTCCTGAGTTTTCTATCATGGCTCAGAAACGTGAATTTATGGCACCAATTGTCTTGTCAAATTAAAAAAGAAAAGCCATCGATTCAAGTATGAATCAATGGCTTTTTCTTTTATTCAGCTTATTTTACTTCCATACCTTTCAAATAATTCAATGCATCATCTATTGTATCTACAGGGACAATGGTCATATCTGTACCAATTTCTTTTGCCGTTTTTATAGCCATTTGGTAATCGGATTCTTTAGCACCCTCTTGGTTCGGTGCAAAGAATATATCTGCATCTGCAGAATCAGCCGCTACAACTTTCTGATCTACACCTCCGATTGGACCGACTGTTCCGTCATCAGAAATCGTTCCTGTTCCTGCAATTTTCTTTCCTCTTGTGTAATCTTCTTCTGTTAGTTGATTAAATATTTCAAGTGAAAACATTAGCCCCGCTGATGGCCCACCAATACTATCAGCGTTTATCTCGATATCCCTGTCTGTTTTGACGCTTCGATCTTCAACCAATGTGATACCCACACCAACTTTTCCAGTTTCCTCAAGTAGCTTCAATTGTAGCGTTTTTTCAATGATTTTTTCATCACGCTTAATTTCTAATTTCACTTGATCCCCTGCCTTTTTCGAGGATACGTATTCTATGAAAAATTCACTTGACTTAATATTTTTTCCATCGACTTTAATAATTCGATCTCCAGGATTCAATACACCGTCCGCAGGTTTACCCTCAGCAATCTGCAACACGTATATTCCTTCTAATTTAACTTCGGCTTGATAGCCTGCTTTTTTGTATCCATTCAGTATAGCGGATGTCTGGGAATCATCCATCAGTTTTAGTTGCCTAACCGTATATTCTTCATCGGTTTCGTCCTCGCTCCTGATTTGGTCCAGTTTATAAATTTTATGATAATCAGCAAATTTAGCCCACGCATATGTATAAATATTCGCCCTGCCCATCCGGACCGTTGTCAGCATAAAAGAACCCTCTGCTTTTGTTCCGTTTTCGACCTCAACAAATTGCTCCAACGTTTCCGCAGATCCGGGGGTCGAGACATAATAAGGCAATTTATAAAAGGACGCAAGCATTGCCAGCAGTAGGACTGCTATCCCAATTTTGCCTAAATTGAACTTACGCTTCATCTATATTTTTCTCCTTCCAATGCTGTATGGCCTTTTTAATCTCCGGCAGCCTTTTTTTCGCTTCTTGTTCCCCCATCATAATAATTTCCTGTATGTTTGTAAATGCTCGCGAACTATAGATTTCAACCGGGGGCTGAATCATGACATCCGCATCAATCCCTTTCATTTTGACAATCTCCATTTGCAGAATATCTAAACTTTTAGAAATTACATCATAGATCGATTGAATCTCTGTATCTCCCTTTGTAGCAGAAACATCGCTTGCAATAACAATATCCGCACCCATTTCTTTCACAACCGAAACCGGAACTCGATCCACTACGCCCCCATCTACGAGTAATTTCCCGTTGATTCGTTTCGGTACGAATACACCGGGAATAGAGATACTGGCTCTTACTGCCTCATAAACCGGTCCATCCGTGAAAACAACCCTCTCTCCTCTTTCTATATCGGTGGCCACAACAGCCAAAGGGATTCCAAGGTCCTCCAGATTTTGATTCTTTGTAAACAAGCGAATATATTCTTCTATCCTTTTACCAGCTACAAATCCCAATCTCGGTACAGTCAGATCCATAAAGTATTTCCGCTTAAATTGCAAAGAAACTTTTTGTAATAATTCAAGATCTGAGCCACTTGCATAAAAGCAACCAATTAACGCCCCCATACTGCTGCCCGCTATATAATCAATTTCTATCCCTTCGCTGATTAACACTTTCAATATACCGATATGCGCAAACCCTCTAGCTCCGCCAGAACCCAGTGCCAATCCAATTTTCGGTTTCATTCCAAATGACACTCCTTTTTGCAAACTGATTCTATGCATGCCCCGTTAACCGGAGTCTTAGTTCTAAACTATTTTTCTTTGAGTATATTTTGATAATGGGGACAACCCAGTCACATCAAAACCTTTTACTATTTTACTAAATATATTTTAGCATTTGCTCATTTACTACGCTTAAATTTCATAAGGGAAGGGATTTAATTTGAATAAATCAATTATAAAATCAGCACTATTAGCGTTGATTGCAGTGATAATGGCATTAGCCTTAATATTGATGCCTCAGGAATCCTTTGAAGCCTCTGTTCGGGGTTTGAATATTTGGCTTGACATTGTTTTTCCTTCCTTATTACCTTTTTTAATCATCGCTGAAATGTTGATTGCATTCGGTGTAGTAAAATTACTGGGTGTTTTTTTAGAGCCGCTCATGCGCCCCTTATTTAAAGTGCCTGGAGTAGGCGGATTTGTCTGGGCAATGGGCCTTGCATCCGGCAATCCCTCCGGGGCGAAATTAACGGCCAGGCTGCGTGATGAAGGACAGCTAACTAGGATAGAAGCTGAACGATTAGTGTCATTCACCAGTTCATCGAACCCGTTATTTATTTTCGGAGCTGTATCTGTCGGTTTTTTTAATAACGCTAAGCTGGGAATACTGCTAGGATTGACTCATTATGCAGCAAATATATGTGTTGGGCTAATTATGAGATTCTACGGAAGAAAAGAAGAAAAGAATCAATTAGAACGTACTAAAAAAGAAATAACTATCTTTCCAATCATGACAGCTCTAAAGAGCATGCATCACACCCGCCTAAATGACAAACGTCCAATAGGAAAAATATTAGGAGATGCCGTTAACTCATCCATTCAGACACTTTTGATGATTGGTGGGTTTATTATTATCTTTTCTGTTATTAATAAACTATTGTTTCATTTACATATTACTGGCTTTTTCGCTTCCATTGTTAACAGTCTTTTCTACACTCTTCATATCCCGTCATCACTAAGCATCCCGTTTATTTCAGGGTTATTTGAAATTACATTAGGATCACAACTAACGAGTGAGGCTGTTGGTGCCACCTTATTGCCGCAAGCAATCATTGTCAGCGCTTTACTCGCATTTGGAGGATTTAGCATACAGGCTCAGGTCGCCAGTATTTTAGCCGAAACCGATATACGGTTTAAACCATTTTTTATTGCACGCCTACTCCATACTATTTTTGCAGCCATCCTTACATTAATTTTGTGGAAACCCATATATTTGAGGTTATCCACATCAGAAAACACATCTGTTTCTCAGTTTGTCTTCTCCATGGAAACACACGGATTATCTAATACGATTATAAATTTCTTCGTCAACTATGGTGCCTTAATCACGATTGGATCTTTGGCGGGATACACGATTTTATTATATATACAGTACAGAAAATCTCGATAAGTAAAAAAGCCAATCTCTAAGGATTGGCTTTTTCCCAATGTCATTATTCAGCCATCTTTCTACTCAGTCGCTCTTGAACACATTTAGGAACAAGTTCTGATATATCGCCACCATACTTTGCTACTTCTTTGACGATTGAAGAACTCAAAAAGGAATATTGATTATTTGTCATAATAAAAAACGTTTCAATTTGATCATTTAATAAACGATTCATAGAAGTAATTTGCATCTCGTATTCAAAGTCAGAAACAGCCCTTAAACCACGGATAACCGCATTCGCATTTTTTTCCTTTGCATAATCTACGAGCAACCCCTGAAAACTGTCCACCTTGACATTAGGTATATGGGCAGTTGCTTCTTCAATGATTTGAACTCTTTCCTCTACCGTAAATAAAGATTTCTTAGCGGAATTATGGAGGACCCCGACATATAATTCATCAAATATCTTTGCTCCTCTTTGGATAATATCCAGGTGTCCATTTGTGATGGGATCAAAACTTCCAGGACAAACAGCTATTTTCTTCACACTACTCCCCCCAATCCTTGTAATTAGTAGTTATCTCTCGAAAAAGGACACGACAGTAATTCCATACTTCTCTGTACGAAACTTTGTAAACCCGCCAATTTGTTCAGGAAGAGTTACTTCTTCTCCATGTTCACAAATAATCATCCCATTTTCCATCAATAATTCAGCATTTTCAATTTCCTCAATGAGAGCCGGGATGATGTTAGCTATTTTATATGGAGGATCCATAAAAATAAGATCAAATTTCTTATTTCTCTTACCGAGAGCTTTTAATGACCGCATCGCATCACTTCTGTGGACCTCTGCCTGGTTATCCATTTTACATGCCGTAATGTTTGTTTTAATGATTTGTATGGCTTTAGGATCCTTATCAACAAATACTCCTCTATCCATCCCTCGGCTCAACGCTTCTAGCCCAAGTGAACCGCTTCCTGAAAATAGATCAAGAACCTCTCCGCCTTCAAAATAAGGGCCTACAATATTAAATAAGGATTCTTTTACTTTGTCTGTAGTTGGCCGGGTCGTCATGCCCGGAACAGCCTTTAATGGTCTTCCTTTACAAGTACCTGAAATGACTCGCATAATAATCTGTCACCAAATTTCATATGTATTCAACTTTCTAAGATATCCTACCATAAAAATTCTTGTTTTCACAAATTGAAATCAAATTTCTTCTATTCATGAATAGTTCGATTTGTTTTGGCCATACTACTATCAACAACATCTTCAGAGGTGTTGTTGCCAACCGCGGAGAAGACTTACGTTTCCCCATAAGTTCTTCCTCCGGTTTCTCCTCTCCCTTTGCCTTCTGCCTTCTTAACGAAGGTATAGAAGGACCCTGCGATGAATGTCGCAGGGCTTTTTTATTTTATTCGTATCTTTTTTAAAGCTACCAAAAATTAATAGGAGAGCTTTATCACCGTTTTCTTACATATAACTAACTTCCCCGATAACCTGGCAGGATAATGTGGTACACTAAACCATATTGTTATACAGGAGGAAACTCGGAATGAATCAACGTTTTATCGAACTTGGCCCAGGATATTCTGATCTTTATGAGCTATTAGAATTAGCAAAAGCTAATCATTCTCGAATGAATTATTTTTTATGCTTACAATCAGAGAGTTCAAAAGGTAAGGTCATGTCATTTGTATTAGTCATGAAGAAATCAAGCTATGGTGACTTCATCCCAATCTATATTTGCAGGGAGGGAATTCCTGTATTAAAGAATAAACCAAGCAAGCGTTATGAATTATTTGAACAGGCTGCCAAAGACCAGAACAAAGAGGTTATATCGATGGAGGTCAGACATTCATCCACATTTGCTGATGCCGAGCTATACTATCAATATTTAATCGGTATACTTCGTATGAACCGTTTCTTACCCCCATTGCAATAAAAAAACCGGACCCATAAGGATCCGGTTTTTTAAATACCTATTTTATATTCTTCCTTTTCCTTCTCATGCTTTTTACTCTCAAATTCTGTTTTGATAAAAGGTTTTTGAGATACGTCTATTTTTTTGACAAAAGCATAGGAAGATAATTTTTCCGAAACAGCATCTATTTCGTCCATATTCACATATAATACAGCATATTTTAATTTGCGGGAAACATAATGCAGATTGCCAGTTTTACGCAATGTTTTCACTTGTTTTAGACTATGCAGCCATACAATCAGGCTTTGCCTTTCTACAAACATATACATACCCCTTTAGGATGCAATTTATATTTAGTGTACCATATTTTCAAAAGGTGTATCAATATTTAGTGAGAGAAGAACTAGGACCCAGTACTCCATTACGTGAGAGTTGTACCTATACCCGTTTATTTTTCAACAGATCGTTTAATTCCTGAGGTTGAGATAGACACTCTCACCAATATAGGCACATATCCTAACAAAGTTCTAACTGAGATGTAGTTAGGATCTCTCTTAGAATGAAGTCGCAGCTTATTCGTCCTTAATGAAAATGGTATTACTTTGAAAAATAGAAAATCTCTCTATTACAAAAGAAAAGGCAATCCCGATAAAACGGGATTGCCTTTTGTCTATACCGTTACGAACATCCACAGCTTCCCCCGGTGCCACATCCTCCACTGCAGGAGGATTCAAAGAACGGATTCCCTGTCGGTACTTTTATATGAGGAGATACTGAATGGCCAATAAGCATACTAATCTCATCCAGTAGTTGCTGCAAGTTTGTTTCAGCTTGTTTATATTCAATTACAGATGGGTGAAGGTCCATTTCTCTTTTAGCCTCACGGATTGCTTTTGAAATAGTTCGGTAATCAGGATGGTATCTCCCAAAACGCTGAACTTCCTCATAAGCATCCTTTAACGAATTAAAGGCATGTATTTTTTTCTGTGCAACCTGGTCCTTCTTCATCTGATTAAGACTTAAGTAGTATTGCTGAGCTATATCTGAATTCATTATTTCTTTAGCCAATTGTTCAGCATGATCAATGATTTGAACTGTTTCAACAGTAGCAAGCATGAAAATACTCACCTCCAACCATATCATACCATGTAAATCCCGAGGATGCTATAACTAGGGATAATATCCTTCCATTTTCAGGAACCTTTTTTTATGCTTGTCCTCTCTATATGGATAAGTAGACGAAGTAATTCGCTGCTGTGCTTGGCTACTTCATCTACCCCCACAGAATGTCCGCATCATTCATTACCGCTATTCATTGTTTGAAACATCGAAACCATCATAGATGCCATTTGAACACTGTTCGAAAGCTGATGAACCCGGTCTGGGATAGATTTTTTAAAAAAGTACTTCGCTTCCGTATCAAATAAGGCAAAATCCTGCGGATTTCTACATAACCGTCTATACCAGATTGGCTGTTGTCTTAAAAAGCTCAATAAGTCTTTATCAGCTTCGATCAATTCATAGATATCTTGTCTCAAATCCTCACTCCCGATCTTTATGAGCTAATCTTGTCTAAATCTGAAAGGATGATTATTTTGGACGGGAGGTGATGTTTTTTCTGTTTGTCCGGAAGATTGAAATTGAGAGATAACACCTTGAATTGCCCCTAACACTTTACTTATATTTCCAATTTGGTTTTGAATTTGATCTGGATCCATTTTTTTTAATTGATTAAGAAGCTGAGAAACAAACTCTCCCTTTTCTATTTTTTTATCCTCTTCCCCGCCTTTTTTTTCACCTTTATATTCGTTCCACACCTCATCCTCTTCTCCCAGTAAAGACCAATCTTCATAAATTTCTTGCCAAGTTTTCTTACCCATCCTTACATCTTTAACGATTTTTGGATTATCCTTAAGAAAATGCTTGAAATCCTGTACAGAAGGATGCAACTTGGAGTCATCCATATACCCTCACCTCATCACATGACATACGCCTAGGATAGTATATGTTTCCAGGAACCGATAAGTGAAGATTCTTATCAAAAAAATCAACTGACATAGGAGAGTTAGCAGGAAAAGTTTTTAACCAACCAGTACATAGGAACTGGTATGGTAACAGGTTGATTTTTATAAATTTATATTTCCTCATCAGATTGTTGACTATAGGACTAGTAGGTCGCTTACATTCTTTTCTTTTTGACTCCATTGGCCAAGGTATAATCACCGTTCCTCTAAATGAATAAAACACATGATGTCTCATTTTTTGCATATAAAAAAGAGCAATTGAAGTGAAGTAAGCCTACCTTCTTCATTGCTCTTTTCCAAGTTTAATCATGCAAAGCTACAAAGTTCTGTGTGTAATATTTTTTGTAAACCCCTACACCAAGTCGGGTAAAATCTTCATTTAACATAATATCTCTATGTCCCTTACTATTGAGCCATCCCTCAACTGCCGCAATCGCATCTGTGTATTGGGCAGCTATGTTTTCACCAGCGGAAGAGTAGGAGACACCGCCTTCCTTCAGACGATCGCCAACATCTTTATCTTCTGGAGAGACGTGATCGAAATATTCATTCCTCATCATATCTTCACTGTGCTTAAAGGCTACAGCCGAGATTTTTTCATCATACTCCAGGGGTGCTAAATCAAAGCGGTTTCTTATGATATTTGTCAAATCCAGGATTTGGCGTTGACTGCCTTCCTCTACCAATTCCCATTCTGCATCGGATAATTCTGTAGGTTCGTATAACTCGCCGCGATAAGTAAGTTCATACGGTTTATGCAAAACTAATGTTTCTGCATCCATAAATCGAACACCCGATACCTGACCAAGGATTTTATCCAAATAAACCTGCGCATACATATCACCGAGCTTTATTAGAGGTCGATAATGAAGATCTTCTTCCGATAACTCAAAACGATATTCAGTGTCTTTCCACTTGAGCTCGATATAACTATCCATATTTAATTCCTTATATAGAGATTCCACTGTTTGATCGATAAAGAATGGATATAAATTTATATCATCTGCGGAACTGAATAAGGTCACAATTTTTTTATCTTTTTCGTTTATTCCAAATTGTATATAGTTGCTTAATGTATCATTATAGATCCACCAATTATATCCATAAGCCGAAGGATCAATACGATTGGGCTCTCCATATTCCTCAAGCAATTGATTGCTCGTTTTACCAATCCATTTAGACACACCCTGTTCAGGTCTGGATTTGTTATCCGATAATTCTTTCGTCTTTTCAGATGTTTCTATTGTATTTTCATTAACGGAGTTGTGATCGATAATGGCCGTATTGTCTTTTCCATCATCTTTAACCGTTAGATAGATGCCAACAATCGTAATTAATACTAAACTAAATAATACCCTAAAAACCAATTTCAGAGGTAGTCCCTCCTGTCATTCTTACTGTATATTTTTTTTATTATACCATTAGAATCGGAACAAACCTATCACTTAAATCTAAACAATTATAATTAAGTAAATTATATACATATAGAATATTCATATAATCAGACCAACTTTTCCTTACAAGAAAGAACAATTTATTGCAGATAAGGAAAATTAATACTAAAATTAGATTAGAATTTCCAAAACTTGTTTCAAACTGAATTAGGGCATTTGCTAAAAGGGGATAGGAGGAAATAATATGAGATTTGAAAATACAGGACTTGAGAAATATCAAGTGAACTTAAACAGGCTTGATGAAGTCATGAATGAAAATGGATTGATAAGAGCTGAACAATGGGATTACGAACGTGTTTCCTACGACAAAAAATATGAATTAAAAGATGGTACATTCTATTTGCGCGTCTTTGGATATGCTACTGAAGGGGATGTAGGGGCACATCGAGCAACCATTCAATTAATGACGCCAGTCCTCGGCAAACACTATTACCCTCATGGTGTTGAATACGGAGAGAATGAGCATTTCCCAACATCGCTTCAGAAGCAATGCGAGACTGTTCTCGCAGCTGTTAAAGCTGAGTTAGATATATTCGTAGAAGTGGAATAAAGTATTTAAAGATAAGGCTGCAGGCGGTGACGATGAACCCTGCAGCCTTAACTCATGTGTTTTCTCATTAAGCAATAACAGCCGTCTTCCCTCTCAGGCTCGAATCCATACGTCTTTAATAGCTTTTTAAAATAGAACTGTTTATCTAAAACTTCTGTTTTCACTATTTCTGTAGTACCTAGTTTTTTAAAATAATAGAGAAGACCTTCCAAAACTTCAGACGCATACTCCTTTTCTTTTCTTTCATCTATAAAATTCAATGAAAAGGTTAAAGTTCCCCTTCTTGCAGGGTTTCCTTCAACCTCTAATTCACCAATAAATTGTTGATGTTTTAAATCAATAATAAAACAGATCCACAAACCTGCATCTACTTCCACTTCAAACAATTCAATTAAAAGCGGAAGTATACCTTTAATTCGATCAGATGGGAAACGTTCAGGAACCATTACGGGGGATACTCTTTTAAAATCTGCGGGGTATAAAATAAGTGATTTTGCCAATGATATAGAGCAAGGGATGATTAGAATTCGACTGGTCCTAATTTGTTTCATGATCACACCACCTCCGAATAATTGCATTATAGAATAGGGATACATAGATGTAGCTTATATAGCTCCTTAGACATTACCCTGGGCCTATCAAAATCTCAATCAACCTTCCCTACCCCCAATAAAAAAAAAGCCGTCTCTAATTCTATGAGACGACCTGTTTTATCTATGCACCTTTTATTTTCACGAACCCATAATCGCTTTAAAAACACTCGTGGTTTTTCCACCATGGTAAATAACATATAACAATAAATAGACAGTGACACCAGCTACAGAGTTAATCATCCATATGACACTCGTTACAGGAGCTATTTTTCGATGTTTCTCAATTTTCCCTTTATAGCCATAATATAGACTAATAATACCCATTACCGCTCCAATAGTTGCCAGGGTAATATGTGAGATTAGGAAAATCGTATAATATATTTTTATCGAATCGGGTCCCCCGAAAGCAGTGTTTCCTATAAACAATGTTCTGCTTGCATAAATAATAAAGAACATAATGGCAAAAATCGCTGCCCAAAACATAAATTTTTGATGAATCTCTATATTGCCTTTTTTAACTTGCCATACTCCAAAACCTACAAGAATAGCACTGATTACGATACATGCTGTACTGATTGTAGGCAGCAGGGGTAATGAACTGCTCATAATAGTAGAACCTCTCTTTACTAATTCTGTTAACTCTTCAATTGTAAAATATTATATTTGAAAACTCAAATTTTACTATAAAGTTCACTAAAGTTTCAATATTTACTTATTAATTTCCTAAATGCGGATTAGCTTCCATGAAACGTTTTGTCTCTGCATCTGCTTTTTGAGTATCATCTTTATACCAATTAAAGAAGGTAAACGCTAAGATGATTCCATAAACGATTTCCTGGATGATTTTCATAATGACACCGCCTGTTTGCTGATCTTCAACAACCGGCATGTTTATAAACATTTGAGGACCACTTAAATCAAGTCCGGATAAAGTACCAACCGGAACACACAGTTTCATGGCTTCCATCCAGACTGCTGGATCTGCATAAGTTGCATACATCGGCACCTTTGAAAAAATGATGAGCGCACAGGCTGGTGTAATTAATATTCCATTTGCAAATATATATCCAATTTTCTTCAATCCTGATAATCGTTGGCTCTCTTCTATTTTATTTACCAAATGCCACCACATAAAGAGTGAGGAAATAAACAGAACGGCTGTAAATAGACCATGAAGCAGCATATTAACTTTTACAACATCAAAAATGGATGGGACATGGTAAAAAGAAAACAGTCCATTAAAGAAAATCAGCGTTATCAATGGTTGTGTTATGAGGATAAACCATTTTTTAAATACAAATTTCTTTAATAACCAGTCCGGTATTCCCAATAGAAAAAACGGAGGTATAACCAAAAATAAAAATGCCATTTGAATCATATGAATCGTAAAAGAAAGATGCCCCAATAAATCTACTGGTGAACCTTTAATCACATATATAAGACTCATGGCTACAGTGAAATACACAGCCTCTTTCCCTTTGAATCGGTCACCCGCTTTATAATAAGTAATATAAAAATAGACGGCTACGATCAAAATTGTCACGAGAAGTAAGTACGGACTCCACAAGGCCCTAAATCCAAACATATCTAAATTCAATTCTCTCACCTCTTAATTAGATGTCCTGCCTCTATTATTGTTTTAAGAAAAATGGTCTCTGAATCTATCATTTAATCTTTTAGCACGGTTAATCTTAAATATTGATATTTATTCCTGACCTTTACTTTCAGCGGACGGTCCGGAGCCTCCCCTTTCTAAAAAGGAATCTTTAGGCCACCCACTACGATCAACCAAGTTTATCAAATCAACAATGAACTTTAATAAAGCCAATCTTTTAAAAAAAATCGGCTTAACAAGTTAAGCCGATCCCATCTTAAATCCACACAATCAATACAAACGCAAGAATAGTAGTTACACCAATAAGCAATCCGGTATACATAAATCCTGCCATTGTTCCGTGTCCTTTTTTATTCATATGCATAAAATAATAGAGTTGAAAAATGACCTGAATTACTGCAAGTAATAAGATGAATGGTAATACAAACCATCTGGAAAACCCATCATAACCTACTGCAAAGAACGCAATTAAAGTTAAGAAGATCATCATGATAAATGTAATAACCTGCATCTTCATATCTTCCGCATTTTTCTTCCGTCTATAGTTAAGTGCTTCCTTACTAAGATGTGTTTTAGGCTGATTTTCCATTTATCTTCACCCCACCATTCCCATTAAGTAAACGACTGTAAAAATGAATACCCAAACTACATCGATAAAATGCCAGTACAGGCTAGCGATATAAAATTTTGGTGCATTATATAGATTTAAGCCACGTTTTGAATTACGAAGCATCAAAGTAATAATCCAGAGTAATCCAAACGTTACGTGTGCTCCATGGAACCCGACCAATGTGTAAAAGGCAGAGCCAAATGCAGAACCTGTAAATGTGTGATGGTATTCGTGTACATAATGGTTAAATTCGTAAATTTCCAATCCCAGGAAGGCAGCTCCCAGTAATACAGTCATTAAAAGCCAAAACTGCATTTGTTTAAAATCATAGTTCCTCATATGATACATCGCATACACACTAGTTAAGGAACTGGTTAAGAGCAGCATGGTAGCAATAAACGCCAACGGCATATCAAACAAATCTTTAGCTAAAGTCATATCCTTATTAGGCGGTACACTATCTTTCAACGCTAAATACGTAGCAAATAATGAAGCAAATAGGACTGTTTCTGCAGCAAGGAAGAGCCAGAACCCTAAAAACTTATGTTTTCCTTCTGCTGTATATTTCTCAGGGTGAGATGGCCATGTTTCTGGTGTAAATTTTTGTTGTGCATCCATTACACCTCAACCCCCTTATCATTTTTGGGATTAGATGAAACTAATTCTTCTTTATGAATATGATATCCATGATCATCTTTGATGGATCGGTAGAGCATAGCTAAGAAAGTGATCAACAATCCAATGATCATAACCGGAACGGTCCATGCTTTATCTGTTGCATTATAGAGTGCACCAAAAGCAGCGATAAATAATCCAAAAGAAATAATGACCGGCAAAATGGAATTATTAGGCATATGGATATCTCCAAGCGGTTCTGCAGGAGTCATCCCATTTCTTCCTTCCACTTTTTCAAGCCACCAGGCATCATATCCACGTACCAGTGGTAATCTTTCAAAGTTGTACTCTGGAGCCGGTGATGAAATGGACCACTCAAGTGTACGTCCATCTTTCCATGGATCATTTCCAACCTTCACGTTTTTAACAGAAGTAACGACAATATTAACCAATAAGATAATGACAGCGACTGCCATCACGAATGCTCCAATAGTAGAAATTAAATTACCAGTCTCCCATCCCTGTCCATCTAAGTAGGTGAACACACGTCTAGGCATTCCCATTAATCCAAGGAAATGTTGAACAAAGAATGTTAAATGGAATCCAATTAAGAATAACCAGAAAGTAATTTTACCTAAAAATTCATTCAACACAGTACCAAATATTTTTGGCCAGTAAAAATGCGTACCTGCCAGTAAAGCCAGTACTACTCCACCTACGATAACATAATGGAAATGGGCAACAACAAAATAACTATCGTGATATTGATAGTCAGCCGGAGCTGCAGCATTCATAATTCCAGTTACTCCACCCATAACAAATGAGGGAATAAAAGCAACAGCATACAACATAGGCGTCGTGAACGTTATTTGTCCTCCCCACATGGTGAACAGCCAGTTAAATATTTTAATTCCAGTTGGTACTGCAATTGCCATTGTTGCTACAGCAAATATAGCATTTGCAACTGGACCAAGACCTACTGTAAACATATGGTGAGCCCAAACCATGAAGCCTAAGAAACCAATCAGAATGGTTGCAAAAACCATGGATGAATAGCCAAATAATCTTTTTCTCGAGAATGTAGGAATAATCTCTGAGAAAATCCCAAATGCAGGGAGAACTAAGATATACACTTCCGGATGTCCAAAAATCCAGAATAAATGCTCCCATATAATCGTATTACCACCTAAAGCCGTTACAAAGAAGCTGGATCCAAACATGCGATCAAACATCATTAATGTTAATCCGACTGTAAGCGGCGGGAAAGCGAATAAAATCAAGGCAGATGCCACGAATGTTGTCCATGTAAAAAGCGGCATACGCATAAACGTCATTCCAGGCGCTCTCATATTAATAATTGTGGCCAGGAAGTTAATTCCCCCAATTAACGATCCCATACCAGATATCTGAAGTCCAAGTATGTAAAAATCTATTCCGTGACTTTCAGAAGCCAACGAAAGAGTTGCATAAGATGTCCACCCGGCATCAGGCGCACCACCCATAAACCAGGATAAGTTCAAAAAGACTCCACCAAAGAAAAATAACCAAAACCCTAATGAATTCAAAAACGGAAATGCTACGTCCCTTGCCCCGATTTGCAGCGGCATGATTGCATTCATAAATCCAAGTAATAAAGGCATGGCTGCAAGGAATATCATCGTTGTTCCATGCATGGTGATAATTTGGTTAAACATTCCACCACTGATAAAATCATTTTCAGGCTTTACAAGCTGTACTCGTATAAACATCGCTTCAAGCCCACCCAGCAAGAAGAAAAAACCTCCTGCAAAGATATAGAGCTTAGCAATTTTCTTATGGTCAACAGTAGTTAAGTAATCCCAGATGACGCTAATAAACCCCTTTTTTTGAGCAATCGTACTCACGTTTTAACCTCCCCTTTGCAAACTAGCAAACTCTTATTTTAGCGATAAGGTTTCCAGGTACATAGTAAGCGCATCAATTTGAGAATCAGATAGCTCTCCGTATGTACCAGTCATTTTGTTTCCTTCTTTAACTGACTCCGGATCCTTCAGCCACTTCTTCACATTTTCTTCATTATTTTCCAAATAACCCGCTACTACTTCACGATCAGCAAAATTGGATAGGTTGGGTGCTAATCGTGCCTGCTCCGGCCGCTGATCATTAGAATCGATTGCATGACATCCGATACAGCTTTTATTAAAGATTTCCTGTCCTTCACTTGCTGTTGCATCGGCTAGTTTTTCTTCTGTATGCTTTGTTTCTTTCATGCTGGCTACCCATTCTTCAAATTCATCCCTTGGTAAGGCTTTCACTTTAAAATCCATCAAGGCATGAGAAGCTCCGCATAGCTCAGCACATTTTCCATAAAAAGTTCTGCCTGCTTCTTCACTTTTTTCATCGTCAAACTCAAGCCAGAAGCTATTTTCACCTTCCGTATTGGTATCAAGCTTTCCTCCAGCTGAAGGAATCCAGAAGGAATGCTTTACATCAGTAGCTTTTAAATTAAAGTAAACCTTTTCATCAGTTGGCACTACAAGTTCTTGTCCTGTCATTATCCCTTCCCCAGGATATTCAAACTCCCACCAGTAGTAATTCGCCCTTACATTTACTGTTAAAGCTGTTGGATTACCATCCTTATCCTTATCATCTTTAGCAGATACGTCGGCAAAATCAAACGTATAATAAATGGTTGGAACTGCAAGAATGATTAATAAAATAATCGGAATGACTGTCCAAAGGATTTCCAACTTATGGTTACCTTCAATTTGTTTAGGGATTGAATTATCTCCCTTTTTACGACGAAATTTTAAAATTGCAAGTACAAATAGAATGACAACGACGATAATGACCAGTACCATAATGGCAGTACTGAGAAGCATTAAATCAAACTGTTTCTTCGCAACCTCTCCTGCTGGATCTAACGCTGATAGATACGGTTTGCCACAACCTGAAAGAATCAGTGTGAAAATAGCAATTAAGGATGCAATGCGCCATTTTTTCATAGCAAATAATTACCCCTCTTTCGTAAAAAATTTCTTCTTTCCAAAGGAACATCTTATATAATCAATTTCTTAAAGAAAGAACCCCCAATGTTAAAACCGATTAATCAGTGAAACAATAACCATTGCGACAAAAGAAATCGTCATATAGTTTAATGAATAAACAAACATCTTATTGGCCCACTTTAAATCCTCTTCTTTTGAAAAATCCTTTTTAAACGAGAATCCTTTTAAAGTTAGGATAAGCCAACCTATATTTAGAACCGTAGCCAATACCACAAAAGAAACCCCGATTGGTTTCAATATAAATGGAATTGGAAACAATAAAACTACCCATATCAACATATGAATCTTCGTTTCTTTAAATCCCTTTATAACAGGCAGCATTGGTATTCCAGCCGCTCTGTATTCTTCTGTCCTTTTCATAGCCAATGCGTAAAAATGCGGAGGCTGCCAGACAAACATTAATAAAAACAATCCCCAAGCTATGGGATGTAATCCAGGATCAACAGCCGCCCACCCGATTAGTGGAGGAATGGCACCCGAAAAACTGCCGATTACAGTATTTGAGACCAATCGTCTTTTTGACCACATGGTATACAGCACTACATAGGCTACTACCCCAATTAGCCCCATTAAAGCTGCCATTGGAGAGGCCATTAATAAAATTAATAACCCAATTATAACCAGTGCCAACCCCATATATAAGACTTTCAAAGGGTTCACTTTACCAGTAACCGTGGGACGGTTCTGAGTACGAGTCATGAATACATCAATATCTCGGTCTATATAATTGTTTAAGCTTCCCGATCCCGCAATAATCATTGCTGCCCCTATAACACCATACAAAACAAGATCAAGATTACCAAGAAAACTTTGATCCGTAAAATAAAGCCCGAGCCAGATTCCTGTAAAAACAGTAATTAAATTTGAATTAACGATACCTACCTTAACCAATACCAAAAAGTCCTTAAATGCTGTTCTGTTCATTTCCTTTTCCACGTCTAGTCCCTTCTGGTTCTCATATGAGGTCTGCGATGCCGGTTTAGGTTTCATGCTGTTACCTCCTATCTGAATAGTAGATTTCAAAACTTTAGTTATCATCCGATATATTCACGTACTAAAATGATTATATTTTGATAGAAAAATTTGCCTACTATATATTTAATCATAAATTACTCTCTTGATGTGACATTTATTTGTCTGATTTTTGTCAAAAGTGTGACCTACCCATTATATAGTGGTAATTTTATCCTGTAAATATGTTTTGTTACATTTTAAGAGTGATAACCTTATTTAACCAATTGAATCCCCATACTATTTCTAACAAACTCTTCCTTAAGTTTCAACTATAAACAATCATATCTGATTACATCATCTCAAAAATTTATAATTTCTTTGACAATTTAGAAACTTTCCTTTGAAATTATTGTCAAAATTATTTATGATATGTTAGTAATGTTTATCAAACTTTGTAATATTTACCTTATTATAAAGGTTCCATTTATTAGGAAACAAATATTTTAGCTTACTATTTTATTAAAATAAAGCAGGTGTTGGATTTACATGCAAAAATCATTGAAATGGTTTGCCGTTATGACAACCTTTGTCATGCTTGTCATCCTAATCGGTGGCGCGCTCGTAACAAAAACAGATTCCGGTATGGGATGCGGACGTTCCTGGCCATTATGTAATGGGGAATTCATTCCTAAAGAGATTACAGCCGCACTTATTATTGAGTTGGCCCATAGACTTTGTACCGGGATTGGAACCTTTATGGTAGTTGGACTTTCCGTATGGTCTTGGAAAGTCATTGGGCATATTCGTGAAACTAAATTTCTCGCTATCCTGTCTGTTTCATTTTTAGTCATTCAGGCATTGATCGGAGCTGCTGCCGTTGTTTGGAGCCAATCTGATTTCGTGCTGGCCCTGCATTTTGGAATATCACTTGTCTCATTTGCGGCAGTCCTTCTCTTAACGCTATTGATTTTTGAAGTGGATAAAAAGTTTGATGCCGACAAATTGACCATATCTAGAAAAATGTCTTTTCACATCATTGCTCTGACTGTTTATTCCTATATTGTCATTTATACAGGTGCATTGGTTCGACACACAGAAGCCAGTCTAGTTTGTCCTGAATGGCCTATGTGTTTCAATGATGATTCGATAATGTCATATAATATGTATCAATGGATACAAATGGGACATCGTGCCGCCGCCGGCCTAATCTTTATCTGGATCTTATATATATTCATCTATACACTTCGCCATTATCGTCATGTCAAAGTTTTATATTGGGGCTGGACTATTTCCCTCATTCTTGTCAGTTTACAGGTTACAGCAGGCGCTTTCATCATCTATACCCGCTTAAACCTCTATGTAGCTCTTTTGCATGCACTACTGATTACTTGTTTATTTGGAGTATTTGCCTATTTTATCCTTCTGGTAACCAGATCTAGGAAGAACGGAGCAACACAAACTTTAAATCAAACAATTAAAAAAACAAGCTAATTAAAACTGTAATCTTAACCCATGCTTTGCACCACTTTTATACAAACTTATTTCATTTCAAAAGAAAAGGAACGGGATATATATTTCCACGCTCCTTCAAACTGTAGACAAATCCCTTAATCTTTTAGGGACCTTGTCTACAGTTTTTTGTTTTCGTTATTCTTTGCTATTTGGTTAAGCTATTTTCTACAGAATGGGCTCGCTTTCCGCGGGAAAGCATCAAGCCTCCTCTCGCTCTGCACTACGGGGTCTAGGGTACGCTTGTTTTTCCCGCAGGAGTCTCTCACATTCTGCAGAAAATAGCATACTGCTTCCTATATGAGTTTCCTCGGTATAAGAAAGGCAACTATTATTTACCAATGTGGTGATGAGTATGTTTACCAAACATACTCAAAGCGCAACGAAACCATTGAACGAGTCTTTGCGGATGCGAAAGAAAAGCATGGAATGGGTTGAACAACTTTAAAGGGACTTAAAAAATTGTCCATGCAGGCGATGCTTACTTTCGCTGCCATGAACTTGAAGAAAATGGCCAATTCGATTTGGGAAGGTCCAAAAATGGCCCAAAAAATAGATGAGGAGCGGTCTATCCCTCGTGAAAAAGCAAAAAAAAAGGGAATTCAAAAATTAGTCCCTTAAGAGCCATTCTGAATTCCTTTTGTCTACAATCTGAAGAGGCTGGGACATAAGTATTTCAGTCAATGATAAATCCGACCTATTAGGTGATATTTTAATAAATATTTCGCCTAATAGGTCGGATTTATATTCGTTTTTTATAGATTGGTTACTTCTGTATACCAACTTAGTGGAATGGAGCGGAAGCCACCGACTCCTGCGGGAAGTAGAGGAAAGGCTGAGACCCCGCAGGCGTAGCCGAGGAGGCTCAGCTTCCTCCCCGCGGAAAGCGAGTGGCTGCAGCGCAATGGAACGAACTTTTCTTCAACTTAACTCTTTAGATATCGTTCGTCTTTTCAGGATCGTTTATAAGTTATGTCCCAGTCTCTTTTTTGTATTGTTTATCTCAATCAAGTTCAATTAGTAAATCGCCTGTTTGAATGGCTTCTCCATCTTCTACAAAAATCTCTTTAATCGTTCCGGCAAATGGAGCCTGAACAGTGGTTTCCATTTTCATTGCTTCTGTAATGATTAAGTGATCGCCTTTTTCTACCTTTTGTCCCGGAACAACCAAAACTTTCATCACTGTTCCCGGCATAGTTGCACCGATATGATTTGGATTAGCATGATCCTGTTTTCTTTTCGATTGAATAAGCGTTTTAACACTTTCATCCTTTACAACCACTTCTCGAGCTTGTCCATTGAGTTCAAAATAAATCATTCTCGTACCGTCCATACGAGGCTCATTAATAGAAATCAATTTAATCATCAATGTTTTTCCCTTTTCAATTTCCACTTCTATTTCTTCCCCTATAGAAAGGCCATAATGGAAAGTTGGGGTATCCAACGCTGATAAATCACCATATTTACTGTTTGATTCTGCATAATCCAAGAAAACTTTTGGATAAAGAGCATAAGCGATTGCATCAAACATATTGACAGGACGTTTGATTTTCTCGAACAATTCTTCTTTTAATTTTATAAAATCGACATCTTCAAGTAGTTCACCTGGCCTTACAGTAATAGGCGTTCTATTCTTCAAGATTACCTTTTGGAGTTCTTGAGGAAAACCACCGTGTGGTTGTCCTAAATAACCACTAAATAATTCAATGACTGAATCTGGGAAATCGATTAAATGGCCTCTCTCTAAAACACTCTCTTCTGTCAAATTATTTTGTATCATAAAGAGCGTCATATCACCTACCACTTTGGAAGAAGGTGTTACTTTAATGATATCACCAAACATCATGTTAACTCGATGATACATATCTTTCACTTCATCCCAGCGTTCACCTAGACCAACCGCTTTCGCTTGCTGCTGAAGGTTGGAGTATTGGCCGCCCGGCATCTCATGAACATATATTTCCGTATGAGGTGATTTCATGCCACTTTCGAAATCAGCGTAGTAATTTCTGACGCCTTCCCAATACTCCGATAACTTTTCAACAGGCTTAATATCAAGTTTAGGCTGCCTTTCGTTACCTTCCAGGGCATAATAAAGTGAATTCAGGCTTGGCTGTGAAGTAAGGCCTGCCATTGAGCCTAGTGCAGTATCAACGATATCGACACCCGCATCAATAGCACGTGCATACTGATAGATTCCATTTCCGCTCGTATCATGTGTATGCAAATGAATCGGTATATCGACCGCATCTTTTAACTCTGATATTAACCGGTAAGCTGCTTCAGGCTTCAACAGTCCTGCCATATCCTTAATAGCTAATATATGTGCTCCCTGTGCCTCTAATTCTTTAGCAAGATTTCGATAGTACTGCACATCATACTTTTGCCTGCTAGGGTCAAGTATATCGCCTGTATAGCATATTGCGGCCTCCGCTATTTTCCCTGTTTGGCGAACCGATTGAATGGCTTTTTCCATTCCCTTAACCCAGTTCAGGCTATCAAAAATACGGAATACATCAATTCCGGCATATGCTGATTTCTCAACAAATTCCTGTATAACATTATCAGGATAATTTTTATAACCGACTGCATTAGATGATCGTAAAAGCATTTGAAATAATACATTCGGGATGTCCTGTCTAAGCATTAACAGCCTTTCCCATGGATCTTCTTTTAAAAATCGGTACGCAACATCAAAGGTTGCCCCTCCCCACATTTCCATAGAAAACAGATTAGGCATCATCTTTGAGGTTGGTTCCGCGATTTCCATTAAATCCTTCGTTCTCACCCTGGTAGCCAAAAGGGACTGATGTGCATCACGGAATGTAGTATCCGTAATTAATACGTTTTTTTGCTCTTTAATCCACTTGGACAATCCCTCTGGCCCCAATTGGTCCAATAATTGTTTTGTTCCAGCTGGTGCTGCAATATGATTATGAGTTTGCGGAACCTTCGACTTATCAAAATTCGGTTTCTCCTTTACACCTATCCCCGGGAACCCATTAACCGTGACATTTGCAATATAATTCAGTATTTTAGTTCCACGGTCTTTTCGATCAGAAAAAACAAAAAGTTCAGGTGTCGAATCGATGAATGAGGTATCATATTGACCTGACTTAAATTGTTCATGTTGAACAACATTTTCAAGGAAAGGAATATTGGTTTTAATTCCCCTAATTCTGAATTCCCTTAAATTACGCAGCATCTTTGCTGCAGCTTGATCAAATTGAGCAGCATGAGTTGAAACTTTAACAAGCAGGGAGTCATAATACGGTGTGATAACTGATCCGTGATAGGCATTACCAGCATCCAAACGTACACCAAATCCGCCGCCTGATCGATAAGCCGCAATTCTCCCCGTATCCGGCATAAAATGATTTAATGGATCCTCAGTAGTCACCCTCGCTTGAATGGCATATCCATTCATATGTATATTTTCTTGTTTTGGGATATTCAATGGATCATCATGCAGACTATGGCCTTCTGAGATTTTAATCTGTGATTGAACAATATCAATACCCGTGATCATCTCTGTAATCGTATGTTCGACCTGTACACGGGGATTTACTTCGATAAAGAAAAATTCATCTCCAGAAACAAGAAATTCTACTGTGCCCGCATTAATGTATTTCACGTTATTCATTAATTGGACAGCCGCATGGCAAATCCTTTCTCGCAAAGAATTTGTAATTGAAACACACGGAGCTACTTCCACTACTTTTTGATGGCGGCGCTGAACGGAACAGTCTCTTTCAAATAAATGAACAATGTTTTCTTGACTATCACCAAGTATTTGAACCTCAATATGTTTTGGATTCTCAACGAATCTTTCCACATAAACTTCGTCATTACCAAAAGCAGCTTTCGCTTCTGATTTCGCGCGGGAATAGGCTTCCTCTAGTTCTTGTGGATTGCGAACAATACGCATTCCTCTGCCTCCTCCGCCAAGAGAAGCTTTAATTATAATGGGATACCCATTTCTTTCCCCAAACTTTGCAACCTCTTCCAAGTCTTTAACCGGACCATCGCTCCCCGGAATAATTGGTATACCAGCCAATTTTGCCTGCTCTTTTGCCTTTACTTTATCACCAAACATATCGAGATGCTTTATGGTTGGGCCAATAAAAATAAATCCTTCCTCTTCACATCGTTTAGCAAATTCAATATTCTCGGATAGAAAACCATAGCCAGGATGTATAGCATCCACACCACTCATCTTGGCAATCTCAATAATTCCCTCTATATCTAGATACGCATCGATTGGCTTTTTACCTTCACCAACCAAATATGCTTCATCTGCTTTATATCGATGATAGGATTTATAATCTTCTTTTGAATAAATGGCAACCGTTTTAATATCTAACTCATTACAAGCACGAAAAATACGAATCGCAATTTCGCCACGATTGGCAGCCAAAACTTTATTAATTTTTTTCATGTTCAGCACCTCACCATTCTTGATAATTATGTAAATATAGTAATTTAATATAAAAATAATGAGCAAGAACCATGTCCTTACTCACCATTTATATGAAATTTGTTAATCCATAGCGTGTTGTAACTCTTGTTTATTGGGTTCTTTTTTATAGGTCGCATGATATCTCGTCATCATAGAAACATTGACCAATATCCCGGCTGAAATTAAAAGGACAAACAAGGATGAGCCACCATAGCTGATAAATGGTAAAGTAACCCCTGTAATTGGTATTAAACCAATTACTCCTCCTAAGTTAATCAGCGCTTGAATTCCAATCATACTGGAAATCCCCGCTGCAAGCATACTACCAAAGGGATCATCTGATTTAATCGCTATATGAATTCCTTTTAATACAATTGTAGCTAAACAAATCAGGACAAATCCCACACCTATAAGTCCTAGCTCCTCCGAAATAACCGACATAATAAAATCAGTGTGTGGCTCAGGCAAATACCCATACTTTTGTGTACTCTGACCAAATCCCACACCCGTAACACCGCCATTTCCGATAGCTACATACGAATTGACAAGCTGGTACCCTTCATACTTCTCACTCGAAAACGGGTCCAGGAATCCAACAAAACGCTCGAGCCTTTTCGGTGTGAAAATTTTGTCTTTAAAGAGAAAAATCAATGGTGCTGCAACTACGATTGCTCCTACTAAAATAGAAATCAACTTCGTAAAGCTCTTCCAGTTCATTCCAGAGCATATAATAACTGTACATGAACTTGTAAAAATGATGAAAGCTGTCCCGATATCAGGCTGCAAGACAATCAATCCACAGATGATTATCAAAAATAATAACGGTGGTACAACACCTTTATTGAAAACATTTATATATTTTTGCTTATTCGAATAGACCGCGCTTAAATAAATAATCATTCCCAATTTAATAAACTCTGAAGGCTGCAGACTCCCTAGTGCACCGAGCTTAAACCAACTTTCTGCATTTCCAGCGGTATGGCCAATAAAGTTCAGAGCAACAAGGGCAACAATCGAACCTGAGACTATAGTAATCAAAACTTTCTTATTCTTATATACAGGATAAGGTAAGCTGGCTATAGCGAAAAACATGACAAATCCGAAGATTACATGCCTAAATTGTTTTATGTAGAAAAAATCGCTTGGATATCCAAATCTTGTCACAGCTGTTACCATACTGGCACTGTAAACCATAACAAGTCCAAAAATGCTCAAAACGATAATGACAGCTATGAGAGTAAAATCATACGATTTTAAAATACGCTTTATCATAAAGATCTCCTTGCCTCGAATTTCGTTCCAAAAAAATATCGTTTTTTAAAAATTATATAAAGAAAAACAAAAAAACTCAAACAATTTCGGCATCGTTTGAGTTTCGACTGCTACTTATTTTCTCAAAGAAGCATCATGAAGAGTAGAGAGTTCTTTTTCAAGGAATCCCAATAATTCTTTACCGTCTCTTTCTTCTATCAATCCCAATCGAACGGCAAAGTCAATTTCTCTGGAAAGACCAAACATTTGGGTATCTAAAACCTCTTCATATAACGGACATTGAGGCATAGTCAAATTGTCCATTTGCACCTTTATTAGTTTAAATATTTTATCAGCGTCAGCCTTTAACAATGCGTAGGCCTTTTCTTGATGATTGACAAGGATATCGGATGTCAATGTGCAACCCCCCATTATGGCCCAATGAACCAATCTATTATAAAATTTTACCCTTAAAATCATAAAATTGCAAGAATAGGTAATGACAAGAAGGTTAGTTTTTCAAAAAAAGATAGCCTTCAAAGCAGCGAATTACTGTACAAGCTCCTCTGGCAGCTATAAGATTAAAAATGGAAAGGAGTGACAATTATGAAGGATATTCTACAAGTAAAAGGAAATGTAAAGTTTCCGATCTACATCGATCCAGGCACATGGATTTTTGATGACAGAAAGTTTGATCTTGATGGCTGGCATCCAGAACTAAATCAAGATGATACAAACGAACAGGAGACATATTTAAAACAAGTTTCCTCACAATGGGATAAAGAAATTATTGAAGGTGCTTCTCCGCCTCCGCGTGAGCCTGTCAGAAAAATGAAGAAACAGGAACTCATGGAAAGCAGCTTTGGGATTGTCTTAAAGCCATTTTTCCTAAATGCCGAACCTGAAAGTAATTCAACAACTATTATTATACATACGGAAGAATCTGATTTTGTTTATCCATTTGAGGAAGCGTTTCAATTAGTAGCAGGCTTCTCCATTAAAGGGCGGCCCATCAAAGAGGATGAAGGAGGCCCTATTTACATTTACCATGGGGATGGTTCCAATAGGCAAACCCCAATTAAAAACGTAACAGGTTTTACGATTCAATAGGGGTTATTGGGAGCGGGACATCATTTGTCCGGCTCCCGTTTCATAACTAACCGTAAAATAGAGTATCGTTTAGTGAGGCAAATGAAGTGTAAGCAACTGATTTTAGTCCACCTCTGATAATTATATAGCGATTTATAAAATTGTTCTTAGTCTATTTTTACAATAAATCAGCCGCCAATTGAGCTAAACCGGACCGCTCTCCTTTCACTAAATTCACATGGCCGGCGATGGCTTCATTCTTAAACTTTTCCAGAACATACGTCAGTCCATTATTCCATTCATCTAAATATGGATGATCAATTTGGGCAGGGTCCCCAACGAGAATAATTTTACTGCGTTCACCCACACGTGTCAGAATCGTTTTTACTTCATGTTTAGTAAGATTCTGAGCTTCATCCATAATAATAAAACTATCCGGCAAACTGCGTCCTCTTATATACGTTAACGCTTCCACCTCAATGGAATGAAGTCCAGCAAGGATTGAATCCAACTCCCCTGGTTTCTTTGTGTTAAATAAAAATTCAAGATTATCATAGATTGGCTGCATCCACGGACGTAATTTTTCTTCTTTTTCACCCGGAAGAAACCCTAAGTCCTTCCCCATTGGTACAATTGGCCTTGCAACTAGTAATTTATTATAATCTCCTAAATCCTCCGTTTGCAGCAACCCTGATGCCAGTGCCAATAATGTTTTCCCAGTTCCTGCTTTTCCTGTCAAGGTGACTAATTGGATGTCACTTCTTAACAATAACTCGATGGCCATATGCTGTTGCACATTTCGCGGCTTTATCCCCCATATGTGTTCCTGGTTATATCGCAGCTTTTTTATCTTTTTGTCATGGCCACTTATCATACCCAAAGCAGATAGTGAACTTATTTCTGCAGACTTTAAAATGACAAATTGATTCAAAAAAGTAGGATTCGTTTGATCTGCAGGGATGGCGATTTCTCCCTTTGAATAAAAATCGTTCATGACCTCACGAGAAACAAAAATTTCGATAAATCCAGCATACATCTGATTTTCATGAATAACACGGTCACTTAAAAAATCCTCTGCCAAAAGTCCAAGTACATCAGCTTTTACCCGCATCAAGATATCTTTACTTACAAGTATTACATTCCGTCCATTTTCTTTGACCTGTTCTTCCATAGACAAATTTTTTGCAATGGCCAATATACGATTATCATTTGTCTTTTCCGCAAAATATTCCGCTACGTTTCGAGGGGAACGATGATTCATCTCAATTCTTAAATTCCCGCCATTAGATAAAGGAATTTTATGATGGAGTTTCCCTTTTGAACGCAATTGATCAATAAGCCTGGAAACATAGCGGGCATTTTTCCCTACTTCATCCAAGTTGCGTTTCTTAGAATCAAGTTCCTCCAATACCACTGCGGGAATAACTACCTCATTGTCCTGGAATGAATAAATCGACATTGGATCCTGCAATAATACATTCGTATCTAGAACATAGATTTTACTCAATATATATCCTCCTGGCCATGGTTTCATTTATTCTTCCTAGCTTGTTAGATATGTTTTTTTATCATTTAGAATTTCAGTACCAAACATAAGCAGGTCACATTCTTGCTCTAGATTTTAATCTGCTTTTAGCTAAGTGAAATTCTCGTATAAGCAGGACAATCTGATGCTCAAATATATGTATTTACATACAAAAATAGAAGAAAACAACACATTAACTTAAAAATGTTTATAGATTCTTAGGAATGAATACTAAAAACACCCAAGCTTACCTTTCCAATTAATCTCCAAGCACCCATCCCTTCTAAGAACGTGTGTATCGATGATTCTAATATGGTATAATTACCATACATGCAATAGATTGGGGTGTGTTTTCATGCGAGTTAAATGTGTAATCTGTGATAAAATCGAATCAATTGAAGATGAAACGCTAATGGCCAAACGGCTCAGAAATCGTCCAATTCATACATATATGTGTCAGGAATGCAGTAAACGTATCGAAGAACGAACAAATGAAAGAAAGAGCACAGGTAATTTCAGAATCTATCGAACCATAAAAGAGGATGAGACATGGTAAGGGTAGGGTAATACTACATCGGTCTTCATTTAGGATTGAATGCTAGCTTTCAACTCCCTAACAAATAAACAAAAAAACAGAGAAGATGCATGCATCTTCTCTGTTTTTTTATTCTAATGGATAATTACGGTAATGTTCAGGGTTTTGGAGGATTTGATTTAACATTACCTCAACCATATCCTCCGGAAACCTAAACTCCTTAACAGCCCCTTCTACTTTATAAGAGACTGTATACCATTCATCACTTTTTTTATAGCTATAGTCTGTTAATCCAAACTTCTCCTGCAAGGTATGTTCAAACCAGAGGACTGTTTCATTCGCTGCGGTATCTTCAGGCCGGTGATCCATAACAACTTTTATCGTTAACCAATTATAGATTGCATCCTGAACAGAGTTCATTTGAACACCTCTTATTCCGCTTTGACCTCGTTTTTCATTTCCTTATGGAGCCTATATTTGTATAATCCGAGAAAAACAGCAGCGACTACTAGTACTTCTGCTAACGGAAGGAATAGCGCTAAAAAGGTTAAGAAACTGCAGCCAAGAGCCATAATTGCATAAACAACAATGCTTTGACCAAGGCTTAATTTTCTGGCAAACCCAAGCTTATAAACAATCCCGCAAAGTACTACAATCGTCAAATAAAGAGCCCATACCCCTATTCGTGAATACTCTGGGTCTCCTATCCGATACAATTCTGCAAAGAACGGCAGGTTATTTGTAATATCCACTATAAAACGCTCCCTCTCCCCAAAGGTAATGGTTTATTCAGCGAATTTCTTTTTCTTAGATGCTTTCTCACGTTCGTTTTTGTCGAGGATCTTTTTACGTAAACGAATCGATTCTGGTGTTACTTCGCAGTATTCATCATCATTTAAGTATTCCAATGCTTCTTCAAGTGACATGATTCTAGGTTTTTTCATGGTAACAGTATTATCTTTTGTAGCAGAACGAACATTCGTCTGTTGTTTAGCACGAACGATATTGACAGTTAAGTCATTTTCACGGTTATGTTCCCCAACAATCATACCTTCATAAATTTCAGTACCCGGTTCAACAAAAATAACACCGCGGTCTTCAATTTGAATGATACCGTATTGAGTAGCTTTACCAGTCTCTATGGATACAAGCACACCTTGTCTTCTTCCACCAACTTGACCTGATTGCATTGGTTGATAAGAATCAAATGTGTGGTTCAAAATACCATATCCACGTGTTAGGGTTAAGAATTCAGTTGTATACCCGATTAATCCACGGGAAGGAACATTGAATACTAGACGCACTTGCCCACTTCCGTTATTAACCATATCAAGCATTTCGCCTTTTCTTTCACCTAATGATTCCATGATGGCACCTGTGTATTCTTCAGGAATATCAACTTGCACGCGTTCCACAGGTTCACATTTAACACCATCAATTACACGGATAATTACTTCAGGCTTAGATACTTGAAGCTCATACCCTTCACGGCGCATATTTTCAATAAGAATGGATAAGTGTAACTCACCGCGTCCGGAAACAATCCAAGCATCCGGAGAATCAGTAGGGTCCACACGCAAACTTACATCTGTTTGTAGCTGGCTCATTAACCGTTCTTCTATTTTACGGGAAGTAACCCATTTACCTTCTCTACCTGCAAATGGACTGTTGTTTACAACAAATGTCATTTGTAATGTAGGCTCATCTATACGTAAAACTGGAAGTGGTTCCTGAGCATCAACTGGGCAAACCGTTTCCCCAACGTTGATGTCTTCCATACCGCTGACAGCAATCAAATCACCCGGTAATGCTTCTTCAACTTCCACTCGTTTCAATCCTTGGAAGCCGAATATTTTAGTTACACGGAAATTCTTCGCCGTTCCATCAAGTTTCATTAGGGATACTTGTTGGCCGACTTTCATTGTGCCACGGAACACACGTCCGATTCCAATTCTTCCTAAATAATCACTATAATCAAGTAAAGCAACCTGGAATTGCAACGGCTCTTCACGATTGTCTACAGGGGATGGAATATTTTCTACGATAGATTCGAATAAACACTCCATATTTTCTTCCTGATCAGCCACATCAGGGCTTAAAGAAGCCGTACCATTAATTGCTGATGCATAAACAACAGGGAATTCCAATTGTTCTTCCGTTGCATCCAATTCAATAAATAAATCAATTACTTCATCAATTACTTCTGCCGGACGGGCAAAATCACGGTCAATTTTGTTTACAACAACAATTGGCGTAAGTTTTTGCTCTAATGCTTTTTTCAGTACAAAACGCGTTTGCGGCATGCAGCCTTCATACGCATCAACGATTAATAGAACACCGTCAACCATTTTCATGATACGTTCTACTTCTCCGCCGAAATCTGCGTGTCCAGGTGTATCTAAAATGTTAATACGTGTATCTTTATAGTTAACGGCAGTATTTTTAGCTAAAATGGTAATACCGCGCTCTCTTTCAAGATCATTTGAATCCATTGCTCTTTCGGCAACTTGTTCATTAGAACGGAATGTACCTGCTTGTTTTAACAATTGGTCAACCAAAGTTGTTTTACCATGGTCAACGTGAGCGATAATCGCTATATTTTTGACGTCGTTTCTGTATTGCAAACTATTTCAACTCCCAGATTTTATGCATATCGTAATCAACCTTTTCATTATACCATACTGAAACTAGAAAGCTTCTATCGTATTGTGTACAATGAATATGAAGATTGGGGTGATCTACATATGAATATTAAAATTATATTTTTACTGCTAGCAGTTCTCGCTGTGGCAAGTTTATGCGGAATTGCTATATCCATCGCTGAAGGCAGTGTATTGGCCATCTCCATGTGCTTAGTAGTTTTTATCGGCATTATGGGCAGCGGCTTTACACTAAAAAAACGTTGGAGCGAAAAACTATAAGCAGCTTTAACTAAAAAATTTTATCGCAATATTATGTTTTATGCAACAAAAAAGCATCATACTCTGATGCTTTTTCACTTTTATGGTCTTTTGGATGATAAATACTCTTCAATAATTACTCTATGCAAAGCTGGCGTTCCCACCAATAATGAACTCTTTTTAAGAAAATGGATAGGATTTCCTTCTAAATCTGTCACTTTTCCACCCAACTCTTCAACGAGTACGGCTCCACCCGCAAAATCCCAAGGCGCTAATCTCATAGATATATAAGCGTTCATTCTACCCGTAGCAACATACGCTATCTCAAGGGCAGCTGATCCATATGATCGTGTACCCCTTACATCTTTAACCAGTCTTCCCATTAAATTTTTATCAATTTTTTTATTATCCGTCAGCCAAATTGGATTTAAACCAATGATGGATTCAAGGAGTGGTACTTCCTTTATCTTTGGAATCTCTTTGTCATTAAGGAAAGCTCCTTCTCCTTTAATACAGTGATACAATTCATCATGAACAACATCATATATAAGTCCAATTTGGCCAATACCATCTTCTATTATACCTATTGAGATGGCAAAGTTTCTTTGCTGATGAACAAAATTCATTGTTCCATCGATTGGATCAATAATCCACACAACACCATCCAATGACTGCATATCATGGCCTGATCCTTCTTCTCCAAGGATTTGATGAGAAGGAAAATGTTTCGCTATTTTTTCTTTAAAAAACTGTTCTATTTCCGTATCCATATTTGTTACTAAATCGTTTACATTGGATTTCGTGTTAATATCTAAAATCGATTCAAATGAATCGATTATTTTTGCTCCTGCCTCTTTAACCCATTGAACCGCCATATCATGAATGTTATGAAGATTTGTCATTTCTCCCACCCCAATTAAAAATCTTTCTTTTAGTATGTATATAAATTCCAGTTTAATCCTAAAAGATTTAAATAACAAGAAAAGACGAACATCTTGAACGAGAACATGCAGTTCGCCTTAATCATTGTGAAATTCACCCAAACTACAAATAATATTAAAGTGCTTTTAAGCGTAAAAGTTCTTTTCGGATTCTCTCAAGCTTTTGTTTTGAACGACTTTTCTGTTTTTCATCCTCATGCTCCATTGCCTCAAATAAGGTAGCCAATTCATAATCAAGTTCCATTCTCAGAACAGCTTTCCGATGTTTCTCTACTTCTTGGGCTTTCAATTTGTGATTAACTACCTGTTTCATAAAAATCCTCTCCTTGAAAATATTTTAAGAAAATTCAGAAATCTAATGATATTTTTTACTATATTATGTTCTTAATGAATTATTGCAACCAAAATAGACAAGCGCCCAATTCTTTATGCATTATGTTATTTATCCTTCTCATCCTTATGCTAAAATAAGATTGAATAGGAGGTAAGAATATGATAATAAAAGGTTTTACAGATGAAGACTTTAATGTGTTTACAATAGATGGCCTCGACCAACGAATGGACGCAATCAAAACCATAATACGCCCCAAATTTGAAACATTGAGTCAAATTTTCACAGAAGAATTATCTGTTTTAACAAAGGATCCAATGTATCCGCATATTGCAAAGCATGCTCGCCGTACGATTAACCCACCTAATGATACCTGGATATCATTTTCATCTAATCCACGAGGTTATAAAATGCAGCCTCATTTTCAGATTGGTCTGTGGGAAACCCATTTATTTATCTGGTATGCTGTAATTTATGAAGCTAAAGATAAAGAGAAAAAAGGTCAACGACTGGCCAGCCAAACTGAATCGATAAAAGATCTTATTCCTTCTGACTATGTTTGGTCTCTTGATCACATGAAACCAGATGTGATTCCTCATAGTACACTATCATTAGATAACTTGAACGATATGTTTAATCGTTTACAGTCCGTAAAGAAAGCTGAACTATTATGTGGGTATCAAATACCTCGTGAAGAAGCGGTTAAGCTCTCCGGCGATCAATTAGTTGAGATCATCCGTGATGTATTTGTACATTTAATACCCCTGTACAATGTCTAATAAACTCGAAAAAAACATTAACCCACTTTAGCACTATGCAAAGCGGGTTAATGTTTTTTACTTCATTTTTATAAAAGCTTCAGCTGAATTGTTTTTAGCTCTTTTAATTGCTTGATATGCAGAGTATCCACTCACTTCTTCAAACTCATTGCATACTTTCTTTTCCTCGGATTTAGATGGAACAATCTGCTTAAATTCATTGTAGTGTTTCATCAATTGATCCCTATCCATTCCTTGTTCATAAACTTTTTCGATTGCTTGAAAAAACGCAATAACTTTTACGATTTCGTCAGTTGACCATTCAAAATCAATTGGATATTGATAATCCATATGTATCACCTCTTATGTTGTAATTGTTTGCCAACGTTCCCTTACAAGTTCCGCTTCTGCTAGCATTCTACTGAATAATTGTTTTACTGTAGGCTCATCCTTAATTATACCAACAACTTGTCCCGCCCATCCGAAACCAGCTTCTGAATCTCCATTATATACAAATGCTTTATTTCTTTCACCACTAATATAATTCTTTAATTCCTCATATGTATGTTTAGTATTCTCCATCCCAATGATAATATCCGTTTAAGGACTATGTAAAGCATGCCTAGGAGCACCCAATCTCTTTTTAATTACTACCGTATCTTTTTTTAGAACTATCTATGATCAATTGTTTATAAGCAGCATGAGCAAGCCTGCATTCTTTTGTGGCAACGAATCTTATTCCAATCTCAATACCTTCTGCGCCGAGGGCCATTGTGGCCATCCAACCTCTGCCATCCCAATCCCTCCGACTGCGATAACCGGTATCTAACTTCCTTTTACTTCAGCAATCTTTATCATTAATTTACCATATATTCCAAATGAACGAAGAGTGATAAAGAAAAAAGACAACCCTAAAAAATCAAAGGGTTGTCATAACTTAAGTTTATTCTTATAGTTCTTGAAATTAAGATAGATAGTTGAAATGAACTGGTTATTGGACCACGTCTACTCTTGCTCACAACTGTTGCAATCAGTGCATGTTGCATACAATACTGTTACTTTTTCATCTTCATAGTGCTCAATTGTATTGTTGCATCCTGTACATACGATTGTACCCATTCATTTCATCTCCTTTGCTAAATGTAAACACCTTCCATGAAAGCGTTTTTATTCCATAAATTAATAATAGTATAACTCAATTAATATTTCAAGCCTAAATTGTATAACACATTAAAAATATTAGGTTTAATTATCTTCAAATATTTCCCTTATGGAATAAGATGACTAAATAGACCTCTGTTTTTGCTTCTTTTACTTTCCTTCTATAAAACTCATATTTTTCCCTCTCTTTTAAAATGAAAATTAAGCAAAAAGCATATACTAGAAGACCGATTTCATTCGTTTTTCTGAATATCCATTTTCAGGAAAAGCAAACGAATAAAAAATAAATTCATTCAGGGAGGTTATTATGTCTTTATCAACATTTATAAAAATAAAGGACGGATCGTTAAAAAAGGATATCTCGATTGAGGATATTAAAGAATTAATCAATCAGTATAAACGCTCCCTCTCTCAGACTTCCAAACAATTAGCATGGGATTATCACAAACACACCTTTCCTTATGTCTTGAAAGAAACGGATGAAGGCAAATCACAATGGTTTTACTTGCACTCCGAGGAGAAAGATTATCATATTATGGCGATTGGTGTTGACTATGAACATTCAGAAGCACCTGAGGGCATAAAGAAAAGAACTCCTTATATCCAAATCAACTTATCTAAGCACTCAACAAATGGAGATAAATCAAAAGCGAATGAATTAGCCAAATTCTTATCCAAAAAATTAAAAGGAGAGCTCCATTTATTTAACGGAAGGATAATCCATTATAATCTAATAAAATAACTGCTATTAAGATTACCTAACTCTCATTTCACGATAAAAATCACGTTTTGGCAGGTTAACGGCTCATACATTCTATGATGCAACAAACTCTCTAAAACACTAAGCATTTCCGCTTAACCAGACCAGATATATATAAAGAAAAAGCAGCCAACAGGATCGTGGCTGCAAATTTTTATATAGGATGCAAATTTTT
Source organism: Pradoshia sp. TA40_28 (assembly GCF_059694525.1). Lineage (NCBI taxonomy): Bacteria > Bacillati > Bacillota > Bacilli > Caryophanales > Bacillaceae > Pradoshia > Pradoshia sp. TA40_28. The sequence goes on from NZ_JCATZO010000006.1 coordinate 43,985, forward strand.
AAAAAGACTTAATTTCGCGAGAATTAACTATTGTATACCCTTGTGCCCGTAAGCCTTCAATTAACTCAGGCAAAGCTTCTTTAGTCCATTTACGGTCATGGAGAAGTAAGTTTGCTCCAGGATATAACTCTTTACTGGTGAGCATTATTTTTACCAAGGCATCTTTATTCTGATATTGTTTTTCCCAATCATATCCAATGGTCCAGTTCATTAACTGCATATTTTCATCCTTGGCAATTTGCTTGGAGAAATCTGTATTCGCTCCAAATGGTGCCCTAAAGAATCTCGGCCGTTCACCGGTTATCTCTTCGACCATATCATTCACCTTAATGATTTCTTCTCTTTGTTTCTCTTCATCTAAATCCGGAAGAGAAGCATGGCTATATGTATGGTTTCCAATTTCAAAGCCCATATCATATATTTGTTTTAACACCCTTTTTTTATCATCTGATTCCAGAAAGCGTCCATTCACAAAAAATATAGCAGATGCATCCATTTCTTTTAATTTGTTTGCCATCTCTAGACTGTACTGATCTGGTGCATCATCAATGGTGAGCAGTGCAATTTTTTTATTTCCTCCATCAATGGGTTCAATCTTCCAATTCGTTTGATTAACTTGATAGATTGGAGTAACTTGTTCTGATGGTTTCACTGTCTCTTTGACGAATCCTTCCTTCATTTCCGCTTTATTATTTACAGGCTTTGTAACTTGTTCTGATGGCACAGCTTCAGAGCTTTTCTTTGGCTTATCTTCTGCTAAATTATCCTCATTGCCGCACCCGGAAAGTAAAAGGATGGCCGCTAACAATCCTATTCCAAATTTCATGAAATTCCACCTTTCGATAATAATTACTATTTTCTACCTATATTTTACCACTATCTCTCGACATAATAAAACACCCCCTCTCCAAATGGAGAAGGGGTGTGAACACTTATTTTAGTTATTAAATGATGTGGATCGGGCTTCCCATCGCAACTTCAGCTGCTTCCATTGTGATTTCTCCCAATGTAGGGTGAGCGTGAATTGTCATTGCAATATCTTCAGCAGTCATACCTGCTTCGATTGCAAGGCCAAGCTCAGCGATCATGTCAGAAGCACCAGGGCCAGCAATTTGCGCACCTATTACTAGTCCATCTTCTTTACGTGTAATTAACTTCATGAATCCTTCAGCAGCATTCAAGGCTAAAGCACGTCCATTTGCAGCAAATGGGAATTTAGAAGCAACGATATCTAAACCTTCATCTTTACCTTGTTGCTCAGTATAACCCACTGTAGCAAGTTCAGGCTCAGAGAATACCACTGCTGGAATTCCAAGATAATCGATTTCTGCAGCATGACCGGAAATAACTTCAGCCGCAATCTTACCTTCGTAAGAAGCTTTATGAGCTAATTGAGGTCCAGAAATGATATCGCCAATTGCAAAAATGTTATTTACAGATGTACGGCATTGTTTATCAGTTTTAATGAAGCCTCTTTCATCTAATTCAATACCAACTTGTTCTAAACCAAGTTCATCTGTATTCGGTTTTCTACCAACTGTTACTAATAGATACTCAGCTTCAACTTTTTTATCTTCGCCTTTTTCTTCATAAGTAACCACTACGCCATTTTCTGTCTCTTCAACGCCTTTAGCTTTAACTTTAGTGAAGATATCAACATCTTTCTTCTTCAAGTTACGTTTAACGATAGAAGACATTGGTTTTTCAAATGCAGCTAAAATTTCATCCATACCTTCTAAAATGGTTACTTTAGTACCGAAGTTAGCATATACAGAACCTAGCTCAACACCAATTACGCCGCCACCGATGATAGCCATGCTCTCTGGAATATGATCAAGGTTTAAAGCACCAGTTGAATGGATAACACGATCAGAATATTTGAAAGCAGGTAATTCGATCGGTCTTGAACCAGTTGCAATAATAGCGTTTTTGAATGTATACGTTTGAGCGCTATTTTCAGTCATAACGCGGATGTTATTAGCATCTACAAAGTAAGCTTCACCTTTAACGATATCCACTTTGTTACCTTTAAGTAATCCGCCAACACCGCTTGTTAATTTGTCTACTACAGTACCTTTCCAGGCTTGAACTTTAGAGAAATCTACTTTTACGTTTTCCGCAGTAATACCAAGATCTTCAGAATGTTTGGCATCATGATAACGATGTCCTGCTGTGATTAACGCTTTGGATGGAATACATCCAACGTTCAAACATACACCGCCAAGGTTTCCTTTTTCGACGATTGTTACTTTTTGTCCAAGCTGAGCAGCACGGATTGCCGCTACGTATCCTCCCGGACCAGCACCAATTACTATAGTATCTGTTTCAATTGGGAAATCTCCAACTACCATGTCTTATCCCTCCATTAATAATAATTCTGGGTCATTTAATAGGCGTTTAATATGATTTAAAGCATTTTGGCCAGTAGCTCCGTCAATCATACGGTGGTCAAAGCTTAAAGATAATGATAATACTGGTGCAGCTACAATTTCACCATCACGTACGATTGGCTTTTCAGCAATACGGCCGATACCAAGGATCGCAACTTCTGGATGGTTGATAACAGGTGTGAACCATTGTCCGCCAGCAGAACCGATATTGGAAATCGTGCAAGAAGCACCTTTCATTTCGTTAGCAGCTAATTTCCCATCACGAGCTTTTCCAGCAAGTGTGTTGATTTCGTTAGAGATAGCAAACATAGATTTACGATCTGCATCTTTAACTACAGGTACAAGAAGTCCTTTTTCAGTATCAGCTGCAATACCGATATTGTAATAATGTTTATGGATAATTTCTTGTGTTGCATCATCAAGAGATGTATTTAATGCTGGGAACTCTCTTAATGCACTTGTCAAAGCTTTTACAACATAAGGAAGGAACGTTAATTTAACGCCTTTTTCAGCTGCAACTTCTTTGAATTTCTTTCTGTGAGCAACCAATTTAGTCACATCTACTTCGTCCATTAATGTAACGTGTGGTGCAGTGTGTTTAGAGTTAACCATTGCTTTAGAAATAGCTTTACGGATTCCACTCATTTTTTCACGAGTTTCAGGATATTCTCCTTCTGGAATAGCAGTCGCAGCTGGCTTAGCAGCTGGCTCTGTAGCTGTTTCTTTAACAGGCGCACTTTCTTGTCCACCGTTCATAAACGCTTGGATATCTTCTTTCAATACACGTCCATTTTTACCTGTACCTGTAACTTTGTGAATATCTACGCCGTTTTCTCTTGCAAATTTTCTTACAGATGGCATAGCGATGACACGATCATTAGAAGTTTCTTCCGTTTGCGGTTGAGAACCTGCACCAGTTGGATTATCTGAGTTTGCTGGAGCAGCTGCCTCTTTCTTAAGATCTTGTCCGCTTTCTAATGTAGACTGAACTTGAGCTTCTGTTTTTTCTTCCCCATGCTCGTCACCTTTAAATTGTACATCTTCATAGCCTGGTGCATCAAATGTTACAAGAACATCGCCCACAACCGCTACAGTACCTTCTTCAACTAATACTTCTTGAACAGTACCTTCTACTGGAGATGGGATTTCAACAACAGATTTGTCATTTTGTACTTCACAAAGTACGTCATCCTCTTGTACTTTATCACCTGGTTTAATAAACCATTTTACGATTTCACCTTCGTGTATACCTTCGCCGATATCCGGGAGTTTAAATTTAAAAGCCATAGCTTTTCATCCTCCTCTTTCTTTTCAGTTTTTAAAGTTATGTTGTGTTAGTCAGGAAATGCCACAAGAGCATTTCCTATTATGTTAAAATTCTAAAACTTTTTTTGCAGTTTCAAGTATATCTTTATGATTTGGCAACCATACAGGCTCAGCTTGAGAGAATGCAAATACTGTATCAGGTGCAGTTACACGCAATACTGGTGCTTCCAGACTAAGAATGGCACGGTCATTAATTTCAGCAACAACCTGTGCAGCAATACCTGCTTGTTTTTGTGCTTCTTGAACGACAATTGCGCGTCCTGTTTTTTCAACAGATGCAATAATAGTCTCAATATCAAGCGGGCTGATTGTTCTTAAATCAACTACTTCAGCAGAAACGCCTTCTTTTTCAAGTTGCTCTGCAGCTTTAATAGATTCTTGAACCATTGCACCATAAGTAATAATCGAAAGATCTGTACCTTCTCTTTTCACATCAGCTTTACCAAGTGGAATTGTATATTCGCCTTCTGGCACTTCTTGACGGAATGAACGGTACAATTTCATGTGTTCCAAGAAAATAACCGGATCGTTATCACGGATTGATGAGATTAATAAACCTTTCGCATCGTAAGGTGTTGATGGGATGACAACTTTTACACCTGGAGTTTGAGCCATTAAACCTTCAAGGCTGTCAGCATGCATCTCTGGTGTATGAACACCGCCACCAAAAGGTGAACGAATAGTGATCGGTGAAGTATATGAACCACCGGAACGGTATCTCATACGAGCCATTTGACCTGCAATGGAGTCCATAACTTCAAATACGAAGCCGAAAAATTGAATTTCAGGAACAGGACGGAATCCTTGTAGACCAAGTCCAATTGCCAATCCACCAATACCAGATTCAGCTAAAGGAGTGTCAAAGATGCGGTCTTCTCCAAATTCCTCTTGTAATCCTTCAGTAGCACGGAAGACACCACCGTTTACTCCTACGTCCTCACCAAAAACGAGAACTTTAGGATCATTACGCATTTCAGTACGCAATGCATCAGTGATGGCTTGAATCATCGTCATTTGGGCCATGGCTTATTTCGACTCCTTTTCTTTGTAAATTTCATATTGTTCTTCAAGGTTGTATGGAAGTTCTTCATACATATTCATGATTAAATCAGTTACTTTTTGTTTTGGCGTATTATCCGCTTCTTTAATAGCAACTTTAATATCTTCTTTTGCTTGTTCGATTACTTCATTTTCTTTCTCTTCACTCCACAATCCTTTTCCTTCAAGGAATTTACGGAAGCGAACAAGTGGATCTTTCTTTTCCCACTCATTATCAAGATCAGCTGTACGGTAACGTGTTGGATCGTCACCAGCCATTGTATGTGGACCATAACGGTAAGTTAAAGTTTCGATTAATGTAGGGCCTTCTCCGTTGATTGCTCTTTCACGTGCATCTTTAACAGCTGCATATACAGCCAATGGATCCATACCATCTACTTGAATACCAGGGATACCGGCAGCCAATGCTTTTTGTGCAATTGTTTTCGCAGCAGATTGTTTTTCAACTGGCGTAGAAATCGCAAAACGGTTATTCTGAACAATAAAGATTGCAGGAGCTTTAAATGCACCAGCAAAGTTAATTCCTTCATAGAAATCACCTTGAGAAGAACCACCGTCACCTGTATATGTAATCGCAACGGATTTCGCACCTTTTTTCTTCATACCAAGAGCAACACCGGCACATTGTACATATTGTGCACCAATGATGATTTGTGGTGAAATCACATTAACATCTTCAGGAATTTGGTTACCTGCAAAATGACCACGAGAGAACAAGAATGCTTGTGTCAATGGCAGTCCGTGCCAAATCATTTGTGGAACGTCACGATAACCAGGTAAAATGAAATCTTCTTTTTCCAAAGCGAATTGAGATGCCAATTGTGAAGCTTCTTGTCCAGCTGTTGGAGCATAGAAACCAAGACGACCTTGTCTATTCAAAGAGATAGAGCGTTGATCAAGAATACGAGTGTAAACCATTCTTCTCATTAATTCTTGAAGCTGTTCGTCGCTTAATTCAGGCATTGCTGATTTATTTACGACTTCTCCCTCTTCATTTAAAATTTGTAAAGTTTTGAACTGGTCGCTTACGCTTTCCAACTGCTTCTCTGCCTCAAAAAGGACTTTTTGTTGTTTAGAAGCCATAGGATTCACATCTTCCTTTCTATAAATGGTAAATATTCCATCTTTATATTATCATAATACCAGTTTTCCACATCTAACCATTAGAGAACTGTATTAGTTTTCTTTTGATAAAAAGTAGTACAACTGTATCAACGGTTACAGTTTACACGATTTAAATATTAGCCGTCAACTTAAAAGCTTTAAAGTATGTAAACATTTTCACAAACTTTACACAATACAAAACTGTTATATATTAATATGTTTTTATATTAATACAGAACGTGTAAGAAACCGCTTACTATAATGCGCTCTCTGTACTATAATCCCCCAAATTATTACGGACAAAACAATTGAAAGCACCAAGCACACAATAGAATAAATTGCATAAAACTAATAACCATTTCTAAATGATAATAAATATAATCATAAACGATACTTGATAAAAATCAATGGAGTTATTTACCTTAACAAAACCTACCAAAACTTTATCAACGCTTGGATTTCCAAAGAAAAAAGCCATCACTCTGGATGGCTCTTTTCTTGCTCTGAATCAACATCTAGTTTCGCACTTTTATAAAAAGCAATCTTTTTTTCGTTATATTGGTTCGTTAAATCATTGAATGTTTGATTTGATTTCATCAATGAATCATACGTTTCATTAATGGATTTAATCTTTTCTTCCAATTCATCTTTAGTTACATCCTCTTTCTTAAAGAGATTGTACAAATCATTTTCCTGCGTAAGACTCTTTGTATAATATTTATACAATTGATCATACTCATCAAACCTGCTTGTCATAAGATCCTTTAAATCCTTCGCTTCTGTTTGTAAAGATGCATCTTCCAATTTTTCTATTTGTCCATCCAAGTCTTTGAAGCGTTCTTTCGCTTTATCAATTGCAGCCTTTTCTTCCTTCATTAATTCTTGCCTTTTTTCTATCCCTTTGATTGCATCGTTAGACAAAATTTTGATTTCGTCCATTTCTTTCATTCCTAATTTTATGATTTTACCGTACAACTCATTATCTTCTTCTTCCAGCTTTTGAAGTGGCTTCTGTTGCTTTTCAAAGTCTTTTTCAATTGCTGCTACCTCTTCTAGCGTCTCATAAATATTCTCTTCCGGAGTACTTTTATTTAGACATCCTGTTAACGCAATCATTAACACGATTACCCCTGAAAGAATAGAGAACTTTTTAACATACTTCACAATAAACACTCCCATCCATTCCAACTTTACTATATCGAAATGGAAATATTTTGACAACACAAACAACCTAATCAGAAGAATTAATACCCATATAGGCTATTTTGTAATCTAAACAAGTTTAAAATCTTATTCCTAAACATATTAATCGATCTTAACCATTCAGGTTTCTTAACTGCTTTTTCAGGAAACAGGGTTATAAAATAATTTACATGTATGGTAAGATTGATGATGTCTTAATTAACTTTTTATTCAGGGTTTGATAGACTATATAGATAAATAAATGGATTGTTTTATGAGGTGAAATAATGATTACAATGGATGATATTATTAGAGAAGGACATCCGACGCTCCGAAAAAGAGCAGAGGAAGTACAAATTCCCCCTACAAAAGAGGACAAGGAGATTCTCAAAAGCTTAATGGAATATGTTCAAAACAGCCAGAACCCGGAAATAGCCGAAAAATATGGTTTGCGTGCTGGAGTAGGCTTAGCAGCTCCTCAAATTAATATTTCAAAAAGAATGATTGCCATTCACGCTACAGATGATAAAAATAAACTCCATAGCTATTGCCTCTTCAACCCAAAGATCATAAGCCATTCTGTTCAGAAAGCTTATTTAACAGCTGGAGAAGGATGTTTATCAGTCGATCGTTCCATACCTGGTTATGTACCTCGATACAATAAAGTGAAAGTACATGCCTATAATCTGGATGGAGAAGAAATTACTCTAAGATTAAGCGGTATGATGGCTATTATTATTCAGCATGAAATTGATCATTTAAACGGTGTTATGTTTTATGATCATATAAATCCTAAAGATCCATATGGCCATTTAGATAATGCTGTTGCCATTGATAAATAAAAACCGGTGAATATTCACCGGTTTTTATATGAGTTTTAATTCCTTTAATCCGTAATAGATTCCATCTGAATCGACATCTTTTGTAATAAAATCGGCTTCTTTTTTTAATATAGCCGCGCCGTTCCCCATAACTACACCTGTACCGGCCGCCTTTATCATTTCAAGATCATTCAATCCGTCTCCAAAAGCATAAACTTCATCCATTGAAAAACCTTTACGCTTAATCACATGTTCAATCCCTTTTGCCTTTGAACCGCCACTTGGTACAACATCCATTGAATATGGATGCCAGCGTATAAACTGAAGCTCCGGATAGTTTCCTTCATAAAGTGCTGTATGGTGTTCTTCACAAAATAACAACGCTTGGTATATTTCGTTATTCTTATAAAAGTCCACTTTCTCTTCAGGATGTGGAAAATGAAGAGTTCCCAAACTTTCTTCTATAAATGGATTGTGCACTGCATTAGCTTTCATCGTTTTTTCATTCATATAGACCATGGAATGCCCATTCGACTGACTGTCCCCTGTTAATTGTTCTAATTGAGATGGAGACAGTGGATTTTTATAAATCATTTCCTGTTCAAAGACGACATATTGACCATTAAAGCTGACAAAAGAATCTATCTCAAGTTCATCAAGAAGATGGCTGAACATAAAAGGTGCTCTCCCCGTTGCAATCGCAACATAGGTCCCATTTTTTTTCAGTAAATGGATCGCTTCCTTTGTAGAATCCGGTAATTTTTTTTCTGAATCCAAAAGTGTACCATCGATATCAAAAAATACAATTTTACCCATAATCATTTCCTCCCAGATGCGCAATACTATCTATATTAACAAATCATTCTTACCAACCATACTATCACAATAGACACCAAACCATTGCACGACAAATCTTCTTAGCCTAAAAGAAAAGCTCAGATTTGCCCTCTTCTTTGTAATCACTTATACAACCTAATAGAATTTTGCCGTTTATTCGGTGGCAAATTTCTACTTTTTCGACGGGAGTCATACTATTGTTAATAAATTACAATATAAGCTTATGCATACAAGCATATACTACATAGGAGTAGACAAAATAAATTTATTTTCAGAAAAGGGACTTACATTTAGCCAAGTATGTTTACCAAACGCGTAATAACCATTAAAATAAAAATAAAGGAGATGGTCAGCCATGTTAAAAAAGCTCAAAAAAAGGCTTCTTAAACAATGGAAAGACCTCATGGGCAGAAAATCAATTGCATAATTTTTTGAAAAGCCCTTCAAATATCCTTGCGGAGGGCTTATTCTATACGGTAAAGTAGATTACAGTCCTATTAGTGCAAGATGTTTAAACATGCAAATGTTAGGATATTTTCTTATAATAGAATTATTGAACGTTTTTATATTTACAGAAACACTAACTATCAATAGATAAGGTGGCCTGGTTGTTGCTCCTTGCCACCTCTTTATTTATAAATTTCACAAGAGTAAGTTAGGAGAGATTTACATGGTTTTTAAAGTTTTTTTTCAAGAAAATGCAGGTGAGACACCCGTTCGCGAAAATACTAAATCAGTATACGTTGAAGGGAACTCAGAAAGAGATGTTCGTCAAAAGTTGAAAAGCCTTCCATACAATGTTGAATTTGTTCAAGTTCTTAAAGATGAATATCTGGAATTTGAAAAAAGAAATCCGGATTTTCGTATTATGGAGATCGACTAATATATGAAATTTGTCAAAAACGACCAAACAGCTGTTTTCGCCCTCGGAGGGCTAGGCGAAATCGGCAAAAACACATACGGCATTCAATTCCAGGATGAAATCATTCTAATTGATGCCGGAATTAAGTTTCCGGAGGACGAATTGCTTGGAATTGACTATGTCATTCCTGATTATTCCTATCTCGTGAAAAATGCGGACAAGATCAAAGGTTTATTCATAACCCATGGACACGAAGATCATATTGGCGGGATCCCTTATTTGCTCAAGCAAGTGAATATTCCCCTTTATGGCGGTAAACTTGCTATTGGTTTAGTGAAGAAAAAATTAGAAGAGCACGGTTTACTGAGACAAGCCATTATCCATGAGATTAAAGAAGATGATTTAATTAAGTTCCGGAAAACTTCCGTCACTTTTTACCGTACTACTCACAGTATTCCAGATGCATTCGGGATTGTGGTAAAAACTCCACAGGGGAATATCGTACATACCGGTGATTTTAAGTTTGATTTCACACCGGTTGGAGAACCTGCCAATTTAACTAAAATGGCTGAAATCGGCAAAGAAGGCGTGCTTTGCCTTCTCTCAGACAGTACGAATAGCGAAATTCCTAATTTCACTATGTCTGAGCGCAAAGTAGGCGAAAGTATACATGATATATTCCGAAAAGTAGAAGGACGCATTATTTTCGCTACCTTTGCTTCAAATATTCATCGCCTGCAACAAGTTACAGAAGCAGCCGTACAAAACAACCGGAAAGTTGCTGTTTTTGGGCGCAGCATGGAAAATGCTATTGAGATAGGTCTTCAACTCGGCTATATCACAGCACCTAAAGAGACGTTTATTGATACACATCAACTAAACAGATTACCAGCAAACGAAGTAACAATCCTGTGTACAGGTTCACAAGGTGAGCCAATGGCCGCCTTATCCAGAATTGCAAATGGTACTCATAGACAGATTCAAATTAATCCTGGTGACACGGTTGTATTCTCTTCATCGCCTATTCCAGGAAACACAGTCAGTGTTTCACGTACAATTAATATGTTATTCCGTGCAGGAGCAGATGTCATTCATGGTCCTTTAAGCAATATTCATACATCCGGCCACGGTGGACAAGAAGAACAAAAATTAATGCTTCGACTAATGAAGCCTAAGTTCTTTATGCCAATTCACGGAGAATACCGTATGCAACGGACACATGTGCAAACAGCTGTGGATTGCGGAGTAAAAGAAGAAAATTGCTTCATTATGGATAATGGAGAAGTTCTCGCACTTACCCAGGATAGCGCTACAGTTGCCGGAAAGGTGCCTTCAGGGAATGTTTATATAGATGGAAGCGGAGTCGGGGACATTGGCAACATCGTCTTACGTGACCGTCGCATTCTATCTGAAGAAGGCCTTGTGATTGTAGTCGTAAGCATTAATATGAAAGAATTCAAAATTGCTGCCGGTCCAGATATCATTTCTCGCGGATTTGTCTATATGCGTGAATCAGGAGATTTGATTAACGAAGCCCAGCACCTGATCACACAGCATTTGAACAAGATCATGGCACGCAAAACTACACAGTGGTCTGAAATTAAAAACCAAGTGACAGATACATTGGGACCTTTCTTATACGAAAGGACAAAACGTCGTCCAATGATACTGCCTATTATAATGGAAGTGTAACAAACAAAAGAGCGAGTCCCTTTAAAAGGTGGGACTCGCTCTTTTCATTCTTCTTTTGTTCGAAATAGCATTTTATTAATCAACAATATAAACGGGATAAGCAGCACTAACCCAAAAAGCAATAAACTGCTTAAGGTTATCCATAAATAACGGCCATTAAATGAATCCAATGTAATAAATGGATCCAGAATATATGGAAGATGTGATATCCCATATCCGAAGAAAGCAAATAAAAATTGAAGTAACACAAATATAAAAGCTAAACCATGCCTTTTATTTTGAATAATTAAATATAATGCCGCGATAAAACAAAATAAAGATATGGCAAAAATCCACCAAATATCTAAGCCATTATTAAAATGCCGTAAATTATGGCCCCTGAGTGAAATCGTAGCTAAAACAACCGCAATCATAGTAGGAACACTCCAGAATAGAGCATATCCCCTAACCGTCAAACTAGCTTCCTTATCTTTTAACTTTTCCTTATAATACAGCAAGAATACTGCGCTTATAAATAAGACACTTACAATAGCCAGAAATACGACGCTCCAGGAGTAAGGGCTCAAGAATAATTTTTTGGCGAGCAAATATACTTGCTCCCCTTCCCTTTTAATAAAGCCTCCTTCTGATATCGTAAGTCCTATTGATAAAGAGGCTGGAATGAGGATACCCGTCGAAACGTATATGAATAAAAAAGACCAACTTGTTTTATTCCCTTGTTTGTACATGAAATGGGCAAAAAATCTGATAAGAACCAACAATAAAACAATTAACCCCGGTATAACTAGTGCCCTTCCAAAGTAATATAAGGTCGCCGGAAAAAATGCCATTAACCCTGCCACAAAGAAAACGAAGAAAACTATGGTAATATGCCAAAGCCTTGAATCATAATGACCTTTCCATTTAGAAATTCCCACCTGCTTTCCTTTAAAACGTCCATAATAGGTAAAAAAACCTACTCCAAACTCAATGGAAGCGATAATGACATATACATAAAGGAAGGACCATAATATCGTTATTGTCAGCAATTCAAAGCTCAAGATTACGACACCTCCTTTTTTATAGTTTAAACTCTATAGAATTATTTAGCGTACAAAAAGCGATCTTTCATGTATACCTCACCATGAAAGATACTTTTGTTAGCCCGTTGACAGTTTTAATCATAAGACTCTTGGATATAAAGGTGTATCGGATCTAACAATTTCTCACATATGCTAAATGATACATAATATGGTCCAAGGTATACAGTATTTACAATCGAACTTTTTGGAAAAATTCAAACGAATATAAAAGTTGCTATCACCTGCGTTTATTATAAACCTGAATAGACTAGTATGAAGGATACTCATGAGCACTTCTTCATAGGAAAATTCAAATGACTCTTTAATGATACCCTCTACTATCTCATTTTTCAAAATACTTTAAGTACTTAATATGATATGAATTATTCTAAAAACAAAGAATAGGTAAGAGCTCTACCAATACTCTTAATGATCTATAGCTTCACCCTTCTATCAAAATACGTGTAAGACTATTATGTCTTTTTGAACATTTTACCTTTCACTTGGCAAACCCTTGAACTTCCTATAAGGTATATCTATATTATTCTATGATGATAGGAAAAGAATGTATATACATTCCTATGATATCAAGATTATAGTATACCAAAAAAATAGGATCTACCATACAAGAACACTTCTGCTTATAAGAGGTAGTTAGGAGAAAGGATTGGTTTAATGGATCAGATGACGGTAATGGGTTTCAAATTTTCAGATTTAAAATGGGAAGGCTGGCTTTTTGATATTGGCATTTTGGCTCTAAAAATCTTTATATTTTATTTAATCTATAAAGTAGTCCGAGCATGTACCTTTAAAGTCATTGAAACGATTTTCTCTCGCATGCAGGCGAAGGAACATCTTTCAGATAATCGCACTAAAACATTGGAATCCTTAACAAAAAACGCTTTTGGATATGTTTTTATATTTATCTTAATTGTTACCATCCTGGAAATGTTCCAAATTGATGTTACTGCAATCCTTGCCGGTGCTGGAATCGTTGGCTTAGCGGTTGGTTTTGGAGCGCAGGGTTTAGTGAGTGATGTAGTAACAGGCTTTTTTATCCTCTTAGAAAAACAAATTGATGTTGGCGATGAAGTGACAATAGGAGTTATTAACGGCGTTGTAGAGGTAGTAGGACTTAAAACAATCCAAATAAGAGGTTTTGATGGCAGTCTTCACTTCATCCCAAATCGACAGGTTGCCATATTAAGTAATCATTCACGCGGTGCCATGCGTGCTATGGTGGAGATAAAACTTAAAGCAGAGGATAATTTAGAAGAAATTACAAAAGCCATAAAAGAAATATGCCATTCATTGGCTGAAAAAGATGATGATATCCTTATGGGACCAGAAATTCTAGGCATTCAGGATATTGGTACAGCAGATTATACGATCCGAATTGTTGCCAGAACAACTAACGGACAGCAATACCATGTTGAACGGCAATTACGTTCTCAAATAAAATTGGCTATTGATCAAATCAGACGTAAATATACTGTTGAAGGAGATGCATAATAAGAATAAAACCCGGTTGCCTCTTTGCAGCCGGGTTTATCTTTTTATTTTGATTTCATGCGAATATAGTCTGATATAACGGATACAGCAAAAGGCAAAGCCCTCTCATCAGGATTTAATTTTGAATGATGTAATCCATAAGAGGACTGAACACCAAGCCAGAACATAAAGCCTGGTGTATCTTTAATCATATATCCGAAATCCTCACCCGTCATTGCTTCCATACACTTCACAAATGACGTATCCTGACGTTGATAAAGAAAATCCATAAACTCTTCGGTCAATTGCTCTTCATTATACACCTGGTAGTATGCTGCTCCAAAATTAACGTTTATTTCACAACCAAGAGCCACTTCCATTCCTTTGGCCATATCCAGTATCCGCCCGCGAATCAACAGCATAGATTCTTCAGAAAGTGTCCGAATCGTTCCTTCAATACGGGCATTTTCGGCAATACTATTTTGCACGGTACCTCCTGTTATTTTTCCAATCGTAACAACAGCTGAATCGAGCGGATTAATATTTCTTGCCACAATCGTCTGAAGCTGATTGACAAACTGGCAGGATGCAATCACCATGTCATTCGTTAAATGCGGATAGGCAGCATGACCACCCTTGCCCTTAAAATCAATAAAAAGCTCCGACGTATTAGCAAAGAGCAAGCCTGTTTTGGTCGCAATCGTTCCTACCGGATATTCGGGAGCTATGTGCAATCCAAAAATTAAATCCGGCTTCCATTTTAAAAAATGTTCACTTGCAATCATCTCTTCTGCTCCGCCAGGCCCCTCTTCAGCAGGCTGGAACATAAATAAAACATGATCATTAATTGGATTTTCAACAAGATCTGTCAATACGCCAAGGGCAATAGTCATATGAAAATCATGGCCACAGGCATGCATATAATCTGCATGTTCAGATTTAAAAGACAGTTCCGTTTCTTCTCTGATCGGTAACCCATCTATATCAGCACGATATCCGATTGTTTTTCCCGGTGCTAATCCTTTCACTCTAACAAAGATACCCGTTCTCCATTTTTCCCATTCAATACGGTCCTCGGGTAAATTTTTTATGTACTCAATCAAATATTGCTGAGTCTTAAATTCCTTATACCCGGGTTCAGGAATTCGGTGCAAATCTCTCCTAATCGCGATTAGTTTCTCCATATCAAAGCCCACCTCTTCTCCAATTTAAAATAGGCGCGGAAATCAAGATCTCCACGCCTTTCCATACTTTTTATAATTGACGAAGCTCTTCCTTTATTTCAACTTTAGATTTCGTCTTTTCATCAATCTTTTTAATCACTTTTGCCGGGACACCCGCCACTACTGTATGAGCTGGAACATCTTCAACTACGATAGCTCCTGCTGCAACTACAGCTCCTTCACCTACTCGGACACCTTCTAGGATAACCGCATTGGCACCAACCAGTACATTATCCTCAATCACAACCGGATTGGCGGATGGCGGCTCAATTACTCCAGCTAATACTGCCCCTGCACCAATATGGCAATTTTCGCCGACTGTAGCACGTCCTCCAAGCACTGCGTTCATATCGATCATCGTCTTATCACCGATGCTTGCACCAATATTAATGGAAGCACCCATCATAATAACTGCATTATTGCCAATATGAACTTGATCGCGGATAATGGCACCCGGCTCAATTCTTGCATTAATCCCTTTTAAATCTAACAGTGGAATAGCAGAGTTTCGACGGTCATTTTCAATTACATAATCTTCAATTTTCGCCTTATTTTCTTCTAATGTCGGTTGAATATCAGACCACTCACCAAAAATAACCCCTGTATTTCCATTAATAAAGGACTTAACTTCAGGATTAAACGTAAGATCACTGATATCTCCCTTTATGTATACCTTTACCGGAGTTTTTTTAACGCTATTACCGATAAAAGAGATAATTTCATTTGCATCCATCATTTTCATGTATTATTTCTCTCCCCTAAATAATTTTCTATTACTTTAACAAACATGATTAAGAAAGACAAGAAATGAGATTTCATTTCTGCTTATTGACCATTTCCTCTACTAAACTAACAAATGCCTTAACCTGTCTAAGTTCAAGTGAAGCATCATAACTTACCAACCATGTCTTTCTTTCTACAGACTGTCCCTCCAAGTCATACAAGGGATGTTTAAAATAAGAAGCTTCCCCTTCTCTCAGAGAAATGCCAGGTAAAATGGCATATCCTATTCCGTTCATCACCATCTGTTTACAGGTTTCAATTTGATCAACCAAAATGGTCCGTGTCGGAGGGATTCCATAATGGCGAATCCACCAGTTTTGAATTTCTCGATAATAGTTCGAATCACTTTTAAACAAGATGAAGGGTCTTTCTGTCGATAACGCATCCGATAATTGGCTCAATTCGGTATCTACAAGGTACAAATGATCACTAAACAATAGTTTTTTATAACCATGCCAATCAGGTGCTCCTCTTAGTATACCAATATGAGAATCCCCATTATATATATTTTCAATCATTTCACTGCTCCAACCTGTAACCAATGAAATTTTAACATTCGGATATTTACTGACATATTCTTTTAAAACGGTTGGAAGCCAGTATTGACCTACGATAGAAGCACTGGCAATCTTTAATGTCCCTTGCACATTATGATTAAGAGCATCTACTTTTTCACGTGTTTTTTCTTTCAATTTCAGTGATTCCCTTGCAAATTGAACAACAATTTCTCCGGCCTCTGTTAACGTCATCCCTTTTGTTGACCTTATAAAAAGCGGGGTTCCCCATTCTCTCTCTATTGATTGAAGACGCTGTGAGAGTGCTGGCTGAGAGACAAACATTCTCTCAGCAGTCTTACGTAAATTTAATTCAACAGCAAGAGTATCCAATAATTCAAAATCAGTTATAACCATTTATTCCCCTCACAAACCAATCTAACTTAATCAGACATTCATTTTATTTTACCTTTATAGTCTGCTGAACTGCAAATAATTCAATATAGCTAATTTCACTTAGCTAATCTTACCCTCTTTCGGCATTTTCAGGATCAATATTGCACTCACAATCGCTAAAATAAAGACAATAATATAAACGATGCTTAATGAATGGGTCAATCCGTTCTGGAGGATCAGCATTCTGCCTGACTCTAACGAAGAACGAATATCCGAGTTCAATAATTCATTTATTGAGTTTAGATGTAACGTTTCATTCCCTTCTCC
Source organism: Pradoshia sp. TA40_28 (assembly GCF_059694525.1). NCBI lineage: Bacteria > Bacillati > Bacillota > Bacilli > Caryophanales > Bacillaceae > Pradoshia > Pradoshia sp. TA40_28. The sequence goes on from NZ_JCATZO010000006.1 coordinate 61,033, forward strand.
ATTCTGTATAAAGTAGGCATTTAGTCGATTATTCAAAATTCCTCCCAAAAGGGCAGCACCAATCGTATTTCCCAGATTCCCCATAAACGTATTTGCAGCCGTAGCAACACCTCTTTGATTCCATTCCACATTGGATTGGATGGAAACAATGAAAGCTGTACTTGTCAGACCCATTCCTACTCCAAACAGAAATGATCCTGATGCTGCCAACATGACGTGAACATAATGAGGCAAAAGTGTAAAGACGAAGCCTCCCAAAACAATAAAAAAGCCTCCTATCATACAAGTACGGCGATAGCCAATTTTCAACATCATATTACCTGATAGGGTAGAGGCGATTGGCCATCCAATAGACATTGCAGTAAGTGTAAAGCCTGCAATAGTTGGCGATTTTCCCATGACCCCCTGTACAAATGTCGGTAAATAACTTGATATCCCAATCATCATAATTCCAGTCGTTAAAGATGTCAGATTGGCAAACAAAATTAATTTGTTTTTCCAGATAGAAAAGGGCATAACCGGTTCGTTAGTTCTATTCTCATGCTTAACAAATAATATGGACAAAAAGAGGATAAAGGAGATTAACAACAAGCTGGTAAATGAAATCCAGGAAAAGGCTATTCCACCTTCTACAAAGGTATACATTAGAAGTAATAAGATAACCGTAAGCAGTGCAGATCCGATATAATCGACTTTTTGCTTTTTAACGTGTTTATGCTCATGAAAGAAAAACAATAAACCGGCTATAGAGAGCAATCCTAGCGGGATATTCATCCAAAATATCCAGCTCCATGATATATACTCAATCAGTAACCCACCAAGCGCGGGTCCTAAAATCGCCGATATGCCCCAAACACTGGACAAATACCCTTGTATTTTTGCCCTTTCCTCTTTCTTGTAAATATCCCCGACAATCGTCATCGCTACCGGAGTAATGGCTCCTGCTCCAAAACCCTGGATTAAACGGAAAACAATTAAGCTTTGCATGGACCAGGCATATCCAGAACCAAGAGACCCCAACAGAAAAACTGTAAGTCCGAATAATAATACCGGTTTTCTGCCAAATAAATCTGATAACTTGCCATATATCAATACAGTTACGGCATTCATTAGCAAGTAGGCAGAGAAAACCCAGCTATATAAGGAGAAACCTCCCAGCTCGCCAACAATTTCAGGCAAGGCTGTAGAAACAATCGTCCCTTCTATAGCACCCATAAATAAGGCTAATATAATCGAAATTAGCACAAGCGGTCGTTTTGTCTCCCTCTTCTCCCGCTTTGCTTTATGTGATGCATGGTTTAACTCCATCTTTCCATGGCCCCCTCCTCTATTCATTTTAACTAAGTTTATTTCCAGAATAAAGCGTACTTTCGAATATTTAACTTAAACATAGGGCTTATGAACGGAATTTTAGCACTAACACTTTTTCTTTCCTCAACCTTATTATGTAGTTCTTAATCATTTTATCCAATACAAAAAACACCCGGAATTAGTCCGGATGTTTTTATATAATCTGTGCTATTTCGTAATTCATTGATAGAGATGACTGATTTTAATTATATTTAATGATTTTTAATATACGGTTGGTTTGCTTCATAACTTGCCTTCTGGTCAATATCCCTTCGAATGTTCCTGCTGTACCGACGACACAAATAAATGGATGGTCAATAAGTAAATCCATCGCTCTCTCAATTGAATCATCTTCTTTAAGACATGGGAGACTTGAATCCATAACTTCGGCAACCTTCATCTCTTCCAGTTTTTCAAATTCAATTCGCTCAAGACCCAATATTGCATCCATGATTTTTGGTGTACTGATCAATCCATGCAACTTATAGTCATGATCCAGTACTGGTATAGCAGTATATCCACTTCGTGTTAGTACCAATAAAGCATGTTCCAGATTATTTTCCTGTTGCACATGAGCAACACGTTCAGATGAAATCATTAAATCCTTCACAGTCAGTTCAAATCCATCTAACTTTTGTATATCTAACATGGTTAAGTACCCCTTATATAGTTAATTCCTGTTTATCCACTTTTGTTTGTGCTCGGATGACTCAAGTATCAAACCGCCAGTAGTAATAGATCCTTCTTCTCCACTTCAGGCTTAATTTTAGTAAGAGCATTTCAGAATTCTACTTCCACAATTAGGACAAATGCCATCAGGAAAATGATAATGGATCATAACCAAATCATCTTATTTTCAAATTAGCTATAGATTAACTCGAAAATTTCAATTGCAATCATATCAATGTTATCAAATTGATACTTCATAGTCTTTCCTTTGTCCTGGAAAATCTCTAGCTCGAATGTTTCAGTTTTATCGAAATAAGAAACCTGGCATTTAACCTGGCCTTCAACTTCAAACACACGTTGTGCTGTATCAGATACTTTCCCTTGCTCCTGTAGGTTTTTTAAACGTGATAGAATTCCTTGTAATCGTGACATATCTAATATATGCTCCTTTCATGACTTACCAACAAATAAATATTGTTTCTTATGGACTGGCCATTAGTAACAGAATATAGGAATAGGCATAATTTGAACACCCAAATTCATTATACCGTATTTGATGGTTATACCCTTTATTTCATCTCTTTTTTCAAGAGACTTTCTCATTTTATCATAAAAACGTTCTAAGAAAAATTCCAGGGCTATTTTTTCATTAATAAAATTAGCTTTATATACTTTTCTTCTCTTATTGTTCCAAATCTAAAATGACAATATGAGTGATGCAGCATACTATTCCCTTATATTTTTAATGTACCCATCTCTCCCATTAAAATAACGAATCTGTGTCTTGTCCGTTTTACTCATTAATAGAGGAAAGAAAAAAAATGTATTAAGCCTTCCTCATTGCAAGTTTCATGTATACTAGTAGAAAGAAATCATTCGAAAGAAGGAAAAACAGTGAAACCCATTATCTTTTTTACACAACCAGGCTGTCCGCCATGCGCTTACGCTAAAAATTATTTTGATGAGCACAATATTCCGTATATCTTAAAAGATATTCAGAAGGATGCCAAGGCAAAAAAAATGTTAGTAACAAAATACGATTCTTATTCTACCCCCACTTTTGTGATTGGGGATGAAGTAATCATTGGATTTGATCAGGAGCGAATTTTGAAACAGCTAAACAGCTCAAATTAACAATAGAAAAGCTAATCCTATTTGTATACAAGGATTAGCTTTTTCTTTGGTGATTATTTTAGACCATTTATACCAAACCAATGAGACATTTGATTAATAAATCCATAGCTTATATAATTGGTTATGTCATCTACTAAAGTTTGACTGGATGGTTCTTCCTCTTTACTCACCTTTTGCACCGTTTCTTTACTGCTATCAAGTACTTCCGGGTCGAAAGCAATTTGATAATCATTAATCATCCATTTATTTTCATCATAGAATAGCCCGATTGCTTCATAATGCCCTTCAGAGCTTATTGGCCCATCGGTACTTTCCGGAAACCATTCATAAACATACCACTGGTCATTCGTTGAGCTATATCCAAATTTAGTACGATCACTATATGTAAAAAACGGAATATAATAGAGTGCTATATCGGTACCATAAGTTTGGTAACCACTGCCGTCCATATTTTCTTGTACATTCATGTTTATAAAATCCTCAGTGTATTCCTTAGAGAAGGATTTTCCTAATAAATCGCGTATTTCGTCCATTGTTCTTGGTTGTTCAGAGAGAGATACTTGCAATTGAAATGACTCATCCAGTAGATTAAATACTTGCTGTTTGTCCAATTCGCTGCTAGCATCCGCTTTCGCAAGAGGAGAAACTGCTAATGCAAGTATGACAGTAAACAATGATGTTAAAACCTTTTTCATTATGATCCTCCTTTTTGAATACATCTATCTTAAGGCCTTTAATTAGCTTATTCCCCTTTTTACCAGAATAAACACTTTATATAGAAAAAAGAAAAAAAGAAGCCAACAGGAGATTGATGGGCCAACATCTTTCCCTCAGATAGTAATCGATGATTCTACTTTTAGATTCCAGAGGACCATTTCATTTAAAAGCTAGTCACTGTTCGTATTTCATTATCGTTTTATTAAAACGGACAATTCACCCTCAAAAACTTTTTCTTCTTTATCATTAAAAGTAGTTAATAATACTGTAAGAATTCCCGTTTCATTTTTCTTCGCTTCCTTGTCAATAACCTCAACAATGGTATGTAATTCATCATTGGGATAGACGGGCTTTATAAATTTTATATTATTCATCTTTGTTCCAGCGATGACATCATCACCATAGATACCTTGTTCAACCCACAATTTAAATGAAATGGCTAATGTATGTATACCAGAAGCAATAATTCCATTAAACCTTCCCTGATTTGCTTTTTCCTCATCCAAATGCATATACTGAGGATCAAACTCAGCTGCAAATTTCATAATATCCTCTGCAGATAATTTATATGATTTAGTTTCGAATACCTGTCCAATTGCAAACTCACCTAACTTCATTCATACACCTCGATTGATTTAAAGTACTATTCATTTATAGTAGCATCATCTACTTAATAAGATAAAATAATAGTCCTAGCCCTTTTTAGTTAAAGAAGAGTGAACTCAAAAAAAAACACCGAATGACTCTATTTAAAATGAAGTATAGATAGCACAAAAAGGAATCCAATTGTATTCACTTAATTGGATTCCTTTTTCTACATATTTATATTGCCTAAAACTAAAAACCTTCACGCGATATTTTAGCCTCATCTATCATTAAAAAGGAAACTTATTGAGATGAGCACCGCCATCCATAGTGATACAATCACCGTTAATGAAATAAGAACGATCAGATAATAGATACAATGCTAAATCAGCGATTTCCTCCGGTTTTCCCATTCTTCCAAGAGGAACACTTTCGAGCGTTCTTTGAGCCGCTTCTTCAGACTGAAATAACTTATCAGCTCCTCCAGTCCTTTCAATCGGTCCAGGAGCGATCGCATTTACTCTAAAACCGTATTTTTTTCCCCATTCTACAGCTAAAGTTCTTGTCATTGCCAGAACACCGGCCTTTGCAGAAGCTGAGTGAATGACATATGGACCAGCATCCCACGCATAGGTAGCCACCATATTTATGATAGATCCCTTAATCCCTTTTTCGATCCAATACTTTCCTACTAAACTACTGCAGTAAAAGGTACCATTTAGGACTATGTCAATGACAGATCTCCATCCATTCGGTGATAAATCCTCAGCAGGACAGATAAAATTCCCTGCTGCGTTATTTATTAAATAATCAATAGTGCCAAATTTACTTACTGTCTCATCAATTGTTCTCTGAACATCCTCGACATTACGAACATCCATCTGAACGGCTAATGTATTCTCCGGACCAACAGGAAACTCCTTTAATGTGTTTTCCAGTTTCTCTTTATTCCTTCCAGTTATGACCACTTTTGCCCCCTCTTGCGCAAAACGATATGCCATAGCCTTCCCCATCCCACTTGAACCACCAGTAACAATCACTACTTTCCCCTTCATAACACCCCTCCAAAAAATGAATGAACATTCACTTTTTATTATATCACAAAATTCTGTTAATTATATCCAAAATTAAAATTAGTAACTAATATATTAATAGGAGAGACTTTTATGAGAAAAACAAGCGTACCCTAGACTCCTCAGTGCGGAGCGCGAGCTGGCTTGATTCTTGCCCGCGGAAAGCGAGCCCATTCTGTAAAAATAGCTTTAACCGAATCGGAAAGAATAGCGAAAACAAAAAAACTGTAGACAAGCCCTAAAAAATAAGGGATTTGTCTACAGTCTGAAAGGATAGCCAGCTAGCTATGCTTTTTAACAATAAAAAAATTTTGATATTTTCATGTATGTATTTTAGTACACTTTATGATTGATTAATGAGCTCATTTAGTTTAGAAAGAGTACTTATTAAGGTTTCTTTCTTATTTGTCCCTTTGCTGTTTACCTTTAAATCATTAAGCATAACAAATACTCTGCCTGGATCTCCATTTTTATGAAATCCATACATGTATACTTTGATCATCCCTATTTTTGAAGGAAGGTAGATCATTTCGTATGATTTGGCTCTTTTCATCTGCAACACCCTCGTCCTCAGAATGAAACTGTCCATTCAGTTAACTGATATAAATTATAAATCTAATCAATCTAAATACCTATCATTCTTACATTTTACCTTAATACATTCTGTTAATCTATAGACCAAATAGCACATATATTTGTAACCAAAAATTAATATTCATACATCTTAACAATCAGCATAATGAATGATAGGATAAGATTGACCATTATGAGATAGGAACCTTACTATGAAAAAAATAACTAGACGACTCTTTTTAAAAAGATCATTCATCTATATAGCAACTATTTTTTGCTCTCTTGTAGGAGGGCGTTTTTATATGAAAGATATTGAACCTTCCTGGATTGATATTACGAATTATAGTTATTCACATCCACGCATTCCTGAATCCTTTAATAATATACGGATTGTTCAATTCAGTGATACTCATTTAGGTTTTCAATATAATCTATCAGATTTAGAAAAAACGATTGAAACCATTCAATCACTTGAGCCTGATATCATTTGCTTTACAGGTGATTTAATGGATAATCCGAATGAATATCAGGTAACCCCTGAACTTAATAGATTATTAAGTCAACTGAAGGCACCGCTTGGTAAATATAGTGTATATGGCAATCATGACCATGGGGGTTATGGGACAGAGATGTACAAAGAGATCATGACTAATAATGGATTTACCCTGTTGGTAAATGAATCAAACATCATTACCCATGCGGATGGCAGTCAAATCGTTATAAGCGGAGTTGATGATGCAATGCTCGGCAAGCCAAGTCTGGATGTTAGCATACCGGAACAATCAAATGAATTATTTACTATTCTTATGTCACACGCTCCTGATTATGCTGATTCTGCAGCCAGATACCCTGTTCAATTACAATTAAGCGGACATAGTCATGGCGGACAAATTCAAATTCCACTGCTAGGTGCGATCGTAACCCCTCCTTTTGCAGAAAAGTATAGCGAAGGATCCTATTCAGTTGACCAATTATCCTTGTATGTAAATCGTGGTCTCGGGACCACCAGAATTCCCTACCGCCTATTTTCACGTCCAGAAATTACGGTGATTGATTTGCAAAATGGTACAGCTGGCCTCAAGAAACAATAATAGGCAAACAACAGCTTTTATATGCCCATAGGTTAACAGACATTTGCCTGTCTATCCTGTGGATTTATGAAATGACTGTTGTTTGCCTTTTCTAGTGCTTTTTTTTCAGAAATTGCTGCTCTGCTTCAACAGCAGGGATTGGTCTTGAAAAATAAAACCCCTGCGCTTTTTCACATTGTATATCTAACAAGAATTCCACCTGTTCCTTTGTTTCAACGCCCTCTGCGATAACTTCGAGCCCTAAACTATGTCCCAAATGGATAATTGTTCTTGTAATTGCTGCATCCTTACTGTCGGTCATCAGTTCACTTATAAAAGAACGGTCTATTTTTAGCGTATTTAATGGGAATTGCTTCAAATAACTTAAAGATGAATACCCTGTTCCAAAATCATCCACCGATATACTCAATCCTAATTTTTTCATTTCTATCAGTGTTTCATTCGTTTCTTGCGTATCCTGAATGGTTCCTTCAGTAATTTCTATTTCCAATGAAGAGGCTTTAATATCATACTGAAGCATATACTGTTGGATTGTTTCAACAATATTTGGCTGCTGAAATTGTTTGGGTGACAAATTTATGGCTACTTTCGTAGAATACCCACTTAGATTCCACTTATTAAGTTGCTTGCAGACTTCTTCCAAAACCCATTCTCCAATTGGGATGATTAATCCTGTATCTTCTGCCACAGGAATAAATTCTGCAGGAGAAACATATCCCAACTTGGAATGATTCCACCTTAACAACGCTTCAAAACTGGTTGTTTCATTTGTAACCAGGTTAATTTGAGGTTGATAATATACCGATAATTCATTTTTTTCAATAGCTCTTCGTAAACTTGTATCCATTAAATAAGGATTCGAAAACTGATCATTCCTCATACCCGCACTATAGAATAGAAAGTGAGCTCTTCCCCTCTTTTTCACCTGATAAAGAGCATGATCTGCTTTTTGCATTAAAGTGACTAGATCCGAACCATCATATGGGTACATACTAATTCCCAGACTTGCCGTAACATAATATTGCTGCTTATCAATATGAAAGGGCTCTTCGAGAAGAATTAGAATTCCCTCAATAAACTGGATGGTGTCTTCTCTGGATGTATTCTCCAGCAAGATAACAAACTCATCTCCACCCTGCCTATAAACAGAATGGTCACCACCTTGAATTGATAGAAGACGCTGGCTGATGACTTTTAAAAGCTGATCTCCAGACTGGTGCCCAAAAGAATCATTCATAAATTTAAAACGGTCCAGATCCATATAAATTAAAGAAAATTCATTTTTCGCTTCTTTTGCACGATGTATAGCTTCATGTAAATCCTTCATTAAAGCAGATCGATTAAAAAGTCCTGTCATTTGATCATGTAAGTTCATATATTTAATCTTTTCCGTGTTCTTCACCTGTTCAGAAAGGTCCCGCATAATAAAATAAACACCTTTTATTTCATGGTTCACAATGATTGGGACAGATTTGAGTTGAATTTGGATATAATGGCCTTTTTTATGCAGGAAAATCACATCAGATGTTTCCATCGAATAACCTTTTAAGGCCCTTTCTAATAAATTCATAATCCTTCCACAGTCATCAGAATGAATATAATGAAAAAATGAGGCATTTTTAAGATGCTTTTCCTGATACCCTGTAATCGACAAAGTCGAAGGATTACAGTTTAGGATATCACCTTTGCAGTTAAGCGAAAAAATCGCGTCCATATTATGATCCACTAATGAACGATAGATTTGTTCACTTTCTATAACAAACTCATTCTCTTTTATAGAATGGGTAGACAAGTGTGTTATGCCTACCAAATAAGCCATCTTTCCTTCAGCATCATAAAGAGGGCTTATGGTTGTTTCTCCAAAGTATTCATGACCCTCCCGATCATGTAATACATCCAAGAATGACACAGGTTTTTGATCATCTCTTACTTGTTCATAATATCGCTGAAGTAATCCAGCCCTTTCTGCAGGCAAACAATCGTACCATGTATTTCCTATGCAATCTTCAGATATACCCGTTAATTTGTAAACTGATTCATTTATAAAGGCATATCGTAATATGTTCTCTGCATCAAATTCCATGACAAACACCAACTCTTCAATATGATGAAACAAAATATTGAAGAGTACATTCTGACTCTGTGAAATGTTTATCCCTTTATTTCCTTTATATTTTTTTAGTATGTTATTCTTTAACGTTGTCATAGACATGGCACCTATCAGTTTATTTATTAGAAATAAATTACATTCTTTCAATTATTTTATAATATATTGTCGAAATTTCATAGGTACTATCCATTATTAGGCGATACTTTTCATCAGATGATACCAAACCATACAGCAGAAAATTGAACCTGCCAATGAAAAACATATATAGGTCCATAACTTACGATAATCCTTACTAAGCATTAGTTCCAGAGCTTCTATGGCAAAGGTGGAGAAGGTGGTAAAAGCACCCATAGCCCCAATCATCGTAAACATATATAATCCAGTCCCCTTTTCTATACCAAGCCCTGCTAAAACACCGATTAGACTGGAACCAATCAAATTAACGATAAGGGTAGCGACCGGAAATGAACGATTGTACTTACTGAACCAGCTTGACATTAAATATCTCAAACAAGTTCCGCAAAACCCTCCGATTAATACAAATACAATCAACTCACTCGCCTCCCAAACCTTCGTGCAGCGATAAATCCGACCCAAGCCATCCCGAGACCCACAACCATGCTTAATAATAGATAAATGAAGCTTAAAATAGGATGACTGGTTGCCAATTTAGTTATTTCTAAAGCAAAAGTACTCATTGTCGTAAAACCGCCGCAAAGTCCGGTTCCGAAAAATAATTTTAAACGCTCACTTTTTTTATTTTCAAACGATGAATAGGTTAAGTTGGCCAAAACAAAACTTCCAGTACCATTGATGAATAAAGTGACGAAGGGGATCGCATTTTCTGAATACGGAATCAGTAATCCTATCCCATATCGTGCTAATGCACCGATTGCTCCTCCAAAACCCGTAATGAATAGCCTATGCATAAAGACCACTCCTTTTCTCTAAATCCATATCTTTCTTAATGATAATCTATCTCTTTTTAATCATGTAATCATTCATAAACAAGTATCAAGAAATGTTTTCTCTTTTATCCCATAGCTGAACGCGTTATAATCAATTATAGGCTTGTACTAATGATCATGAAATATTCTGAGAAGAAAGGAACATTTATGAACCAAAATAACGGGAAACATCCCAATCCCACCTGTTTTACTGCTGATGATTTGGGAGAAGCAATCTATTCTGTGAATAGACATGCAAAAACGGCACCAGATCCTAAATTCTTATATAAGCTAAAGAAAAAAACCATTATTAAAATGCTTGAAGAAGGTAAAGCAAAAAAATTAGGTCTGCAATATTCCGACCATCCTCACTTAAGCTTCCAACAATCAGATGTACTTATACAATGCGGAAGATACACATTCCATATCCCACCCTCAAAGGATGATTTTCAAACATTAACTCATCTTGGCCATTTATCAAAAGAAGTGAGAAATCCATCTTCCCGGCTATCCTTATCTAAAGCAAAAAAAATATTAATGTCTTATACCGGCTGTAAGGAACAGACGAATGAGGATCCCCCTAATGAGTATAAAAAGAAATACTACAAACCGACTTTTACCCGCCTCGGTGAATCCTATCCATATCAAAACTGGAAAAAATAAAGCTGCTGAACCTTTCGTTCAACAGCTTTATTTTTGTAAAAAGCGGTCTATTTGTCTAACCAGTTCAGCAATCTCAGGTTTACTGATTTGTGCATCCGCTCCTACCAACTCTCCCTTATGCTTTAAATCATCTGTTATAAGAGATGAAAAAATAATGACAGGCAGGTCAGATAAGGCTGGATTTCCTTTTATTCTTTTTGTGAAATGATGCCCATCCATTTGTGGCATTTCAATATCTGTAATAACCAACTGTATATCCTCTTGTAAGGTGCCTGCTTGTGCCTTACTTTCCAAAAAGGCTAGCGCATCCTGGCCATTTTCAAAGAAATCAAGTTGTTCATACCCAGCTTCTTTTAACGTCTCCAGCAATAGCTTGCGCAATAAGGGGGAATCTTCAGCTATTAACAAACGCTTTTCAGATCGTTCTCTAACACCTAATTTTTGAATCTGTGCAACCGTTATCCCTGATTCCGGATTGATTTCTAAGATAATTCTCTCATAGTCAAGTAGTAATAACATTTCATTATTCAATTTTATAACACCTGTGATTTGGCTATCCAAGCCTTGATACATCTCCGTTGGTTTTTCAATTTGATTCCAAGAAATCCGATGGATTTGCGTAACAGTATGTACATGAAAGATTACTTTCATTTTATTAAACTCAGTTACAATAAATTTATCTTTTTGTGGTTGCATAGATGTTGGTAAATTCAGTGCCTTTGCAATATCCACTACAGGTAAAATTTCTCCACGCAGTTCAATGATTCCTTCCACATAATGATGTGTTTGGGGAACACCTGTTACAGGCACCGGATTAATGATCTCCTTGACTTTAATAACGTTGATACCGAATTTGTGATTACCGATACCAAATTCCACAATCTCTAACTCATTTGTACCGCTCTCGAGCAGAATACCCTTCTGTTCATTCACTTTAATCAGCGCCCTTCCATCTACCTAATGATTACTCCCTTTATAAACAAATCCAGTTCTTTTAGATACCCTTTCTATCATTTATCGGATTAAATTAAAGTATTTTTATTTAAAATTAAAATTTATTCCTTAAACTTGTGTATTATGTGAAGCTTTACTCAAAGTTATAGACAGTAATTTGCAATAGGATTATGATACGGATAAGAAAAGATAAAACTTATCCACTGGAAAGAAGGGGTCCGATGATGAAAGGTACTGCCATAATCTATGAAGAAGACCATGTAGTTGCCTGTGTAGAGGATATTAGATTTACGGATGTAGAGAAGTATAGGAATCTACAATTTGATGAATCACCATGTTTGAAATCCTACCTTACTATTTGGCATCCAGAAGAAATAGACTGGGAATACGGATATTAATAAATAAGGCCTATTGATATGAACACACACCCTCTCATTCTGCCTACTTAAAGAAGAGTATATCATTTCATTAGGCCTTATTATTTTTGATCTTTTTTATCATTTCGCCAGAATAACCAACCTTTTAGCATAAATAGTATGATCATGACTACTGTTATAATTACCATAAACAAAAGAACATACCAATACCCATATTTAAATGTTAAACCCGGCATTTCAGTGAAGTTCATTCCGTATAAACCAGCAATAAATGTTAATGGCATAAAAATAGTCGTAATAATGGTCAAAGTCATCATAGTTTCATTCATTTTGTTTGAACTAACCGCCATATAACTATCCCTCAGGTCTGTAGAGAATTCTTTGTATCCATCAACCAGCTCCTTTAATTTCATTAGGTGATCGTACACATCATTGAGATAATGGTGATGTTCAGAAAGGGCACTGATTCTTTCAGAATGAATAATCCTGTACATTAAATCATTCATAGGCAATATAATTCTTCTTAATTTCGATATCATGGTTCGAATTTCATACAATTGATTCATTGGATCATTATTAAAGGAATATTGCAGGTGATCCTCCAGAATATTTAACTGTTCCTCTATTTGATATGCTTTTGGAAAATAAGCATCTACTACCGCATCCAGGATTCTATGAAGGATATGAATAGGAGTATCCAGTTGATTGGCTAATTTCCATACTTCCTCCATTTCTTGAATTGGACTCGCATGAACCGTTACCATTACTTTTTCATTCACATAAATATCAATTTCATTTTTCTTTAACTCACTATCCAATGAATGAATAACAAAAAACATATACGATTCATAAAAATCAACTTTTGGTCTCTGATTGATTTGATCAAGGCAATCTTCAATTGTCAGAGGGTGAAATTCAAACAGTTCCCTAAGTATCTCTGCCTCTGATTCTGTTGGAGCAGTCATATCAATCCACACCAAATTAAATTCTTTCTTCTGAAATTCTTCTAATGTTATTGGCTTCATACACCCAGTTTGTTCCTTAGCAAGTAGCCGGTACATCTCTTCCCCTCCCAATAAAGCTAAACCAAGTACACATAGTATCCCCAAGTGTATATAATCATCCCTTCAGATTCTGCTTGAATCGTCAAACTCAGGATTTGTACACATACTTAAAGCAACCTTATAATAAGAAAAGAGATGTTTTTAGGAGGTATGATTTAGAATGGAACACTTAATAAATCCCCATGTAAAAAGAATAGAAATCTCAGGCATTAGAAAGTTTTATAATATGGTATCTGAGATTGATAATGTCCTGTCTTTTACACTCGGTTTACCCGATTTCCCAACACCCTTACATATAAAAGATAAAGCAATAGATGCCATTCAAAGTGACTGTACCACCTACACCCATAATGCCGGTTTACTGGAACTCCGGCAGGAAGTAGCAAAATTTATGTATAATCATTATTCACTTAAATATGATCCGGTTGATGAGATTCTTGTCACCGTAGGAGCAAGCCAGGCGATTGACATAGCCTTCAGGACTATTTTATCTCCTGGAGACGAAGTTATTTTACCCGGCCCTGTCTATCCCGGGTATGAACCATTAATTCAATTAGCAGGGGGAAAAGCAGTCCATGTTGATACTAGAAATACGGCTTTTAAGATAACTCCAAAATTAATCGCAGCCAACTTAACTGAAAAAACAAAATGTATAGTTCTCCCTTACCCATCCAATCCAACCGGTGTATCAATGACGAAAGAAGAACTAGAAGAGATTGCTGATCTAGTTAGAGGGAAAGATGTGTTCATCCTTGCTGATGAAATCTATAGCGAGTTAACCTTTGACAGAAAACATACATCCATTGGTTCAATATTAAGAGATCAAACGATAACGGTAAATGGGGTCTCAAAATCGCATTCGATGACAGGATGGCGTATCGGCTTCCTTATGGCACCAAAAACCATTGTTAAGCACATGATAAAGGTTCATCAATATAATGTTTCCTGCGCCACGTCAATCTCGCAAATGGCTGCTTTGGAGGCCTTAAAAAACGGCGAAAATGATTCAGCCACAATGAGGGATGAGTATACAAAACGGCGTGATTATGTTTTCAGAAGACTTACTGAGATGAAACTACAGACTGTATCGCCTGATGGAGCTTTTTACTTTTTCATTAAAATACCGGCTGGTTTTAATCATTCTCTTGATTTTGCCCTACAGCTGGTTCAAACTGAAAAAATTGCTGTAGTACCAGGTTCTGCTTTTTCAGAATACGGAGAAGGATATTTCCGTTTTTCCTATGCTGTTTCCATGGAACAACTCGAAGAAGGATTAAACAGATTGGAACGCTTTCTAAAACAACAGATAAAATAAAAAGAAGCATTTCGTGAACAGGCACTCTGCCTTTAACGAAATGCTTCCTTTTTTAAGAACCGGTTAGTCCAGCATAATATTTATATAAAGCCTGTGTACCGGAATCCTCTTCTCCCATATCCGATAATTTTTCATACATGGATTTGGCAAGAGACAAACCAGGAAAGTCCAGACCCAATCGTTCGGTCTCTTCTAACGCAATCTTTAGGTCTTTAATAAAATGTTTGATATAAAACCCTGGTTCAAAATCGCCTTTTAGGATCCTCGGTGCTAAATTAGTTAAGGAAAAACTTCCTGCCGCACCGGTCGAAATGCTTTTCAAGACTGCTTCAGGATTCAGTCCGGATTTTTCAGCATACACAATCGCTTCGCATACACCAATCATATTAGTAGCGATGGCTATTTGATTACATAGTTTCGTATGTTGCCCCGATCCTGCATCTCCCTGATAGATAATATTTGTCCCCATTGCTTTAAATACTGGAAGCATAGTATCAAAGTCTGGTTGATCGCCACCAACCATAATAGCAAGCTTGGCATTTTTAGCACCAATATCACCACCAGACACTGGAGCATCAAGCACATGTAATCCAACTTTTTTACCGGCAGCATAGATTTTTTGGGCTAAAGTAGGAGCAGATGTTGTCATATCAATTAAAAAGGAGCCTGGTTTAGCATGGTTCAATAAACCTTCTGACCCCAAATAGATTTCTTCAACATCCGATGGATAACCCACCATCGTTATAATAACGTTTGTGCTTTCTGCAATCGCTCGGGGAGTTTCTTTCCATTCCGCTCCTTCGGAAAGTAATTCTTCACACTTGGATTTTGTTCTGGAATAAACACTGACAGGATATCCCGCTTTCATTAAATTACTCGCCATACTTTTACCCATTACACCAATTCCGATAAAACCAATATGTAAATTGCTCATATTACTCCCTCCTCCACACCTATCATAACAAAAAAAAATCAACTGGAAAACCAGTTGATTAAGAAAGGGGGGTCACTAAAAGCATGTTGCTGTTTTGTGTCCATTTTTAATTTACCCCTGTGTCTAAGTAATTAAACACGTATATTTATGATTTACTAAATTATTTTTTAGCAGTTGCTTCTTTAACCATTTCAACAATATCTGCTGCTGTCTGCATTTGAATAGCTTTTTCAGCCAACTCTTGCATTTCAGTTCGTGAAAGTGTCTTAATTTGGGAACGTGCACGCAGAACAGATGTCGCGCTCATTGAAAACTCATCCAACCCTAATCCAATCAACAATGGAATAGCCAGTTCATCCCCAGCCATTTCTCCACACATTCCGGCCCATTTGCCTTCTTGGTGAGCTGCGTCGATAACCATTTTCACTAGACGTAAAATGGCAGGATTATATGGCTGATACAAGTAAGAAACACGTTCGTTCATTCTGTCTGCAGCCATCGTATATTGAATAAGGTCATTCGTACCAATACTGAAGAAATCCACTTCCTTGGCAAATTGATCTGCAATGACTGCAGTAGAAGGAATTTCAACCATAATTCCTAATTGAATAGAATCAGATACTTCAATACCTTCCTGTATCAATTTAGCTTTCTCTTCTTCAAGTACTTTTTTAGCAGAACGGAATTCATCCAATGTAGCAATCATTGGGAACATGATTCGTAGATTTCCATATACGCTTGCACGCAGAAGTGCTCTAAGCTGAGTCCTGAAAATCGGTAATTCTTCAAGACACAAACGAATGGCACGGAATCCAAGGAATGGATTCATTTCTTTTGGAAGATCTAGATATGGAAGCTCTTTGTCTCCACCAATGTCCAATGTACGGACAACGACTGGCTTACCATCCATACCTTCCAGTACGGCTTTATAAGATTCAAACTGTTCTTCTTCACTAGGAAGATTATCTCTACCCATATACAGGAATTCAGTTCGATATAATCCAACAGCCTCAGCACCATTAGCTTTTACTCCTTCAAGATCTTTAGGAGTACCAATATTGGCTGCCAATTCAACCTGATGACCATCTTCTGTTACTGTTTTTTCATTAACAAGTTTTGCCCATTCAAGTTTTTGCAGTGCATACTCATCAGCCGCTTTTTTATATTCTTCGATTAGTTCTGGTGTTGGATTAATATGTACTTCGCCTTTAAGCCCATCAAGTATGATCATATCACCATTTTGAATCATTTCAGTTGCTTGTTTGGTTCCAACAACTGCAGGTATTTCGAGTGAGCGAGCCATAATTGCAGAGTGTGAAGTACGTCCACCAATATCTGTAGTGAACCCTTTAACGAATTCTCTATTTAATTGAGCAGTATCTGAAGGCGTTAAATCCTCCGAAACGACAATCACTTCTTCGGCAATCATACTTGGGTTTGGAATTTGTACTCCAAGTAAATGACTGATTACTCGTTTTGTCACATCACGAATATCTGCTGCTCTTTCTTTCATATATTCATTGTCCATTTGTTCAAACATGGTGATGAACATATCAGCGATTTCACGCATGGCAAATTCAGAATTGATTTTTTCTGACTTAACTTTATCCTGTACAGCACCAAGCAACTCAGGGTCATTCAAAACAAGGATATGAGCATCAAAAATAGCTGCTTTATCTTCCCCTTGTTCTGTTTTAACCTTCTCACGAATTGTTTCCAATTCCGTTTGAGCTTTCTTCACAGCCTCATCGAGACGTATTAATTCTGTGTCGATATCAGAAATGGTGTTTTTTGTTACAGTTAAGTCAGGCTCCATTAAACGATAAGCTTTTGCTATGACGATACCATTAGATGCCGCTATCCCGTTTAACATAGTTGTCATTAGTTAGCCAATCCTTCTTTTGTTAATGTTTCTTCGATTGCATTCAACGCTTCTTGTTCGTCACTTCCTTCAGCAATAATCGTAATATCAGATCCACTGCCAATTCCAAGAGACATAACGCCCATGATTGATTTAAGATTTACTTTCTTTTCTTTATATTCTAAGTTGATATCTGAATTGAATTTACCTGCTGCTTGTACGAGCAAAGTTGCCGGACGAGCATGAATTCCTGTTTCTGCAGTTACATGAAAAGTTTTTTGTACCAAAGTAATCGAACTCCTTTATTAATAGTATTAGTTTGTTTTGGCCATAATAATTCTAGCTGCTTACATCTTTATGATTTTACCCAGTTTCAACCGGTCCTATGTATATAATGATGAACAGTTGAAATTATGTACCTTTTCTCACAATACAGGTTATACCCTATAAGAAGAATGTACCGAAAAAATCTAAATTTTTCAACTGCTTTTATCTATTTAGAACCAAAAATTAATCTAAACGTTAAAATTAAATGAAACATCATTAACTAAACGAAAATATCCGATTCCTCCCCAAACATTCCAGAGATCCTAAAAAGGCAAGTAACCAGTAGCCATTTAATCAAGTGTCTGTAAGTAAATATAATGATTCACAGCTATATTTTATATAGCTTGGCAATACAACTAAATATTGTATAACCACCTCGATTTTACAACAAAGGTATTTATAATGACAAATTTGAAGAACCTACTCGATTATTATTTTATCTCACAAAGAATTTTAATCTTCATAAATCATTTTTCTGGTCATTCCGCCATCAATCACCAAATTTTCTCCATTAATAAAATCGTTATTGAGATCGCTTAAAAACAAACATGCTTTCGCTATATCTATCGGCTTTCCAACTCTGCCGGAAAAATGCTGAGTGTGATCCGCTTCACGCAAAGCAGAGTAATTATCCGTTTGAATCCAGCCAGGACTAATACTATTAACACGAATGCCTTTTTTGGCTAATGAAGCACTTAATGCATGTGTTAGGGCCAGGATCCCACCTTTAGAAGCAGCATAGGCTTCTGAATGTGGTTCAGATTGAGTTGCACGGGTAGACGCAATATTAATAATCGAACCACCCGCTTCATTCATAATCTTAGCTCCTTCCCTTGAAAGGATAAATATACTTCGTAAATTAGTATTCAAAATACGGTCCCATTCTGCTGTTTCCATTTCAAATAACGGAGTAAATGTTGATACTCCGGCATTATTTATAAGAATGTTAAGTTTATTCCATTTATTCCTGATTACTTCCATTACATGAAGACAATCCTCTTCTTTACTGAGATCAGCTCCAATAAACAAAACTTCGTACCCCTTCCCCCTTAAGTTAGCCTCTACATCCTTTCCTGTTTCTTCATCTATATCTGTTAGAACAACAGTTTCTCCCTTAAGCGCATATTGTGTTGCGATTTCTTTTCCAATTCCATTTGCAGCACCTGTGACTAATACAACTTGATTTTTACGATTCACTTTACATTCTCCTTTTCAAATATCTTAAAATGACTAATTCTCTCATAAAAGTTCATAAATTAAGAATTTCCTCTATTTTAAATAAAAAGATTATGAATTTTCCCCTAAATAACAGACTCTATTTTCGCATTTCCTTTTTTTACAGAAAGGAACTTACCCTTTACTTTAAAGATACCCGGGAAAATAGAGGTCGCACCTCACAGGGAAGGATTATTATGGATAATTTTGATACGTTAGTTAACCAATACAATCCATTAATTCACCATATTATGAGAAAGCTTCATATCATATATGATCATGACGAATATTATCAAATCGGATTAATTGCTCTTTGGGAGGCAAGCCTTAACTTTGATCCAGCGAAAGGTCAATTTCTCTCTTATGCATATAAATCCATACAAGGTAAGATGCTTATCCAACTTTGTAAGTCAACTAAAATAGGCGAAAGAGAGCTAAAGAAATCGCCTGAATACTGGGATCTCCTTAAAGTGGAAGATGATGTGCTGATCCTGGAATGGTACTTTCCAGAGCCCCTTCTCACGTCCTTAACGATCAATCAATATAATTGGTTGGCTGAATATATTCAATTTGGTAAAAGCATCACAGATATTGCACATGAATACCATACAACCTATGCAACTGTGAAGTCATGGAAATGTTCAACATTAAAAAAATTAAAGCATTATCTTGATATGCATCCGGACGCTTTCTAACTCTATGTCATCCTAAGTGCTATAAAACAAACCCAATTGCATTAGAATTGGGTTTGTTTATTTCATTTAACTTCGCGGCTCCTTCAAGTATTGATAAGTTAAACCACCGCCTATATGGGCAGTTCCGCGAAAATGTTTAAAATCCTCCCTCTCCACAAGCACAGAGCGAAAAGCCATGAAGTCTTGTTTTGTTACATCCAGTTTATCTATTTCACCATTTTTTAATTGATCAAATAGTGATTGAATTTCTTCTTTATTCATTCATAAAACCTCCTCATCTATACATCAACATCATACTCTCAATCTCCCCCCATGAACAAGTATTCGATAAGCTCAGAAAAATAGTAATTATTTATCCTTTTGAGATTCCAATTAATCACAATTTATACTATAATTACAATATTAATTTTTTAGGGATTTCACTTTATAAGTTGCCTTTAAAAATCCCTGAATCTTGAGATTAATAAGTTTACTATTTAGATATGTTGATAACTTTATAAAACTGAAAAGGTGTGAACATGATGAAGAAGGCCGATGTAGGCAATATGATTGAATTTCGCAATGGTTTACGCGGAATTGTTGAGAAAGTAAATGAAAACTCTGTCATAGTAGATTTAACTTTAATGGAAAACTTCCATGAACTGGAGCTAGAAGAAAAAACAGTTGTCAACCATAAAAATTATACGATTATATACGAATAACAAGGAACGAGGCTTAATTGTCCTCGTTTTTATTTTTCCACTCCCATCATCACTTACTTTAATTTTATTAAAAACTTAGATATAATAGTAAGAATCGATTCCATTTTGGAACCTTTCAACTAAACTTTTCATACGAATGAAAAGCATAACAGAAAGCGGGTTTAGTATCATGATTGTAAAAAACGATAAAGACTTAGAAGGTTTAAAAGCAGTAGGCGCAGTGGTCTCACGTGTTAGGGAAACTCTGAAAGCCGCAACAGTTCCTGGTATTACAACACTGGAGCTTGATTTAATTGCAAAGAAATTATTTGAAGAAACCGGTGCGATATCTGCTCCAAAAAACGAGTATGATTTCCCCGGCTATACATGTATTAGCGTGAACGAAGAAGTGGCTCATGGAATTCCAGGAAAACGGATCATAAACGAAGGCGATATGGTAAATATCGATGTCTCTGCCGTATTAAATGGATATTACGGTGATACGGGTATCTCATTCCCAGTTGGCTCTACAACCAGTCAAAAAGAAAGCTTATGCCAGTGCGCTGTAGATGCCTTCCATCACGGAATCAGCAAAGCAAAAGCTGGATCCAAGAAAAACCAAATTGGTAAAGCTGTTTACAATACAGCCAAACAAAATGGATTTAATGTGATTAAAAATCTAACTGGTCATGGAATAGGAAGAAGCCTGCATGAAAAACCGGATCATATTTTAAACTATTATGATCCATGGGATTCTGAACTTCTTCAAGAAGGAACGGTTTTAGCTGTTGAACCATTTATCTCGACAAAAGCTACAATGGTGACAGAAGCTGGCGATGGATGGACGTTTATCACAAGCGATAAGAGCTTAGTCGCACAATGTGAACATACCATTATCGTAACTAAAAACGAACCAATCATTTTAACTTTATAATAAAAACACGAAAGAGAAGGGAAACTCCCTTCTCTTTCTTTATGCCTGCTGTACAGGGAGCTTTTATCCCTTACTAGTGGTAACAGTTCTTATTTTCTCACAGCTAATAATAGTAAAAAACTCAAACTTATGTATCCAAAAATTGGATATAACAAGGAAATTAACGGGCCATAATCAAGTTGACCTACACATAAGCAAATCGCAAATATACCAACATACAGCGACCAGGATGGTAATTCAGTTGCTTTTTTCAGTTGCCTCTCAAGACCAAACGCATTCCCAATTAAGCTTGAAAAAATCTCTCCAAAAATAATGAATAAATAGAGTCCATATAAAAATGGTGCAATCTGTTTCATTACATAAGCAGTTGGTATATTAATATGTTCAATCCCTGCCACAGAAGATAAGGAAATATGGCAGCTAACCAAAACAATGGCTAATATAATTCCACCTAAATTAGCCCCTTTTCGGATAATGTTTTCATCTTGAATTTCAGTTGCAAGCGGAACAAGAACAGCTTGTGTCAATGCAAGATTAAAGGCTGCATAAGAAAAAGGGGATAGAATCATTTTCCAGCTTACTGAATCTGGAATGTGAAACAAAGTATAAATGGGATTAATATGGACGATTGAAACACACATTAAGGCTACATTAAAAGCAATCATCGCGGGCACAACAAACGTATTAATAGATAGTAATCCTTTTGTCCCCCAGCTCATCACAACAACCGAAAGAAATGTAGTAAAGATCATCCCGCCGATTTTTGAGAAGCCCAATTGCTCTTCAAACAGCCCGCCAACCCCTGACATCATAACACCCGTAACCCCAATCAACATCCCCATAAAAAGGATATTAACAAAAAAGGAGATACGTTTACCGTATAGCCAATCGTTAAATTCCATATAATTTTTTAAATTTTTATGTAAAGCAATAATCATTATTTTTCTGCCAGTTATAATAAAGATATACCCTGCAAGGATTATGCCTAATAAACCATAAAATCCATACTGGGTAAAAAATTCATATATTTCCTTTCCAGTTGCAAAACCTGCTCCAATTACCGTACCAACGTATACAGCTGCAACCTGGAAGATACCTACACGCTGTTTATTCACCCTTGTCCCACCCCCGCTTATACTCACTGTATGCGGGTCGATTGTCTTTATGATTAAAATATTTGCTTGCCATCACCCTTATTCGTATTTATCAGGTGAAAGGTAAACACCTTCCCTATCCCTGAATACAAAACACTTTATTCTCTCGGTCCTGTCCAAATAAGCAAAAAAATAGTTGTCGACTAATCGACAACTAAGCTAAATTTATAGAGCTTGCGTACTCTTTTATTAAAAAAATGTCCTCTATAATCAAATAGTTAAAATGAATTATTTAACAGGTACAGATTTCCCTATTTTTTTCAGAAGCTCAATCACGATTATTTTCTCTTCATCTGTTAGGTCATCCATTAAACCCTCAATTCGTTCCTGATGCTCTGGAAAAATACCTTCAAGGAATTCCTTTCCCTTATCGGTTATTTGCGCATACGTCACTCGTCTATCAGTAGGGCTTGCAACCCTTTTTAATAATTGCTTTTTTTCCAGTTTATCTACAACATAGGTAATGCTGCCACTGGCAAGCAGTATTTTATCGCCTATATGTTGCAATGGCTGATCTCCTTTATGATAGAGAAGTTCAAGTACTGCAAATTCCGTAGGGTTAACTCCCGATTTTTGAATATATTTGTTTGTATAGTCACTAATTGCCCGGTAAGCTCTCGACAGGACAATAAATATTTTTAAAGAATGATTTTGTTCTTCCATACTAACCACCTACAATTTATGGGTAAAATTCCACGTTATCATCCGCGTAATTATACTTCTTTCCTATTAAAAAGTAAAACTATATAGTAACAGTGTTCATTGAAGCTTAAAGAGAAGGTCGTCTTTGGATGGAGTGTACGGAAGATAAAAATTTTTAGTTTATACCAATCAGGTATACCCCTAACACTTCCATACTTAGTTATACTGGTTCATTTTTTCGGGGTGCTATATTTTATTTTGATCCCTAAACAAATCACTAATTAAGTACTGAAAAAGTCATTCTGATATGTTCTATTATTAACTGATCAAGCTGTCTGCTCAAATTTAATGTTCCTTCATCTAAAAAGCCATTGGTATTGGCATGACTAATCATCTTTTCCCTTGTAGTTCTAATGGCGGTTTCGAGACTTTCTTTTCGATTCTGCAAGAAGAGCTCCTCCTTTTATCCCCTAAAATATACATACAAAAAGATATTATGTCAAAATTATAAAATAATGTAAATACAATCGCAAAAATAGACAAAAAACAATTATGGAAAATTCTTTTTTTATACATATTTCAGCAAAAAACCTCATACAAAAAACAAGAAACCCTCCGTAGACCAAAGAGTTTCCTATTTTTCACTCTTATTTTGTTTTGATCGGATCAAGAGAATTCATGATTGATTGGCAGATAAATTTGAAATAACGTCCCTTTTCCTTCTTCACTTGCCACTTCAATCCAGCCAGCATGCTCTTCAATGATTTTGTAGGTGACCATTAACCCAAGACCCGTTCCCTTTTCTTTGGTCGTATAAAATGGTTCTCCCAACTTATCCAGGACAGCCTCTGGGATCCCAGTCCCATAATCCTGTATCGAAATTAATATATGATTATCAAAAAATAATTCGGTTGTAATATCAATAAATCCCCCTGCAGGCATAGCTTCAATAGCATTTTTAATTAGATTGATCAAAACTTGCTTAAGTTGATTACTCTCACAATGGATGGGAGGTATTTTAGCGAAACGAGTATGAAACTGAATATTGAGCATAGAAGCCTGCGCACTTAACAGATCCAACGTATTAGCTATAATGGTATTCACCTGCACAACTTGATAGGAAACAGCCTGTGGCTTTGCAAGGATTAAGAAATCTGTGATAATCGTTTCAATCCTCTGCAATTCAGATGAAATAACCTGAAAATATGTTGAAAATTCACCATGCAAGCTTCCTTCCAACAACTGAATAAAACCTTTTAAAGCAGTCATTGGATTCCTAATTTCGTGAGCAATCCCAGCGGCTAACTCACCAACTACATTTAATGTATCAGATTTCTTTAATTGCTCCTCCATCCGCAGCTTATCCGTAACATCTCTAAAGATAGTCAAATTCTTACCCGGAATAACATCCAGCCTCGATGAAAAATCAAGTTGTTTAATTTGTCCATCTCTACATGTTAGTTCACAAACAAAGTGATGATGCTTATTCTTGTTAATAAATGATATATGCCTTTGCAAATGTTTGTTCTGCTGGTCACTCAAATCAAATAGTTCTTGAAATTCTTTATTTTGTATATCATCAATAGGAGCCCCAATGATTGCAGCTCCAGGTTCATTAATATCAAAAATTTTACCGTCAGAGCCCCAGATAATAATTCCATCAAATGTACCATCAAAAATTTTTTTAAATTTATTTTCTGATATGCGAAGCTCCTGTTCCATCTCCCGCTTATCACTAATATCTTTACAAAGAAACAGCGTATATGGACTCTTGCTAATTTGTTTTTTTGTTAATTCAACAATCTTCTTCCCTTTTGGAAAATGGCAGATTAGTTCCGCCTTCTCTTCATCGTTCAAGTTCTTTAAATCCGCTGAATGAAAAAGAGGTAAATCCTCTATATTCATATTAACTAAATCCACACGGGACTTTTCTACCAATGTACAGGCAGGTTCATTGGCCTGAACGATCATCCCTTTCGCATCGACCATGAAAATACCATCCATTGATTGGCAAAACACACTTTGAATCCCTTCAATCAGATGATGATTAGTATCCGATTCTTCAAGAACATCATAGATAATTGTATAATATAAACCACTGTAAAAATTATATTGGCTCGTATATTGGTATGTAACCTCCTTTGAACCCAGTACAAGTTCAATAAGGTGAAAATTAGAGCTATTCGTAGGTATGTGATTGAGTATGATTTCAAATTTATCTTTGTAAGCCGGTGAAATGAATTGGTACAGGCTTTTTCCGAGAATTCTGGATTTATCTATCTTTACCAGATCACAAAATGCTTTATTCCCATCTACTATGATTCCTTCCTTTGTATGAATGACGATATAGCACTGTAAATTATTGAGGATATCAGAATATAAATTATCCTGACTTGCCCATCTCTTAGTAACTCCCTTTTCTGATGGGAGGAACATATAGGTTATCCTCTCTGAATGTGAATCTAAAACAGCATTTACCTCTAGTTTCACCATAAATGAATCAGAAGCCTTTACTGCCCATATATTCTCTGAATAACCACTTTTGTACATTTTATTAATATGGTCATCAATAGTCTCATTCGGTACTGATAAAAGAAAGTCCCGTAGATTAGCAGGTGTCCCTTCTCTCCCTAACTGATGGTATAACTTAATTGCCTGGTCATTCTGAGATACTATATTTAATTCCATATCTGTTATAATGATTGCTTTTGTAAAAGAGGAAAAAAAATGCTCCCATGTCTGAAATCTTGTACGCAAAGTCATATTTCCCTCTAAAGTCCCCGCTTTATTATTCCATTCATTCAAAGGAATCCTCCTCATACCAATGACATATAATATGATACTTATTCTACAAAATTATGGAAAAACCTTTTTAATCAACTAGAATCAGACTAAATACCTTCATTGCCATCATTCAGTACTATAGACAGAAAAAACCCTGAAGAGATTATTCTATAGGATCTCTTTCAGGGCTTTTATCAAATTTCTAGAGAGAAGGATTCTCATGCTTGGCAAGCAATCGATTCCATCGTCTATTTACTTCTTGTTCAAATTCTTTAAGCATCCAAGCATTCTCTTCTTTTAGCAAATGCTTAGTTTTCCCCATATACGTTAACCATTCAGACAATTCAATCCGTTTTTTCCTTGCTTCCGGATTATACGTTATAGTCGTTTCTCCATTTTCCACCTCATATAGCGGAAAGAAACAAGAATTTACTGCAGCTTCCATGATCTTTGCACCATAGCGCTCTTCCGCTTTCCAATTCAATGGACAGGTGATTAAGATTTTACCGTATACGGTTCCTACATTTTGTGCATACCATTGGGCTTTCGCTGCCTTCTTAATTAAATCCTGCGGGAAAGCTTCTGAACCTGTAAAAACATAAGGTATACCGGTCGCAGCCATTATTTGGGCTGTATCTTTATGATGGAACGCTTTTCCTTTTTGCTCTCTACCTACTCCTGTTGTACTTGTCATATGGCCAATCGGGGTAGAGTAAGACATTTGTGATCCAGTGTTCATATAGCCCTCATTATCGTACTCGAGCATAATAAGCTTATGATTACGTAAGGCTGTTCCAATAGCGGAACCCATTCCAATGTCCATCCCGCCATCTCCGGTGATCATGACAAAAGTTGCGTCATCACTGATGGAGATTTCACCCCGGCGTTTCTTCTCTAAAAATGCTTCAAGAGTTCCGGATAATGTCGCTGGTCCATTTTGGAAAAGATTGTGTATCATCGTCTGTTTATGAGAACTGTAAGGATAAGCTGTTGTCACTACATAGGCACAACCCGTTTGAAACAGGACAACGATATCCCCTTCAATCCCTTTAAAGAACAACTCCAGTGCAGGGAAAATTCCGCATCCTGGACATGCTCCATGGCCCGAAGCCAAACGCTTCGGCTTGCTCATCAATGAGCGTAAAGGTGGAATACGAACCTTTAATTTGCCGCTCTCCTCATCAGGGGTAACCTGAATAAGCCCTGTTTTATATACATCACCACTATGTGACTCTATAACAGGTTTTGGTGCGTCTGCAGACATTCCCGGATTAACTCCATAATAATCAAACGCTTTTTCAACCTGACCATTAGCTAATGTCTGTAAGGACATTTCAAAAAATGCTCTTGCATCTTCAGGATAAAAGTCTTTCCCACCCAAACCAAACACGCGGCTTAACACCATTGTATGGTTATCATGATCTTCCTGTAAGGCTGATTTCACTTCATGAGTCAAATTAGGACCATTAGCACCATAGGAATCTGCTCGCTCGCCAACCAATAACACTTTTACATTTTTAAGAGCCTCTCTGATTTCTTCTGCCGGGAACGGACGGATAATATTGGGGCTGATGACACCTGCTTTTATCCCTTGTTTTCTTAAATCATCGACAACATCCTTGGCTGTTTCAGCGGCTGAATTCAATAGGAATAATGCTACCTCCGCATCCTCCATTCTATAGAGATCCAGTATCCCATATTGGCGTCCTGACAGTTCAGCATATTCGCGAGCTACCTGACTGAAAACCTCTCCGGCTTTATACATTGCTTCCGATTGCTGATAATGATTATTCATTAAATCATCCCCATTCATATGGGCACCAATAGTTATCGGATTCGCTACATCAACATGAGGAAATTCAGTTGGTATCTCACCAACAAATTTTTGGACAATTTCTCTATCTTTAAAATAATTCACTTTTCTCTTCTGATGGGAAGTAAAGAATCCATCATAAGCTACAATAACCGGCAAACGAACATCCGCATGCTCTGAAATTTTCAAAGCCATTATATTCATATCATAAACAGCTTGCGGCGTTCTAGCTGTCAAAATAATCCACCCGGTATTTAAAGCAAAGTATAAATCAGAATGGTCGCCGCGGATGTCGAGCGGACCACTGATCGATCTTGTAACAAGGTTCATTACCATTGGAAAACGTGTACCTGATTGAACCGGCAGCTGCTCAAGCATATACATAAGACCATTTGCACTTGTTGCATTAAACACTCTTGCTCCTGTCACAGCAGCACCATAACAAATACCTGCAGAACCATGCTCTCCATCAGCTGCAATCAATTGGATATCGTGTTCTCCCCTCGATTTCATAATATCCAAATACTGAGCAATCTCAGTTGATGGTGTAATCGGAAAGTATCCCATCACATGATAATTAATTTGCGCTGCTGCCATTGCTGCCATTTCATTACCTGATTCAAATGTAGTTACTTGTTCAGCCTTAACATCCTTCACCAGTTCAGTTAGTTCCATTTCTGATATTGCCATTATTTCTTCCCTCCTGCTATATAAGGAAACGACTGTTTCACTGTATTTTCATCAGCAAATCCAAGGATTTCTCTCATCTCCTGTAAAGCATTGGTCGGACACGCTTCGATACATTTCAAGCAGCCTTTACAGTATTGATAGTCAATGCCTGTTAAGAACATTTGCTTGCGTCCTCGCTTATCTTCCCCCTCTTCCCAAACAAAACAAAAATCTGGGCATGCTGTATCACAGGCAGCGCAATGGATGCATTTTTCTATATCCCATTCAGGTAGAAACCCTTGCCTTGAACCGGACAAATCTTTTAGTATGCTGTTTCCCTGAGCGATAATCGTCCCACCAATAACTTGAGTTTCATATCCCAATGCAGGTAATTCGCGCTGATAACTTTTCCCCTCTGCATCTTCAGATACTTCGTAGTGCTTGAAACTTACCTCACGATAGCCACGTTCAAACGTACGAATATTCGGCTCAACTAAATGCGGATACTTCTTTTCAAATGTTTTTCTGATGACGTCTTTCATGGATTCTGGATTAAGGAAATCACATATACGAAACAAAGCTCCAAGCATAGCCGTGTTTACCTTTGTCTTTTCTTCAACCGCTATCCCAAGGGCATCGACTACCGCCAATGTTCCATGCTGCAGATTTAAATCCATTCTTATTTGATCAGACTGACGAGTCGAATTGACAAGCACAATTCCATCCGGGCGTAAGCCACTCACTACATCAACCATTTTATACAATGCTTCATGGAACACTCCAATAACATGGGGTTCTTCTATTGGACTGTGGTCACGTATTTCAGTGCCGGCATCACAGAAACGGACAAAACTCTTCACGGGGGACCCTTTCTTTTCCGAACCATAAGAAGAGAAATTAGACCCATTCAATCCATGACCAAGAACACCTGATTCAGCAAGCATCTTTCCAGCCAGGTTTGCTCCGAGTCCTCCAATTGACTCTAAACGGATTTCATAAAAACCTTGTTGATTCTTTTTTGGAAGTATTGTCATTCTTATTCCTCCCTATTATCATTCGACAACTATGTTTTGAAGTTGATTGAATAAAAACCAAGACACATTGCCATTCTATATAATATTCATATGAATACAGATCTATTTGGAATAATTTTTACATTGATACTGTTAATTATTTTTCATAAAAATAATATATAACAGGTACATACATAGTTATGGTACAGATTTTTCAAATCCACCATATCGATTATAGTACGGAACAGGACTTTAATCACTTTGTTAAATATGGTTCAATAGGATGCTTTTACTAATTATCCAATGTATTTTGTTTACTACATTTTAAACAGGGAATATAAGAAAGAATTTGTCCAGAAGATTGGGAGGCAACTATGAGGCAAAGAGAAAGTTACTTTGATAATGCAAAATTCATATTAATGTTTTTCGTTGTCTTTGGTCATATTTTACGAACATATATTAATCAAAACGATATAATTTATGCTCTATATAACACAATCTACACCTTTCATATGCCTGCTTTTATTCTGTTATCAGGATTTTTCGCAAAAGGCTTTAACAAAAAGGGCTATATAAAAAAATTAAGCACGAAGTTGATTCTTCCCTATTTAATATTCCAAGTCATCTATACCATTTATTATTATTACTTATTCGATGAATCTACTCTTACATTCGAAGCACTAGAACCCAATTGGTCCTTATGGTTTCTTTTAAGTCTATTCTTTTGGAATTTAATGCTTTTCGCTTTTACCAAATTTAAACCTTTAATGGGTATTGGATTAGCAATCGGGCTTGCTTTACTCGTCGGATATATTGATACAATCTCTACTTATCTAAGTTTGTCACGTACTTTTGTCTTTTTTCCGTTTTTTCTGATAGGTTATCATCTACAAAAAGAACATTTTCATAAGATAACAACCAGGAAAACTAAACTGTTCGCTTTGACATCCTTCGGGATCATTTTCATTTGGTTCTCATTTTTTCCAGAAATAGATTCTCAATGGCTACTTGGATCCAAGCCTTATTCGGAAATCGAGACGGTATCGTTCCTATCTATGTTTAAGCGACTTGGATTTTTCATTGTCAATTCTATTATGATTATGAGCTTTATGGCTCTTGTACCTAAGGGAAGCTATTTCTTCACAAGATGGGGTACCCAAACCTTATATGTGTATTTATTACATGGCTTTTTTGTACGTACTTTTAGATTCACAAGTATTAGTGAATATTTCACTACCGTAGAGAACTATATTCTATTAGGTGCTATATCACTAATCATTACCATCGCTCTATCCAGTACTTTTGTCAGTTCGCTTACACAGCCACTTATAGAATTTAATACTCGCCATACTAAAATAATGATCTATAAGATGAAGGGGTATTTACATTTTTATAAACAAAAATTTAATTTTGCTAAAACCATGAATCGCAGTCCTTCGGAATAATCCGAAGGACTTTTTTATTACTGGATTGTGTCTCTCTTCTTATTGGAATTCTCTCTATAACCTGCTTCTCATAAATAATTCCACCTTTAGAAAATATGTAAAATTCCGCCAATACTGTAAACCCACACACAAATGTGATAATATGAATTGTTAGCAAACGGTGAAAGGAAGTATGACAAATACATGAGAATTATCGGAACTACTTTAAATGCCAAATATATTCATACCAATTTAGCCCTTCGTTATTTAAAAGCCTATGCAGAACCAGAGTACAATGTCGAAATCATTGAATATACGATTAAAGATCCGGTCATGAATATCGTTACTGATTTATATAACCAGAAGCCAGATGTCATTGGGTTTAGTTGTTATATTTGGAATATGGAAGAGATAAAAAAAGTCATTACACTATTAAAAAAAATTAATCCGGACATCTATATAGTTCTTGGTGGTCCAGAAGTCACATATGATCCATTCTTCTGGCTCAAAGACATACCTGGAGCTGATTTCATCGTAATAGGTGAAGGAGAAGCTACATTTAAAAATCTTCTTGCAGAAATAGATGGCAATAAAGACTTTCACAGTGTTCAGGGGATTGCATTTCTTGAAGGTGAAAAACCAATTCTGACACCTGCCGCTCCGAAGGTAGATCTGAAGTCCATTCCATCCCCATTCAGATTTGAAGAGGATGTTCCCAACTTATCAAAACGAATTACGTATATTGAAACTAGCCGCGGTTGCCCTTTTAACTGTCAGTTCTGTCTCTCATCCATAGAGACCGGTGTTCGTTTCTTTAACAGAGAAGATATCAAGGATGACATTCGTTTTCTGATGAAAAATGGAGCAAAAACAATTAAATTTATGGATCGTACCTTTAATATCAGCCGTAGTTATGCTCTCGACATATTTGAATTTCTGATTAAAGAGCATGAGCCGGGCTGCGTGTTTCAATTTGAAATAACAGCGGATATTATGAAGCCGGAAGTTATTGAATACTTAAACAAAGAAGCTCCCCCGGGCTTATTCCGTTTTGAGATTGGTGTCCAATCAACGAATGACTATACAAATGAATTAGTAAAACGGAAACAAAACTTCGACAAATTAAAACGGACGGTCACTATGATTAAAGAGGGAGGGAAAGTGGATCAGCATCTGGATTTAATAGCGGGTCTACCCGAGGAGAATTATACCTCCTTCCGAAAAACATTTGATGATGTGTTTGAAATGCGGCCAGAGGAACTTCAACTAGGCTTTTTAAAAATGCTTCGCGGTACAGGTTTGAGAACTCAGGCTAAACAATGGGATTATCAATACATGGATCAAGCCCCATATGAAATTGTCAGCAATAATGTCATGCCCTTTTCCCACATCATAAAAATCAAGCAGGTTGAGGATGTACTCGAGAAATATTGGAACGATCACAGAATGGATCTTGGTATGGAGTATATAGTTGGCACTGTTTATAGCTCTCCTTTTGACTTCTTCCAGGAATTCGGTAGTTATTGGGAAGAGAAAAAATGGTCACGTATTGGACATCAGCCTGAGGATTTATTTAAGCGTCTCGTTGAATTTATTGGTGTGACGAAACCTGATAGTCTCGATACTCTCATTTCTTTATTAAAAGTGGATTATTTATCCCCACTTACCTTTAAACCGCGTAAACCATGGTGGGAATATTCCATGACCAAAAATGAGAAATCTCCAATATATCAAGCCGTCCTGGCTAATCCTCATCTGATTGGTGAAGAATTTAAGGATTTGAATTTAAACGAAAAGGAACTCTATAAGCATGTTCTAATTGAGGAACTATCAATTGATATGCAGCATTATGTAGTGACAGGTGAAGTAATAACGGCTCCTACCTTGTTGATTGCCTACTTCCATCCAAAGCATGGCGGGTCCAAGCTATTTTATGTACCTTCAGCTATATTTTCAAAAGGAATAGAGCTCGACTAACGTCGAGTCTCTATTTTTATTTGCCTTGTTTACCACGTTTAGAATTACGATTAGCGCCCTTCATAGGGTTCTCACCATGTGTAAATTCTGCAGAAAACTCTGTGTCCTGCAGATTTTTCTTTGGGGTTTTACTCAATTTATTAACCGCATTCATTTCTGCCTTACGTTTCATTTTACACACTCCTTTTCTTGTCTTTTAGTATTTGTTCAGGTTTACATTTCATGCAAGGATTCACACTATATTAAAAGGGAAACCATGCCTATTCCACCATACTTTAAACTGCATTAGATCATGGATTTCATCCATATTAAAGAATGTGGAGAATAAAAAATCCACAGTATAGGTATGTGAGGTGAATGAAATGTCCAACAGTAATAAACTATTGGTACCAGGTGTACAGCAATTGCTTGATCAATATAAATATGAAATAGCTGCCGAATTCGGCGTTACATTAGGTTCAGATACGGTTTCCCGTGCAAACGGTTCAGTGGGTGGGGAAATAACTAAACAGCTTGTGAAACATGCACAAGAACAACTGCGTGGAAAAACTAAATAAATGGCATCAAAATAGTCCGGAAAATAACCGGACTTTTTTCTGTTATCTATAGTGTTCTTTCGGTGTATGTCTCTGCCTATGTCCATCATGCTTTCCGATTGGATCTGGATGGTTTTGAGACTTTTTATGTATGTCGTTTTTGCCTGGTTGATTGTTTTGCCATTTTGGGCTTTTTTGGGGGTGTTGATCCGGCCTATTTTGGCGTATCTCTTGTTGCGGATTCTTTTGTTGAGTCTTTCGTTTAACATCTGTTTGATTATTCTCTGATTCATTTACATTACTATTTGCTTTTTGTTCTTTTCGTATATTTTCATTTGTAACCTTTTGATTTGAATTTGGGTCTATAGATGATGAATTGTTCTTTTTAGGTTTGTCATTATTTTTTGCAGGTTCCTGTCTTGGAATCTGTTTAACAATTCCTTGATTTTGATCAGGAACTACCTTTTTCGTTTCCTTCTCTTTCACCGTTTCCTGTTTGTTTTCCTCCTTACTAAAAGATTTCTGAACGTTGACTGGTTTAGAATTTGCACTGGCTGGCTGAGTTAATTTAACTTCATCTTCACTTGGCTCAGGATAGTCACTGGCTTCTTTTCTTGGTGAATCGGCTACTTTGTCGTTTTCTTTATTCTTTGATGAAGAATCCGTTTTTGGTTTCTTAGGAGTTATCTTTAGGTATGTACCAGTCGAAATCCCCTTGTTCTCCGCTTCTGTCCGATCTTTAACGGTTGCCTTTTTCAATTCAATTTTCACAGAATGATTCTTTTGCTGAATCATATTTTCAACATCCTTTAATCCTTTCTGCAAGGATTGATCTAGCTGCTGATCTTTTTCCATTAATACGGTCGAAAATAATAGGTTGGAATTCGCTCTAAAATGGCCAGCGGTTTCATTTAAGGACACGATCTCGCTAATCACATTCTCCATATTCTGCCCTTTCCAATCCTCAAGTTTTTCAATAATTTGTTTTCCTTCCAAATTAATACCTTTCACTTCAACTACTTTTAATTCTTCTGTAATTCCGAGTTCAACACTTGAATTTACATCCATGCTGACATAAGCTGATACTTTCGAATTTGATAATAAAATGGGAATAAAACTTAAAACAACTAAAAGAGTTGCAACCAATCCAGAAACAAGGATTTTTAGCTTCCAGCTACCCTTTAATCTTCGTGATCTAGATTCATGGACTTCAATTGGAATTTCTTCACCTAGTTGATAATCCTTACGTTCTTTATTCATTTTGATAAATTCACCATCAGGGGTAAGTACGGTGATTTCCCTTGACGTTATTTGCATGATTATTCCACACTTCAATTCGAAAGCACCCCCTTTAAATAATCTTTTAAGAACAAGTAATCTCCCGTTAAGATTAGAACCATTGCTATAATATAGATACGATGTCTTTCAATTGTTTTTCGCGAGACATTTACTTTGCCTTCCAAAACTTTAATAGGTATTTTTTTTCTGTCCATTACATATTGCATCATCAAAGGGTCATCCGCTACTGTTTTTGCAATTTTAATTGCGTTATCCCTTGCATCCTTATGCTTAGGTGTATGCATGACTAATTGATCAAACGATATGCGAAAAGTCTGCAGTAATTGAGTATACTGGACGATCTCGTCTTTTAAGTTTTTTGAATCTAGTTGTTTCTGATGATTTTTAATGGACTTTTCCACTTCTAAGAGATTTTGTCTGTACTCATCGTCTGTTATTTGTAGAATCTCCAAAGACAATTCATTCATATTCTTGGATTGCGACCTTATATAGTCAATGACCCTACGCCGAATTATCATGTCTGCGAAGGCTAATAATGCACTGCCCTTTTCCGGCGAAAATTTATCAATGGCGTCATTGAATGCAATCAAGCCAATACTAAACTCATCATCTGTCTCACGTATATAACGATGGCATACAGATGATACAGACTTTTTTATAAAAGGTTTATAGCGTTTGAGGAGATCATTCCGTAATTCTAAATCTCCTTTTTGTATTAACAGTACGGTATCTGTTAAATCCTGCTTTTTTCTCAAAACCGGAAAAAGCATACCAAGCATTTTATTCACCCCATCCCGCACAAATTATACCATAGGATGGAAATATAGACCTTAAAAGGTCTATATTGTTTAAAAATGATTATTATGTAACTATTACCTTTTCTCGAGTTTTGATTATAAGATACGTATCGAGTTATTTATTTTAAGGGGTCATACAATAGAAGTCTGAATATGAAGCAGAAGTTTTCCACAAAACAAAAAAAAGGAATACATGGCAATCACCATGTATTCCGGTAAGTTATAAATTACATTTCCTGATCAATTTGATTGTTAGCTTTAACATCTTTACCTGAAACAAGGAATCCAATGACAACAATCGCTACGAGGACACCCCAGAATATGAGTTTCCACGTTGTAGACTCTGGGAAATGATGGTCAATGATTGCAACACCTGGATGCGCTAATGTAAGAACTGCAAGCTTTACCCCAACCCAGCCTACAATAAGAAAAGCTGCTGTCTCAAGGGACGGACGTTTGTTCAGTAGGACAACAAACTGTGTCGCTGCAAACCTCATGATGACCAAACCAATAAATCCTCCAAGGAACATGACAATGAATTGTCCCCCATTAATACCGCCAATATGGAAAGAACCAACTTCCGGCAGGGTAACAGCCAACGCAACAGCTGCTAGCATGGAATCAACTGCAAATGCCAAGTCTGCTACCTCGACCTTCAGAACCGTCATCCAAAAACCGGATTCCTTTCTTTGCTTAACACTTTCTTCTTTTGGTTTGAGAAGATAGTGTTTCACTAAATAATTAATCATAATATACAGCAGATATACGGCTCCAATCGCCTGTATTTGCCATACATCAACGAGCAAGGAAATCAGGAATAGAGAACCAATCCTGAAGAAGAAAGCTCCTATCAATCCATAAAATAATGCTTTTTTCTGTTGTTCCTTCGGAAGATGCTTAACCATTACAGCCATAACGACTGCATTATCGGCTGCCAAAATTCCTTCAAGCCCAATCAATACCAATAAAACCCAGGCATACTCTAATAATATAGCCCAATCCATAAGTTCAAATACCTCCTTAAATTTCCAATCCAACAAAAAAGACCAATGCCAAAAAAGTATTTCTTTTTTGACAAAGGTCTTGCTAGACATTGTTAAAATGCCAACAAAGCCGATGGTAAAAACCACGTAATGACGACTTTGTTTTAGGTTTCCCTAACGCTACTCCCCTTTGAAAGGTTTGTATGAAGTTTGTATACTTATTATATTGGCTACAAGTAAGAAGCGCAAGTAATATCTATCTATATCGTATTCATTTTGATAGTTTAATAAGTTTTAAATATTCCTTGAGTACAGTCAACATGGACGTTCGTTTTCCAAAATAAGCAGTTAACAGGGCATGGAAATGTTCATATTTCCCTTTATAAGGATACCACTGAATCTCTGTTTTTTTGAATCCCATATCTTCCATCACCGCTTTTTGATGACAGAATATACGAAGTCCCTCATCTCCATGATACCTTCCTATCCCACTTTCTTTAACTCCTCCAAAAGGCAGATTATTATTGGCAACTGTAATTAATACGTCATTGATCAAGACAGCACCTGACATTAGCCTTTTAGCAGCGAGCCTTCCTTTTTCCTTATTCGTCGTCCACACGCTGGCATTTAATCCATATTTAGAATGATTAGCGGCTCTTATGGCTTCTTCTTCCGAATCGACGGTTAAAATCGGTAGAATAGGTCCAAAGGTTTCCTCCTGCATAATCAGCATATCTTCTGTGACATTTGTTAATACGATGGGTTTAATATACATGGAATTTTCATCCCAATCAGCTGGCTGTTCGCCGGTTAGAAGGGTTGCTCCTTTTTCTAGGGCATCTTCAACATGCTCTCTTACAATAGATATTTGCTGAATAGAGGTCATAGAACCAATATCTGATTCTTTGCCATTCCCTT
Organism: Pradoshia sp. TA40_28; assembly: GCF_059694525.1. Taxonomy (NCBI): domain Bacteria; kingdom Bacillati; phylum Bacillota; class Bacilli; order Caryophanales; family Bacillaceae; genus Pradoshia; species Pradoshia sp. TA40_28. The sequence goes on from NZ_JCATZO010000006.1 coordinate 98,310, forward strand.
GCTTTAATTGATGAACAATTGGCAATAGCTCCTGTAAAAATGGTTCAAGCGCCTCCTGCTCAATAATTAACCGCTCCACACTCATACAAACCTGTCCGCTATTCGTAAAGGCCCCCCAGACAGCTGCTTGGGCTGCACGCTTCAGATCCGCATCATTAAAAATAATCATTGGATCCTTTCCACCAAGCTCAAGGGTAGTCGGGATGAGATCACGTGCTGCAATTTCCTGAATAATTCTCCCGGTTCCGACAGAACCAGTAAAAAATATATAATCGGGTTTTTGTTTAGTTAGACTTGATCCAAGTTCTTTACCACCATGAGCTACCTGGAAGACATCCTCAGGGAACCCGGCTTCCTCAAATAAACCTTCTATCAATTTGCCCACTGCCGGAGTAACCTCTGATGGTTTTAAGATAACTGTATTTCCGCCTGCAAGCGCAGATACTATAGGAACCATAGCTAAAAGAAACGGATAATTCCATGGAGAGATAACAAGAACAGTTCCTCTAGGTATATACTGAATACTCGATTTGTGACCCATCAATAAAAAGGGCGTACTCACTTTTTGAGCTTTCAAGGTTCTTTTCGCATGTTTTTCAATATGCTTAATCGCATCTAAGGTTGGCATAATATCCGCCACTAAAGCATCCGTTTTTACTTTCCCGGTATCTGTAGAAATGAGTTCAGCTATCTCATCAAGCCGTTCAACAATAGTCAACCTCAGTTGCTTAAGATAGAGTAGCCTTTCCTCAATGTTTATTTGTGACCAAGAAGTGAATGCTTTTTTTGATTTATTCATCATTTCACCAGCATAACTTGCCGGAGTCTCCTCATACTGCATAATCAACTCCCCGGTTGCAGGTGCATATACATTTACTTTTTCTTTTAAGGCTTCCATATTTGTTCCTCCTCTATTTATGTAATCTCTATATGAAAGGCCCGATTATTCCTATTGGCTCTATAATATTCTACCATTGGCATCACGCCCTCTTTAAAATCAGGACATCTAATGTCTCCTTCAGCAAGATCAGCCTGTGCCTGAGTACAATCAAAATCTCCTTTCCACGTAAAATAGTCGAGAGATTCCACTTCTACACCAAGAAATTTCCGTATTGGTTTAATCGATAATGCCATTTTGGTCAATCCAAATGGTAAATATCCTGTTGGCTGCTTACCATTATACCCTTTCATAAACATCTTATAAATATCTGTAACCGTATAAGGTTTGGGATCCGTTAAATGATAGGTTTTCCCAACCCCTTTTGGGCTTAATGTCAAATAAGCGGTTGCCCTTATGATAAAGTCTATAGGCACTAAATTGATCACGCAGGTTGATTTAGTTATATTCGGGATGATTGGAAGAAACTTCATTCTGTCCAAGAAATTTAATATAAAATATGGACCATCAAATTTAGTCGTTTCTCCTGTCAACGTGTTTCCTTTCACGATCCCCGGCCGAATGACGGTAACAGGCACTTGGTCCATAATATTCCGAACAAGAACTTCTGCCTCATATTTCGTTTCTTCATAATAATTTTTAAATTGATCTGGCCTGATAAGTTCATGCTCATATAATTTACCCTCCCTCCTTCCAGCCACATAGGCTGTACTAAAATACGTATATCTTTTTAAATTTGGCAGGCTTAATACATATTCGTTTACATTCCGTGTTCCATCTACATTTACTAAATAAGCTATGTTTTTAGGTACAGCTAAATCATAAATGGCAGCTAAGTGAAAAAAATGGGTAATATTTTCCTTGTTGAAACCGCTTTCTTTTTTACTGATGTTCAGCCCAGGTTTTGTGATATCCCCTTCAATAAGGATAAATTGATTTTCATCTAAGTGGAGATCATTGATTATTTTTAATCGTTCATTCACAGCCTTATGCCACTCAGACGGCAATACTATGGCAATCAATTGATTAAAGGACTGATCTTGTTTTTTCAACTCCCTTATTAATTGATTTGAGATAAATCCTGGAAAACCGGTAAAAAAATAAACATGCCTCATTGATTCACGCCCTAACATCTTCTTTTCACTATTGTAAGAATATTTAGAAAAATATGTCAACCATTTATTGTTATAGAACAAGAAAAAGCAGGATTTACACCCTAATTGGGTTCAATCCTGCTTTTTCTTAGTTAACGTTCATGCTGATCCATTGGATTATATAGCTCGACAGAAGGATTTTTGTCTTGGAACCAGCGTAAGGCAAAGTCATTTTCAAAAAGGAATGCATATTGATCATAGCGGTCTCGAACTAAAAGACTTCTAGAACTTGAAAGCTTTTCATCGACTTTTTCACTTGTCGTCCAGCGAGCAATCTTGTCACCCATTCTTTCCATGATGACCTCTGTGTTGTATTCATTTTTCATACGATGCTCAAATACTTCAAACTGCAACTGTCCGACTGCTCCAAGAATATAGGATTCAATCCCAACTGTTTTAAATAACTGAATGGCACCTTCCTGTACCAACTGGTGAATTCCCTTGTGGAAGTGCTTTTGTTTCAGTACGTTTTTGGCACTGACACGTACAAACATTTCAGGTGTAAATTGAGGCAATCGCTCAAATGAGAATGCTTCTTTTCCTGAAGTTAATGTATCGCCAATTTGATAAGTTCCTGTATCATATAATCCAATAATATCTCCTGCTACTGCCTCAGCAACATTGTTTCTTTCCTCAGCAAGAAATTGTGTTGAATTATTTAGTTTCATTGGTTTGCCAGTTCGGCTCAATTGGACAGTCATTCCTCGTTCAAATTTTCCGGAACATATACGTAAGAATGCAATTCGGTCACGGTGCATTGGATTCATATTAGCTTGTATTTTAAATATAAATCCTGAGAAAGTATCCTGAATCGGTTCAACTGGACCTATGGAAGAAGGCCGAGCTTGAGGTTTTGGCGCAAACTCTAGATACGTATCCAAAAATGTTTGAACACCAAAGTTCGTCAGAGCACTCCCAAAAAATACAGGAATTAATTCGCCATTTCGTACTTTTTCTCGTGAGAATTCATTGCCTGCTTCATTTAACAAGAGAACTTCTTCCAATGTTTGCTCATATAAAGGAGATTCAACAATATAATGGTCTCCTGCTACTTCACCTTCATTGTTTAATTTCAGATATCGTTCTTCATCCTCGGCTTTAAACATTTCAATCCGGTTGTAATAGCGATCATAGATCCCGAGGAAGTCTTTCCCCATCCCGATAGGCCAGTTCATTGGATAAGACTCTATTCCAAGTACCTCTTCCAGCTCAGCCAATAGCTCTAGCGGTAATTTACCTTGTCGGTCCATTTTATTAATAAATGTAAAGATTGGAATGCCTCTCATACGGCAGACCTTAAATAATTTCAGTGTCTGTGCTTCTATCCCTTTGGCTGCGTCAATAATCATAACCGCGCTGTCCACTGCCATTAACGTACGATACGTATCTTCACTGAAATCTTGGTGGCCAGGTGTGTCAAGGATATTAACACGCGTCCCATTATAATCAAACTGCATAACACTGGACGTTACAGAAATTCCACGCTGTTTCTCAATTTCCATCCAGTCACTTGTCGCGTATTTCCCCGTTTTACGTCCTTTTACAGTACCCGCATCACGGATTGCGCCTCCAAATAACAGCAATTTTTCTGTTAATGTTGTTTTACCTGCATCCGGGTGAGAAATAATCGCGAAGGTTCTTCTTGATTCAATCTGTTCTTTTAAATTAGTCATGTGAGCCATCCTTTTATATATAGTGAAACTTTCTGACAACTATTCATTTTCTGGTATCTCCAATCATACATCAAAGCTAGCTAAATGCACTAAAATTGCTATTTGATCCCCAAACCTATTAAGAGTGGTGACCCCTATATAATTGGAATCCTTAAATACATCTTATCAACTATACCATGTAGAAAATTAATATGTGAATAGGCGAACCATAAGTTTTAATCAAACAGTCATATTTTCTCATATGTAGTGAATCACAGTCAATTCGAGTTCATTCAAGTATTTCATCAACTATTTGGGCAAAGTAAGTTTACATAAAAAAAACGAGCAATAATGCCCGTTCCTTAAGCTACTTTTTTTCTATTCGTTAATTTCTTTGTTATATAACTGATCACTAGTGGTGCAGCTGCAGCAATGACTCTTTTTAAGATTTTATTTTTCAAAATAATCACCATCCTTATCCTTTCTTTACCCGTATTTCTTGGAAGATAATCACACGATTAAGCATGATTTACCTCAATTGAAGAAAAGAGCCTATCAGAAAAGTGAATAATTTCACATACTTATTGATTAATTAAAGAAGTCATAGTAGTTTATTAAATGGACATTTTTTCATCACAGGAGGATTTAACATCATGGAAGAACAAGGATTACAATATTTAGTTGCCCTTGCCAATAAAAAGAAAAGGTTGTTAGACCATTTCCCACTCCATTATTTCTTAAGAGCAATGATGGCAGGAATTTTTGTAGGTTTTGTTATCATTACCTGCTTTAGAACAGGAGAATATTTCAGAGTAGCGGACTCACCTTTCGCTTACCTATTCCCTGCACTTTTCTTTGGAATTGCATTGATTTTAATTATTTATGGCGGTGCAGAGCTCTTTACGGGTAATACAGCTTATTTCACTGTTGCCTATATGCGTGATGCGGTTACACTAAGAGATTTAGGTCGAAACTGGGGCGCTTGCTATCTTGGAAATGCTGTTGGAGCCATTTTCTTCGCTGTTTTATTTTATCTTACAGGTATATTCAGCCACATTCCAAATGACCATTTAATGCATGAAATTGTATCTTATAAAATGCATGGGTCTGTTACAGCTTTATTCTTTAAAGGGATCCTTTGTAACTGGCTTGTTTGTTTAGCTTGTTACTTGCCTAGCCAGGTAAAAGGTGACGGAGCTAAAATGGCAATGATGATTGCAGTCGTATTTTTATTCTTCTCATCAGGTTTTGAGCATAGCATTGCGAATTTATCATTATTCTCAATTGCATTAGTCTCTCCACACCCTGATACTATTACAATCGGAAATGCCATCTACAATTTGATTCCAGTTACGTTAGGTAATATTGTCGGTGGAGCGATTTTTGTAGGAATGTTATACCAATTCTTAAGTAAATCAAGCACTAAGCTTCAATTACAGGATAACATGAATAAAATCACGGAAATCACAGAGAAAAAGGAAAATATAAAATAATTCATACTTAAAAACAAACAGAAAAAGACCAATTCATAAAAATGTGAATTGGTCTTTTTTCATTCAACTCATGACTGCCTCTTTATGGATGTGAATCATTTGATAATCCTCTCCATCAAGTGTTTGCTCCAATAAATGAACTAAATGATAATGATGAGTGAAAAAAATCACCTGAGTCTTTTTAGATAATTCTTTTAAAATAGATAATGTGATTTTTGATCGTTCATTATCAAAGTGAACTAAAATGTCATCCACGATAAACGGAATAGGCTCATTTTCTTCGCAATATTTTTCAATACTGGCCACCCTTAAAGATAAATATAATTGGTCTTTTGTCCCATCACTCATCGCTTCAATTCCAATTTTTTCGTTATTCCTAAGACCCATCAGAACTTCTTCATCCTTATCATTATAATCAACGATTAATCCGTCAAACGAGTTCAAGGTTAATTTCGCAAACAGGCTGGACGCTCTTGTAAGGATTGGATTTTGATTCACGGACCGGAAATATTCAATTCCTTTTTGTAATACAAAAGAGGCCATTTTCTTTTGCACAAATTGATCTGTCAGATCAGCCAGTTCTGCTAGAATACTTTCTCTTTCTTCTGCTGCCTGAACGGCTGCATACGAATTACCTTTAATTTTTTCTTCATATTCTTTTCTGCAAACACCAAAGATTTGGTTTTGTTCAGTCCTTTTCTCTTCTAGTTCTATCAGTACTGTCTTCAACTCTGAGATTTCACTTTCAATGAAATCTAGATCCAGTTTGGTTATTTCTTCTTTCATTTCATCAATGGACAACCCATTACCTATTTCCAGTAATAGTTTTTCCAGATGGGTAATCTCTCCTGTCAACTTCAGCTTTTGCTTATACTTTTCTTCAACGACCTGCATTTCCTCAACGGTCGTTGCCCCTGCTGCCTGTAATAATTCCTGAAGGCTTCCCAGTGCTATTTTCTTCTTATCCAATGCTAATTTATATTCATTCTTTCTTTTTTCTAACTGTTCCTGCCATTCAATTTGATTTTGTTTACATGTTTTCTGTTCCTGTAACCGATTGGATAAGTCATAGACAAAAGATTGGATATTCAGCGGTTCAGACAACTGTAGAGTTTTCGCAATATGATGAATTGAATCCAAATAATCTTTTACAAATGACCGGCTGGCTCTAGCCTTGCTATCAATATCCGCCCATTCATCATATGTGCTTGTCAGTTCATCATATTTATCAAGCAGCTCCACTGTATAATCAATAGTTGCATTACTTCCAGCATGCAATGGGATAGTAGCATCCTCCCACATCTGCTTCCAATGGACTAATTCCTGTTGTTTATTCTCGAGCTCGTTTTTGACCAATTCAAGGTCTGCTGCCTTGCCCATCCACTCTTTCTCCAATGACTTTTTCTCATTCATTCGCTCTGCTTCCAACTGAATCGTTTTAGTGGCTTCTCTGATTAAATCTGTAAGAGTCCATTCCGTTACTTTTGTATCCAGTGGAGTTACCTGTGATAGGGCATCAAATAAGCGGCTTCTGATTGCCGATCGTTTTTCTGTCATCTCATTCCACAGTTTTTGTTTCTTCTTATATTCGCCTTGGTTTTGTTTAACCGCCGTATATTTTCTTACCCATTCTTTCATTTCAATTGGCAATAATGGCTTAATACCGAACGGTTCCCATAGCTCGTTCCATTTCTGAAAAAACTGATGGATTTTACATTGAAGTTCTTTCAATTCTGTCTCAGCAACAGCAATTTTATTTTCGGATCTCTTGATATCCTGCAATGATTTATTCTTCATTCCAACTTTTGCTGATTCTCGCCACATGATATCTGAAAGCTCGTCCGTTGTTTTTAAATCATGCTCGAATTTATCTTCCAGCTCTTGCTGGCTGCAATATTCCTTGAATACTTCCTGATCACTGGTTTCCCCTTTCAGTTTACGCTTAATTAAGCTCCACCCACGGTCGCGAAGTTGTCGGGTTTTTTCTAAATCGTCTTCGGTTGGGATAATGGACAGGGCTTCTAGTTCAGCAATCGATTTTTCCGCTTCTAAAATTGTCGTCCTCTCAACTGCAATACTGCGTTCAAGATTTATTTTTTCTTCATTAAATGTTTCGAGCTGATCGATGTAATGGTGAATGGTCTCTTCCAGAACAGAAACATAAAAAGAGTCAAATTCTTCTACAGAACCATTCCATAGAGGTAAATAGTTCAGCTCTTCCAACGTTTTTTCTTTAAGATCCTTCATTTCCTGTGTTAAAACATCAATCGTATTTTCAATATTTCCTTCTATCTGGGCATGGTCCACAACAAGTTTAAGAGTGCTAATATCTTTTAAATCTCCAAAACCTTCCCACTCCGCATGCCTTGAAGCAACTGTATCCTTCAGAATTTGAAGCCGTTTGTTTATTTCTTTTATGGCTTCATGTAGAATCCCATATTGCTTATAGAGTGTACGGATTTTTTCTTTACGAGAAAAGGCAATTCTGAATTTCTCCATATTGACGCTATCAATGCCACTATAGCCGAGCATATGCAAGATATCGTTAATTCGATTAATCGCTCGTTCTGCCTTTGCATCATAAACATGCAGATCTTTATTCTCTTTCTCAAATGCGCCAATATTGCTTAAAAGAGCGTGAATCATGGACTCGCATCGTAAAAGTTCTTCATCAATCACCAAATTAGAGAGCTTTTCTTCAAGGGCCGTTATTTCAGTTTTTGAAATCTTAGCATTTTCATCGGCATGTTTTAACTCATTCATACTATTTTCTCTCTGTATATTAAAATCAGATGGCAAATCAGGTACTTCACAAAAACTCTCTAATTGCTCTATTCGTGTGTCCCTTTCTATGAGGATAGGGGCAGCTTGGTTCAGCTTGGACAATTTCTTCAGAGTTGCATCTACCTGTAGATATTCACGTTTCAAATCCTCTAACTGTTTCATACCATGATGGTAATCATCCTCTAACTGCTTCCATTGCCGCGCGAGCATTTGTGACTCATTCAACCGCCGTGTCAGCTCTTTTTCTTTCTTTAGTAATTCATTAATCTTTGGTTTTGATCCGCCCGATTTATATAATTCTTTACTTTCCGAGTCAAATTCCTGCATAATTTTCTTTACGGCATTAATACCAGAAGCCGCTGCAAATAAACTTTCTCCAACATTTCCATCTGACTCAAGCAAGGCTTCTCCGCCTTCCCGCAGAGTTTCATGATTGAGCGCAAACATATTGCGAAACGTTTCCTCCGACAACACATTTATATAGGGAATCAAAACAGAATCAGGCAATGCTTCTCCTGACTCATTTAAAATAGTTTTTGTTTTTCCTTTTCTTCTAATAAAGGTCAAAGAATCGCCCGCTGTATTGGACAGGCATCCTTTAATACGTAAATTTGAGTTGGCATGGATAAACGAATCCTTCGAATTATGAGGAATGCCATATAATAATTGCGTAATGGAACGCAACATAGTACTTTTTCCGGCTTCGTTATTTCCAAACAAGACATGGAAAGAACGGTCTGGTTGAAAGGTAACTGGAAAATCAGTAAAATGTCCAAAAGCAGTAAGATTTAATTCTTCGAAACGCATTACTTATTTCCCCTTTCCATTTGTAATTCTAGTTTTACCAGTTCCTTAACTTCCCTTAGTTTTTCTTCTAATAAAGATACTGTATCAGGTATGATAATATTTTCTCCTCTTTTTAAATCTGTCGGCAAGGCATTGGTAATAGCAGAAAACTCCTTTTGTACGTCCTCAAGCAATTCTTCCATTTCACAGGTTTCCAGCCATTTGAATATTGAATTCATCGGATTATTTTCATCAGAAATTCGCTCTGAACTAATCGGTGCGGTGGTTTTATTTTTTAGTTTTTCAATCCATATTTGCCCATGTCCAACCGTAAAAGCAGTCGATCTAATATCATTTAGTATCCTCTCTTTATTTTTCAAAAGTTCCTGATATAAGGAAGTACTGCCAGTAATGATAATTCGAGCGGCAAGCAGTCTGCCATCTGCTTCATCCAGACATCTCTCGAGGCTTTCTTCGACTTTCTTAAGAAAGTGGTCATATTCCGTAAAAGGAGTAGCATCTATCTCAATGTTTTCCCACCGTAAAACATCTAGAGCAATATGATCGAGATTCTCAATTTGACCATCGGTAACTTTAATTAACGTACATCCTTTAACACCCGTCTCTTTACTATGACGGCTTTGTATATTACCAGGAAAGAGAATAACAGGGTTCTTCTCACATAAAAATTCCCTTTTATGAATATGGCCAAGAGCCCAATAGTCATATTCTTTTCCCTTCATATCCTCTATAGAACAAGGAGCATAATTCTCATGTCCTTCTCGTCCAACAGCCGAGGTATGCAGAATTCCAATATTAAAATACCCACTTTCTTTCGGCGGATAGTTTTTGGCTAGATTCTCTTTCACTGCACGGGTAGAAAATCCTTGACCATGAAGGGCGACACCCAACTCATCAATAAAAATACTTTTGCATTTTTTATCATCAAATACATATACATTATCTGGTAGCTTGATCTCTTTTGTTATCATACTTGCTGCATCATGATTCCCTTTTATCATATAAACCGGGATATTTGATTGTTTTAATCTAGCCATTTCATTTGCAAAAAAGAGACCTGTATTGTAATCCTTCCAATCACCATCATACAAATCACCTGCAATGATGATGAAATGAACCTTTTCTTTAATCGCTAAATCAATTAAATTTTTAAATGCATCTCTGGTAGCACTACGTATCCTTTCAACAGGTGCTCCCTCATATCTTGATAATCCTTTTAAGGGACTGTCCAAATGGATATCAGCAACATGTATAAATGAAAAATTCAAAAGATCTCCCCCTTTCCCAGTTCTTCTACCCATAGAATAGCATAAAGCGGAATGCCCGGCAGTTAAATTTTCACAATACCAAACACTTACAAAGATGGTTAACCCTTTGCTAAAAGGAACGTTTGTTCTTATTTTTAAGTATATACAATTTATTACGATTTGTCTCTAGTAGATAAATGTAGATCAACTGAAACCTTTGATCTAGTAAAACGTAGATATAGTACGATAAGAAAAAGGAGAGGTAATTGGATGAATTCCTATACTGAAAGTAATAAATACCATATTCCTGCTGTTCTAAGAGCATTCACTTTTTCATTAGCCATTTCTTTAATTGGCTTTATTGCAGGAAATTTTGTTCCCCCATCCATGTTCCTGCCACTAATGATCATTGAATTTGGCATGCTGCTTGCAGCATTTTTTGTAAGACGAAGGAAACTTCTTTCTTATAGTTTCCTTTATGCATTTACATTTATATCTGGCATCACCTTGTATCCTGTAATAGCCAATTATCTGGTTACTATTGGACCACAGCCTGTTATAATGAGCTTGGCTGCTACAGTGGTTGTTTTCGGCGGGCTTTCTATATACGCTGCAACAACCAAGCGGGATTTGACATTTTTAAGCGGGTTCCTGTTCGCCGCTTTGCTTGCTATTCTCGTTATTGGGATATTTAATATTTTTTCCCCGCTATCTTCTACTGCCATGCTTGTTTATTCATTTATAGGAATACTCGTCTTCAGTGGGTATGTGCTGTATGACGTAAACCGTATGAAACAATACGGAGTAGCAGAAGATGAAATCCCATTGGCTGCCTTAAATTTATACCTGGATTTTGTTAACCTATTCCTTTTTATCCTAAGATTTATTGGCATACTATCTTCGGATGATTAATAAAAAAAGCTAAATGAAGCACTGTGAGCTACTTCACAGTGCTTTTTTTTGATGTAAACTCCTCCTCTTTATTCACCTTAGTTAATACTTTTTTCAGCGTGAAAGTACATATTTTTTCATCCTAAGTGGCAAAGTAACTGCACAGAAACTGTTTAAAGAGATGAGGGAATTGTTAGATGAGTTCAAATACCGATACGAATAAAGTAGGCTTTTGGTGTCTGGCAAGCATAGCTGCCGTACCACTAATTATGACGTTGGGTAATTCAATGCTTATCCCTGTTTTACCAATATTAGAGAAGAAAGTAGGCATTTCCTCTTTCCAGTCGAGTATGATTATTACAAGCTATTCCATTGCCTCTATATTATTAATTCCGATTGCAGGCTATTTGTCTGATCGCTTTGGAAGAAAAATGATCTTACTTCCCAGCTTAGCTATTACATTTATCGGCGGTCTGATATCGGCTTTTGCTTCATGGAAGATGGATAATCCATTTATGGTCATCATATTAGGACGGATTATTCAAGGGATTGGATCTGCTGGTGCCTTTCCAATAATCTTGCCTCTGGTTGGTGATCTATTTAAAGATGATGACAAAGCAAGCTCCATCCTTGGGATTGTAGAAACCTCGAACACCGCCGGTAAGGTATTAAGCCCAATAATCGGAGCTGGATTAGCCATATCCTTATGGTTTCTTCCCTTCTTTGCTATTTCATTTCTTAGCTTTATAACCTTTTTTATGATTCTTTTTTGTATAAAAGTTCCGAAAAGAAAAGACGAGCCTCCTACTTTAAAAGAATTTTTACAAGGTACGAAGAAAATTTTCAAAAAGGAAGGCAAATGGTTATACAGTATATTTCTTACGGGCGCGTTTGTTATGTTAGTTCTATTTGCTATTCAATTTTATTTATCTTCCACCCTTGAATCCAAATATGATATTCATAATATAAAAAAGGGATTTGTATTGGCTATTCCCTTATTTTTCTTATGCTTAGCTTCATTTATTACAGGAAAGAAAATAAAAGATAATATAAAGCTGATGAAAATACTCATCTTGGTTTCAATCATTATTAGTGCATTAACCATTTCCTTCGCATCTTATTTTGATAATATATACTTACTTATTGGGGTATTATCCTTATTCGGTATCAGTCTAGGTACGATTTTGCCATCCTTAGATGCAATCATTACTGAAAATATCGATAAGAAACAAAGAGGGACGATTACATCCTTTTATAGCTCAGCACGTTTTTTTGGAGTGGCAGCTGGTCCTCCACTCATGTCTTATTTTATGAAGCACAACGAAGCCTATCTTTTTTATAGCTTTGGTGCACTATCATTAATTTTATTTTTTATCGTCCTTAAATTTATTAAAAGCGATGATAAAAAAGCAACAGCTTAAAAAAACATGTCCCTCATGCTTCAATTGGCATTTTAGGGACATGTTTTTTATGTACTATTGAAAAAGATCCTTAATAAGAGCTGCTTATTAGGGGGACAAAGGAATATATAAATTGTGGCAGCCAGGATGCCGGTTAAAAAAGAAGTAGTAATAACGTAACAGCGTTCTCAAAAATTTAGAAGATTGTTAAATACCTGTCTTAGAACCAGATAATGAACCCCAAGTATCCTTTTTATCAATCATATTCAGGCTAATTCATTAATCACTGGGAGAAATTTCCTGTTTTCACTGATTGGCTAATATTACGATTACCTCCATTTATACAGGGAATGTAAATAAGAAGGTTTTCCATTGCCTTAATTACCAGTCAGGGAGGAATTGCATGCATAATTCTATGATGAAAGCAGTAGTTATTGAAGAATATGGCGGACTGAATACATTAACGGAGAAGGTTGTAGAGAAACCACCTCTATTAGATAATCAAGTATTAGTCGAAGTAAAAGCTTCATCCGTCAACCCGATTGATTGGAAATTAAGAGAAGGTCATCTGGCTGATCAATATTCATTTGAATTCCCAATTATATTAGGTTGGGACGTAGCCGGTGTTGTTAAAGAAGTTGGTAAGCATGTGATTGATTATTCAATCGGAGATCGGGTTTTCGCTCGGCCAGATACAACCCGTTACGGAACATATGCTGAATTCACAGCTGTTGATGAATTATTGGTTGCAAAAATCCCCGATAATTTATCCTTTACAGAAGCCGCATCGGTCCCATTGGCTGGATTGACTGCCTATCAGTGTTTATTTGATGCATTGGAAATTATGGAGGGGCAAAAAATTCTTATCCATGGCGGAGCCGGAGGTGTCGGTTCTTATGCTATACAATTAGCAAAACTAAAAGGGGCCTATGTCGCAACTACAGCCAGTAAAAAAAATCATAGCTTTTTAAAAGAATTAGGTGCCGATCTATGTATTGATTATCATAACGAAAATATCGAGGATGTATTGGCTGACTATGACGCTGTATTAGATACGGTTGGGGCATCCGTTCAAACTGCCAGTATGAAAATATTAAGACGCGGCGGTAAATTAGTATCTATCGTTGACGAACCGAATGAGGAATTAGCGAATCGTTATGGAATTAAGGAACAACTCTTATGGCTAAATCCTAATGGCGAACAATTGAAAGAGCTGGCTCGCCTCTTAGCTGAAGAAAGATTAAAACCGGTAGTCGGAGAAACATTCCCCCTAAATGAAAAAGGCGTTAAAAATGCACATGTTTTAAGTGAATCAAGTCATGCTAGAGGTAAAATTATCTTAAAAGTTGACTAATCTTAAGATATTTCTTGGGAAATATAAATAAGTAAGATATAACAAAATCAGTGCTTTACTTGCACTGATTTTGTTATATAACTCTATATGAATCAGTAACACTAAACTTTTACGTACCTTTAATGGTCATACCACTTAGTTTGTAGAATCTAGACCTGTATTCGATTTAACCAAAATTTCATCATATTTCGCTTCATCTTCCTTCTTACGAGACAATACAGTTCCTACATAACCAGCCAGGAAACCAAGAGGAATGGATACTAGACCCGGTGTTGTCAAAGGAAATAAAGGGTCACCAACTAAAATCGCTTTTCCTGCTTCTGGACTGAACACATTAGGGCTGATTAAAACAAGTCCAACTGATGTGACCAATCCTACTACCATTGCACTGATTGCACCGTTTGTATTGAACTTCTTCCAGTAGATTGTATAAATAATGACAGGTAAATTCGCACTGGCAGCCACCGCAAAGGCTAAAGACACTAGAAAAGCAACATTTAAATTTTGGGCTACTAAAGCTAAAAGAATGGATAATACAGAGACACCAATAGATGCATATCTTGCCATCTTTACCTGATCTTTTTCTGTTGCCTTCCCTTTCTTCAATATTTCATTATAAAAATCATGAGCAAAAGCAGATGCTCCTGTTAAGACTAGGCCAGCAACAACTGCCAATATCGTTGCGAATGCCACTGCCGATATAAATGCGAACAAAATATCTCCGCCTATGGCTTTCGCCAACAATGGTGCTGCCATATTACCTGCTGCATTAGCCTCTATTATGTCAGTATTTCCAACAAAGGCTGCTGCTCCAAATCCAAGGAAAATGGTCATGACATAGAAGATCCCAATAATCCACGTAGCATATACAACTGAGCTTCTCGCGGTTTTAGCATCCTTTACGGTAAAGAATCGGACTAGTATATGCGGTAAACCTGCTGTTCCAAGAACAAGTCCCATTGTTAGCGACAATGTATCCAACCCATCCGTATACTTTACGCCTGGATTCAGAAAGGCTTCTTTTAGTGGAGTAGCCGTACTCATCTGTTCAAACATATGAGCAATATTAAAATCAAATTTCGCGAAAACAATAAATGAAATAATAAAGGTTCCCGCCATAAGCAAGACTGCTTTTACAATTTGTACCCAGCTAGTGGCATGCATGCCTCCAAAAATAACGTAAATGGTCATTAGAACTCCAACAATTAAAACAGATGTTGTATATTCCAAACCCAATAGTAATTTAATTAAGGCGCCAGCTCCTACAAGCTGAGCAATCATATAGAATATAGAAATGGACATAGTATTAAATGCGGCAACACCCCGTATTTTTTTAGCATCAAACCGAGCGGCCAACATATCTGCCAACGTATACTTACCTAAATTCCTTAATGGTTCAGCTACTAAATACAATACAACCAAATAGGCAACCAAAAAACCTATACTGTAAAAAAAGCCATCAAATCCAGTTAAGGCAACTGCACCTGCTATCCCCAGGAAGGATGCTGCAGACATATAATCCCCTGCAATTGCCAAGCCATTTTGCCAACCTGTCAGACCACCTCCGGCTGTATAAAACTCACTCGCATTCTTGGTTTTTTTAGAAGCCCAATACGTAATGAACAACGTAACTAATACTATACCAAGGAACATATAAAAAGCCGTATAGTTCATCTACTGTTTCCCCCCTCTTTTCAACACCTCTTCACTTAATCGATCAAATCGAGCTGCTTTTTTGGAATAAATCATACATAAAGCCCATGTCATAATAAATTGCGCAAATGCAAATACCCATGCCCAAGTGATATGCCCATAAAATGAATGATTTAACACGGATGAATAGGATGTCATTATAGGAAGCGCAAAGTAGAAGACTAGAAAAAATAAAGTAAAAGGTATGATAAATTTTTTCTTTTCCTTTAATAATTGTTGAAACTCAGAACTTTGGACAATAGCCGAGTAATCCCTTTGATTCTTCCCTTCCTCCGTCGATCTCATTTTTTCTCCCATCTTAATCCCCTTTCCAAATTTAATCGAAGCGCTTACAAAATATTCTAAATATTCTAAACAACAAAAGTATACTCTATTGTTATCCTTTGGTAAACAATATTTTGTTTGTTTTATTTATACAGATGCTTTTGTCTCTCTTAAAAAGCAAAACATAATTTCAGTCATTCCATAAAAAAACAGAGACCTAGAAAGGCCTCTGTACTTATATTTATAGATAATCAGAAGGATTAACAACATTTGATTTGCTTGCATTCCAAGGTCCCTTATGGATTTCAAAATGTAAATGCTGGCCTGTTGAACGTCCAGTACTTCCCATTAATCCAATTTGTTGACCTTTGCTCACAGTTTGTCCTGCACTAACCTTCACACTGTTATCTCTCATATGAGCATAGACAGTTGTATATTGTACTCCATCAATATAATGTGTAATAAATACTACATTTCCATAACTGGAAGATTTGTAAGATCTAGAGACCACACCGCTTGCAGAAGCAACGATTGGAACAGTACCTGATGTTGCAATATCAACTCCGCCATGTGATTTCCCCCATCTTGGGCCATATCCAGAAGTATAATAGCCTGCTGATGGTTTCATGAATGCACCGGATGAGCTACTTGGAGCAGGTGCACTTGGTTTTGGTGCACTTGATTTTGGTGCACTTGCTTTTGGCGTACTTGCTTCTTTTACTGCGGAACTTTTAGCAGGTGCACTTGGTGAAGAGGATTGTTTGCTCTCTTCTCGAGCTTTTCGGGCTTCTTCTGCTCTTTGTTCAGCAAGGACTGCTTGGCGTTTTTTCTCTGCTGCTGCCGCTGCTGCTTTTTCTCTAGCGATTTCAGCCTGACGTTCTTTTTCCTGTTCAATCGCTTTTAACAATGCTGTTTCTTGACCTGCTAAGATAGAAGATTCTTCTTCCATACTTAATTTATGGCCTTCCAAGTGTTCCTGTTCTTCTTTTAATTTCTTCATTAACTCATTTTTTTCTTTTTTCTGATCCTCTTGTTTTGCCTTCAAATCTGTTAATTCTTTTTTCATATCTTCCAAACTTTTAAGCTTATCTTCTACGTCTTTCTTTTTCTTCTCTAATTCTTTTTTATCTCTTTCTTGTTCAGCAATTAAATCATTATCAGCTTCCATGATTGTACTAACTGCATTTACCCGTTCAACAAAGTCACCAAAGCTGCTTGAGCCTACTACAACTTCCAGATAGTTCATATTGCCGCCTGTCACTTGATAGGATCTGGCACGTTCTTTTAATAATTCTGTTCTTGCTTCTATCTTCTTTTCAAGTTCGATGATATCTTTTCTTAATTGATCGATATCTTTTTTAGTATTACCAATATTTGTATTAATTGAATTTATCTTTGAATTTGTTTCAGTAATCTCTGACTCTAGCTTTTCTAGTTGTTTGGTTACATTAGATTGTTCGCCTACTACATGATCAATCGATTCATTTGTTTCATGAATATCTTTATTTACTTCCGCTTTTTCACTTTTAATTTGATTCTCTCTTTGCTCTAATTCAGATAAGGAAGCAGCAGTAGCATAACCTCCGGATAATAATGAGCCAGCACCAACCGCTAGAGCAATATTAAATGCAATTATTGACTTCTTCAAGCAATGATCCCCTTTCAATGTCTCCACATGTTAGTTTATGTATCTTGCCTTCTCTACTAAGTGACTACTATCTATATAAGTGACTCTTAATTGTTTTTTAAAAATTTATTACCAATCAAGCCAATCTTTGGTACCGTCTTATTATATCAATCTAGTGTAATTTTTCTACCTTTTAAACATTACATTTATATTTCGTCAATTTTCGCATTTGTAATATATTTAATAAACGGACTTTTTCTATTTCTTTCGGCATGTTTTTCTCCATTTTTCTCTCTCCACATCAATAAAAGTAGTTATTTTAACCTAGTATTAAAATCCCATCTTTTCACATCTTT
Organism: Pradoshia sp. TA40_28; assembly: GCF_059694525.1. Taxonomy (NCBI): domain Bacteria; kingdom Bacillati; phylum Bacillota; class Bacilli; order Caryophanales; family Bacillaceae; genus Pradoshia; species Pradoshia sp. TA40_28. Next base: position 115,950 of record NZ_JCATZO010000006.1, read on the forward strand.
CTTTTATTCGACAAAAAGTTTATATTTTCTGACTACTTAAATAAACAAAAAAAGCCTATTTCTTAACAGAAACGGCTTCTTATAAATGGACTCTAACCTTTTTTAGTTATATAGATTTCAGGAAGTTTCTTTCTTTCTTCGAGGTGCTCTTTTTTTCGCTGGTTTAGCTGCAGGTTTTGTTTGATCAATGGAAGCTTGCAATGCAGCCATCAAATCAACTACATTGGAAGCTGCTTTTTTGCCTGCAGCAGGTGTGACAGTTTCTGATTGCTTTTTCTTTTCAATTAGTTCCAATAAAGCTGTTCTATACTCATCATGATATTTGGAAGGATCAAATGTGGTTGTCAACTGATCAATTAATAAAATAGCTGTATCCAATTCCTTCTGTACAACTTCTTCAACAGCCGGAATATTCGGTACATCTGCTGCCTTTCTTACTTCATCCGGAAAGTGAATAGTTTCCATTAATAAAGTATTTTCTAAGATCCGCACGACAGCAAGTGACTCCTTAGCGCGAATTGTGATTTTTGCAAGACCAACCTTGCCTGAGGTTTCCAGCGCTTTCCTAAGCAAGGAATACGCCTTAGTGCCACCCTCGTTTGGTGACATATAATAGCTCTTTTCAAAGTAAATAGGATCGATTTCTTCTATTTTAACAAAATCTATGATTTCAACTGCCTTATCCTCTTGCTCTTTCTTCAGCTTTTCCAGCTCTTCTTCATCCAGAACAACAAATTTCCCTTTTACGTACTCATAAGCTTTGACAATGTCTTCTTGCTCCACCTCTTCCCCGCAAACCGAGCATACTTTTGAATATTTTATAGGTGCATGACATTTATTATGTAATGTTCGCAGTGGTATATCTTTATTTTCTGTTGCAGCATGGAGCTTTATCGGGATACTAACGAGTCCAAAACTAATGGTTCCCTTCCAAATTGTATGCATAAATACACCTTCCTTTTTGAATATCATAACCAAAATCATTAATATCATGATTTTTACAACAATCTCTGCCAATTCTAGATTTTTAGTTTTGTTCTTCTTTTATAAAGTCTATAATTTTTTTGAGTTGCTTCGATTGATCCATTGTAAAGTAATTCTCAAACGGATTCAGTCCTTTAAAAACGCGATCCTTAACGATATTCATAGAATATTGATCTGTTTTCAATCCTGTCTTTATTTCTTCCCAAAACAATGGCGCTGCAATACAGGGGCATTGTGTCTCCCTAGGTGAATACGGACATATAATCGTCTTGTCTTTATCATGCTGGATATAGTCGATATAAAGCCGGTTTCCTCTATTTTTTTTCAATCGTTCCGTTGTAAAATCATCAGGAAATTGATTAACCAGAAAGTTGGCGATGAATTCAGTGAATAAACGTGTTTCCGGATAGCTGATGGTCCCTTCGATCAATGGAATATGGATTTGAATTCCTTTTCGTCCTGACAATTTCACATAAGCAGTTAATTGAAATTGATCGAGAATTTTCTTCATTTCCAGTGCAGCTTTTATAGCTAACTGTAAATCACCTAATTGAGGCGGATCAAGATCAAAAACAATTTCTGCAGGATTTTGTTTCTCCATTTCATTGAATGGAATATGAAATTCAATTGCTGCCTGGTTTCCGAGCCACAAAAGAGTCTCAATATTATTACACACGGTATAGTTAATTTCATGATTTATGGCTGTTTCCACAAACCCCGGTGCATAATCTGGAGTTGATTTTTGATAAAATCCTTCTGAGCTCACGCCTTCAGGATACCTCTTAACCGTTAAGAACCTATCCTTTAAAAAGGGGAGCATGAAGTCAGATATGGAAAGAAGATAGTCCATATATACCTCTTTTGTTACTGATTGTTCTGTCCAGATCAGTTTTCCTGGATTTGTCATGTTTATATTCTCAAATTGGGATAACACCAATTTAGTCCATGTACAGGTTGTCCACTTCTCGCTCACTGCCAGACTTACATAAACAGGTGATACCAATTTAAATTGTGCGATGGCCTTATAACCAATTTGTACACAAATCCCTGGCGGTACTTGATAGATTCCTGTTTGATGTTTTGTCCCAGTTTGTTGCAAAATGGCTAGGATTGCCTGCCGTTCTTCCTCCGTGAATCCTTCTTTCACTTTCCCCACTTCCAGAATTTCACCCTTATAAAGGACAGCCACCGTACAAACTTTTTTCGCACTATCATATTCAGTTAAAAAGCAAAGTCCTTTATACCTCATAATTCAAGCTCCATTAAGCATTTCTCTGGATCATGTTCAACAAATGACTCCAATAAAGGCTGCCTTAGTGTCATGGATTCGGTCCATTCCAAATACGATACTTTGACTGTATAAATGGGTTGAACCCATTGATACTTCTTAGGTTGGTCTATTTTTGTATTGAAAGGATTTTGGGATTGAGAAGCTTTCTCCATAAATTGTTGAATTACCTTCCATCCCTCTTGTGTATAGCATCCTTTCCCTGCACGGCCGATATAATGAAGTTTTCCTGAAGAGTCGTACAGCCCTAATGCCAATGATTGCAATTCGCTCCCCTTTAACAAATAACCACCTACAACAGCGATGAGGTCTTTATAAAACTTAACCTTTTGCCACCGTCCATCTTTCCCGTTCAAACTATATGGTTTATGCAAATCTTTAGCGACAATCCCTTCCAGATTTTGTTCCATGACAGCTTTATACAATCCTTCTCCATCCCGAAAATTTTCAACAATTTGGACATAATCTGTAGGCATAATAATTGATGACAACAGTCTTTGACGTTCTTCAAGCTCCTCTTCGATGACCCATTTACCGTTCAAGTACAAAATATCAAATATCATGTATAGAATAGGCCTTTCCTTAATTGCATCCAAAATAATAGGGGAACGGTTCATTCTGTCTCGCTTCATAACTTCATGAAATGAAGGTTTTCCGTTATGTAGAGCAATGATTTCTCCATCCAGAATCACTGAGGATGCAGAACAATAGGTATCCAAATCCGTCAGCTCAGGATACTGTTTTGTTCTATTATTCAAATTACGATTAACCAGTTCTACTTTATCATCCACTTTATAGACCAACATTCGTACGCCATCCCACTTAACTTGGAATATCCATTCATCACCCCTGGGTATCACTTCAGCAGAAATCGGCTCAAAGGGTTTTACTGGATTCATATCTATCTCCTTCCATCTAATTAAATGAATTTCATTCGATAGTAAAGTATGAAGAAAATCAAATAGATTGTGTTTGAGTGTAACCATGGATAATGCCTCTGGCACTATTCTCACTAAGAAATCATAACAATATACCTGTTTCTATTTTTTCTTTTGTAAATATGGTTAAATTTTCTTGAAAAGAGTATTTTTATCAAATAGTATGAGGAGGAAGATGTTTGAAATACAACTATTTAAACCTTATATGATAATAAAAATAAAGATAGCCTCAGCAAATAGTAGAAATCGCATCATTCTTATGCCAATTATGCTATTTGATTTAGTGAAAGGAACACGATTATGGCTTGCGTACACCAATTTGGAATTCTAGATTATTTTGATGACCAAAAAAAATACAATGATTACACCCCGCACACCTACAATTGCATTTCTGTAAATGACGATATAATCAATCGTCTAAGTAAAGATCTATCAACCATGAAAACATATTTTCATTCCTTCAATCGCCCTGAATTGGGATTAGCTTACTATGGAATAACCATTATTCCACCTGAATCTTTAGTCTTATTTTATGATGCTGTTGTATCCTCTCGTGATTTCAAAAGTTCCAATGAACTAAGTAGACTGGCTTCAAAAATTATGAAAGCCACGGAAGAAAAGAAATATATGATTCATTACGGAGTTTAAATTAGCTTTGTTCATCCTTAAATAAGAGGGAATTATTTTTGCTCACAATAAAAAGGACAGCCATGACTTGGCTGCCCTACTATTTAAATTAATTCATTACTACCTCTTTTAACCATCTTCACTGTTACATAAAATAAGGGTTACTCCTGTCTCTTTACAATAACGATTCTGTACCGTCTACGTATATTTCAGTGCCGGATATATGGCTTGATTCATCTGAAGCAAGGAAGTATACCAAGTTGGCTACCTGTTCCGCTGATCCAGGTCCATCTGCCAACGGCTGCATTCCTTCTGGATATTCGATTGGTATTTCGATTTCTTTTAAACTTTCAGATTTAGTCGTGCTGTTATCGATATTCGTTTCAATTGCACCTGGACAAATTGCGTTAACACGTATCTTATATCTCGCCAACTCAAGTGCTGCCATTTTCATAAACCCAATTTGACCTGCTTTTGATGTACTATAGGCTGCCATTCCAAAGCCCGAATACCTTCTGTTTCCATTAATGGAGCTAGTGATAATAATACTTCCTCCATCTGTTTTCATATGCGGAATACAGTATTTAACAAACAGGAATGTGCTTCTGAGATTTGTTTCTATTACTTCATCCCAATCCGCAACATCAAATTCCTCAATCGAAGACCATGTCCCATTTATTCCAGCATTACTGAACAGAATATCAAGCCTTTCCCACTTATTCATAACTTGAGAGATACCTTCACGAATTTGGGCTTCATCACGAATATCTACCTGATAAACACAGGCTTCTCCTCCAACATTCGTAATTTCTTCTTTTACTTTTTCTGCATTTTCGACATTTATATCCATAATACATACACGAATATTATTTTCAGCAAATTTCTTAGCTGCGGATGCTCCTATTCCAGAACCACCACCAGTGACGATTGCGACTTTTTTCTTTAATTTTTCTGACAAAGTCATACGTTTCACATCTCCCATGTTTCATTTCTACTTATTTATCCATTTAGCGTAAGAATGAAACGTACCATTTCTTAAGTTTAGATGTATATGTAGAGGGATACTTCTTAATATTGACTAATTTTTTTAAATTTTTTCCCAAATACTCTTATAAACGTTATATCTAACAGATATAATGAACGTATCAAGCATGCTACCGAAAGGAGAAACAACAGGTTTATGTTCTCACTCAACCAATTTATAAAAAGCAGAGGGTTCATTCGTTTTCTCACCATCTTATTTTTGATAGGTGTCTTCTATGCACTTAGAGATATGATGAACTTAATTCTGTTCACCTTTATTTTTATTTTCTTAATGGGCGGTCTGGAAAGAATCATATCCTCTACCATTACCAAATTCAGTCCAATTCGGGTCAAACCTCAAATCATCATCATCCTGCTATACACAATTATGATTTCCGCTTTGGTTATGATCGTCTATAAATACATACCTATCATTACAATGCAAATTACCGAACTTGTAAAAGTAATTATTGATTTTTATAAGCACCCGCCGGATAATACAGCCATTGATATTGTGATCAGCGCTATGCAACAATTTATATCACCTTCTGAGATTGAGGCAAATGTGGGGGCCATATACAGTTATGTAGCGGATATTGGTAAATTGAGCCTTCAGCTATTTTTGGCCCTGTTGTTGAGTTTATTTTTCCTCTTGGAAAAAGATAAAATCAAACGATTTACCCGTTCCTTTAAAAGTAGTAAATTGGGCTTGATTTTCACTGAATTGGAGTATCTCGGTACTACCTTTGTGAACTCATTTGGTAAAGTCATCGAAGTTCAATTTTTAATTGCTTTTGTAAATGCCGGTTTATCAACTATTATTCTCTATTTCTTAGGTTTTCCACAGCTACTGGGACTTGCCATCATGATCTTTTTATTGGGGCTCATTCCTGTAGCCGGGGTCATTATTTCTTTGATTCCCTTATGTACGATTGCCTATAATATAGGCGGAGGTATGCATGTATTATATGTTGTGGTCTTAATAGCAGCGATTCATGGATTGGAAAGCTATGTTTTAAATCCGAAATTTATGTCTGCCAAGACTCATTTACCTACCTTCTTTACATTCCTGGTACTGGTATTCGGAGAACATTTCTTAGGCATATGGGGGCTGGTTCTTGGGATTCCTATTTTCATCTTTGTATTAAAAATGCTTGAAGTCCCAGAAACTGAAGTAGAGGAAACAAAAGAGATTTAGCCAGAAATCCTCATTCAACTATCTTATAAAATAGGCATGAGCTGGATGCAATATACACAGCCTCATGCCTTTTATATTGTTTTCATTTTATATCATTCATTGTGCCTTAAAGAAAAAAGGTAGGTTAGCTTCCTGTAATCTTTAGACACCATCCAACCTTTAGTAGAGTAAATGATCCGATCTTCAGCGTAAATTCCACACAATTAAACCCTTTGTCTGTATAACGTCAATAATTCTTTTGTAAACCCATCTATATTAGAAAAATCGTTTTCCAACGTTTTAGCAAGCTGTCCATTTTCTATAAATAAAACCTGGTCGGCAATCTCTGCCGCAACGTCCATCATATGGGTGGAAAATACCGTAATTGTGCCTGCCTCTTTAAGCGTTTTGATGATAGCGATAAATTCGTTAATCCAAAAGGGATCAAGCCCATTGGTTGGTTCGTCCATGATTAGCAGTTTTGGTTCATCCAAAATAGACTGTCCCAATAATAACCTTTGCCGCATTCCTTTTGATAAATTTTTGACAAGTTCTTTTCGTTTCTCGTATAACCCTAAATTTTCGATCACATCTCTCACTCGATCCTCAGATACCTCGCGAATAGCAGCATAAAAAGACATGAACTCTTCTACATTCATTTCTCCCTGAGCATAGAACTCATCAGGCATATATCCAATCTGTGATACATACTCTTTATTTTGCTTAACCATATGAATCTCATTAAGGATAACTTCTCCTGAAGATGGTGTAGAAATACTGGCCAATATATTCAAGATCGTACTTTTTCCTGCTCCATTCCCTCCACATAATGCAATACATTGGCCTTCCTGTACAGATAAAGAAAAAGGGTGCAGCGCTGTTTTCAATTTATACTGTTTTGAGATATCAATCACATTCAACTTTTTCATTGTGCTCTTCTCCTTTTCAAGAACCAAATAGAAAGGAAGCCTAGAGCGGCTATATACACAAATGCATACAGAAACAACACTCCCCATACGATGCCTTCGTTAAATAACGGGACCAGTCCATCATAAACTTGACCAAAAATTGAACCGCCATCCAACCTGATTACCAGGAAAAAGCGCAGAAACTCTGCCGGATTAACCATCATCGCGATCTTCATGATGGGACCAATCATCGTATAAGGTAATGCTCCTAAAATTGCGATTAAGGCAGTCGGCCAAATCATGATAAGGAAAAACCAAAGGGCAACGGATATAGTTAGTGCCTGCCATCTCGTGCTCACAAGTGACCCTATGAAAAGACCCAGAGTCAGGAAAAATAAGATTAACAGGATGCTGAATAAATAAAGAACAAGCATCCACGTTAAGGAAATATCAATACCGGTTACTAAACCAATGATCATGCTTAGCCAGTACGCCAGCGAAAAACACACTGCCTGAGCGGTAAATTGTCCGCCAAGTTTCCCAAAAAAATAAGATACAAGGTCTAATGGATACGTACATAATAGTCTCCACTGTCCATTTTCCATTTCGTTGGCCACTGAAAAAGATCCAAAAATCAACATAAATAGTGGCAATATATATAACATAATATTAACAACGGTCCCCGTAATATTTGTATATCCAGAGATTGCTCCATTTGTGCGCTCTAGAGCCAACAATAGAGAAATGACAACAATCCAGAGAATAGCAATGGAATAATAGGAACGACCGCGTGCAGTCATTCTCCATTCAGAGCTCCATATGTTCCACATGTTCCTTCCCTCCCATATCTACATAAAAGGCAACCATGCTGGCTGCCTGTTTTACTTTACATTTCACTATGTTCATGACTATCTGTATCTTCATGTTCCATCTCTTTATGCTGTTTCCAATCATGTTTTTGCAAGTCTTCGTAGGATAATAATTTTCCTCCTGACTCAGTGGCAAACTCTTCAGCACTTGATTGATCTTCAAAAGAAACGACATGGTAAGACATTGGAGTTTTGATATCATCGCCATAGACGAAATAAGATTCTTCCATATCTATCCATTCTTTAGAATGATAGTCTCGTACAAAGGTCTTATTAATTTCCTGATCTTCATTTTCATCTGTCCAGTTATACATGCAGCCAATATCATCAAACACCATTGTTTTTCCACTAGTCAGGATTATTTCTGTTGCATGTTGATTATCCGCTACAGACATATTACAATTCGCACAAGTATCATTTTTTGGATCAATCGCTACAGGTTCAGCTTCATCTTTACTGCATGCAGACATTAGCATGATCGCCCCTATACCAACTAAAGCTGTTTTCCATATTGATTTTTTCATCCTTTTTTCCTCCCTTTTATGAATAGAATTAAACTGCAAATAAATAATAATCCGCTGACAAGCCAAACGGCTAGACCAGCATGATTAGTTTGTTTATTAGATTGGATGGGTTCCATTAAAGGAGCCGAATCCGTTAATAACCCTTCATCCGTGCTTTTCAGCATTTTTTGCAAAATCGTCATCCCTGGAGCCTGAAAAAAGAGTTGGTATTCAGGAACTTCCTCTGTTAAAGCCAAAAAATAGGGATCGGCCCGGTAAATTAGCTCGCTTATTCCATCACTATCAGAATCTATCCTTGAGGAAGCATCCCAGTAGTTCCCATCCACTTGATTCCCCTCACTATTGATGGCTTGAGCGTCATTTACATTTCCAAGAAAATTATTGTGATTGACTCGATTATCTTCTGACTCTTTAAACTGAACACCGACAAAGTTCGATTGCAGTTTGTTTTCTTTGACAGAATTGGAACTTGATTTTTCAATAAATATCCCTATGCGATTATTATGGATCTCATTGTCTGCAACCTCTACATTCCTTGAGTCATACAGTAGTAGTCCTTGGGAATTTACATTCTCATTGTTTTGGGAGAATATATTCTTTCGTACAATCGCTTTTTCCGCTCCCATAATCATAGCCCCAGTAAAATTATCAACAGATTCATTTTCTTCGAGTAAACAAGAATTGGAATACATTAAATGCACCCCATAATGGGCATCACGAATGTCATTTTGTTCAAATATATTATGATGACTGTATTCTACATAAAATCCATCTTGAACACTTCGAATTGAATTCCTACTGAACACATTGTGACTAGATTCCCATAAATGAATAGCATGACCTTCAGAAGTCCCCGTAAATGAACTATCTTCCACAATTACATGATTGGCTTTATCCAGTTTAATACCAACTCCAGCAGATTTTATCGTTAATCCGTTAAGATTATGGTCATCCCCCGAAAGAACCATTGCAGCCTCATCTTTCGGCATGTTGGCGGCGTTAATTTCAACATTTTCCATCTCAACCTTTTGACCTGTAATCGTTATAAAGGATTGATCACCCGTAAAAGTTAAAACCGTATCTTTTGTACCTTTAATCGTAATTGGTTTCGTAATGGTAATTGGCTCTTCATAGGTACCACTTTTAACCATTAACGTTCCCCCAGCGGGTGTTTGGTCGATTTGCTGTTGAAGAGTAGCAGAGTCTGCCAAAATACTCGGATTATAAGTCATCCATAACATTATGTGTAATACAAAAACACGTAAACCCTTCCTCATAAGATCACCCTTTTATCAATCACCATGTATTCACCCCCGTAAAGTTGATGGATGATAATATGGATTTTATTTATATAATTATTTTACTCGAATAATAATTCTGAATTCCAGTAAAAAGGTATATCTGACACAAGAGGTATTTTTATTAAAAAATCAAATATTCCATGATATTAGTATTTACAGAAGAAGATTGTACCGTAGAAATTATTTCTTCAAAAATAACTGGATATAAATTACAATAAGAAGAAATGATTTGCTACGGTTGTTCCATACATATAAATCCTTTTTCTTAAAGCAATTCACCTTTAACCTCAACGGCTAATTTATAATAGACAGATTTCGGCATACTCTTTAATAAATTACATGTTTTATTAATTTGTTCCAAAGCTTCATCCTTATCTCCCTGTTGATTCAAACAAAGAGCTATATATATTCCAGCAGAGTGCACCATCCCTACATCAATAGGATGAATTAACATATTAGATAATTGGCATTTACGTAAACTTTCCAAAGCTTGATCTACTTTACCTAGGCCAAATAGGGCTTTTCCATGTTCCAGATAAAAGAGTTCTTCTATTTTATCTGGCATCCCTGCATATTCTTCTAGATAGGTTAAAGCGGTTGAATAGTCCTTTGTTAATTCATTATGATAAACCGCATATAAAATTGGGAACATCATCAGTGCTATCCTGTTTTCCGAAAAAATCGCATATTGCTCAGACTTTCTTATTAATCTAAGAAACTCCTGATCATCCTTCATCACAAGAGGATAATTGGAAGCAATCCTGTATATATCATCCATTCGATAATAGACATTCGTTTCATTTGATAGTTGAATAGCTTCCTGCATTTTCAAATGGGCTTTTTCATATTCTTCCAAAGCCAATAAGTCGATCCCTTCATCCAGCAAAAGCTTTAATTGAAAAACAATATTTTCTTCAAGACCATTACCAGTGTAGTTCTTTCTGATTTCATCCAGGCAGGATAAAGATTCATTCCATTTTCCAAACCATAAGCAATATTGATGATAGAGCCATAATGTTTCAGCACTGTCTAAGAATAAAGAGTTCTTCTGAAAATAGGCAGCTGCCAGTTCAATATATGTATTCATATTAGGTTTATCTAATTGAAAGCCCGCTTCCGCATACAGACTGTATAATTTAGCTTCAATGACGCCCTGGGGCATATTGTCTGAAACTATCTTAGATAATTTATCGTAAATAGCGGAATATTTTTTTTGATTACGCTCATCTTTGATTTCTTTGAGTAACGGTAAATAATTTTCTTTTTCAGTTAGAAGATCACCCGGTTCACAACCAAGTTGTTCAGCTATATAAGCAAGTACGCTCATCGAAGGGGTAGCTTTACCATTTTCAATTTGGCTTAACATCCCTTTTGTCAATCGATCTCCAGCCAATTCAGATTGAGTCAGTCCCATTGATTTCCGTAAAGTTCGTATTTTATCGCCAAGCATGATACTCCCTCCCTATGGAAAGTATACGGTAATGTATTCCAATCCACAAATAAAAGTTTAATTATTTTAAACTTTCTGTTGACTTACCAAAATTTGTATTTATATAATAAGTTTAATAATATTAAACTTTGAAATTAAAGGAGAAAAGCCCATGAATGCAGGTTATACGGAAGCAGAGCAAGATCGTTTAAGCGCAAGGAATATTTTATTATTTGTCACAGGAAAATTCATCTCGTTGTTTGGTTCAAGTATCTATTCGTTTGCCATTGGATTATATATTTTGAAAATCACCGGTTCAGGTACGAGCTTTGCGCTTGCTCTTGTATTTGCCTCTGTCCCCCGGATTATCTTCGGACCAATCGCCGGTACACTGGCAGATCGCTATAATCGAAAAATGATCATCATCTCATCTGAAATATTAAGTGGATTACTCATGTTTTTCATGATTGGCTACTCTCAATTTTTTGGATTTCCTCTTGCATTACTATATACATCAGAGGTTCTGCTCGGGATTTTTTCTACTTTCTTTTCTGTGACTGCATCTTCTACGATTCCCTCAATGGCTGGGAATAAATCTATACAAAAGGCAGGATCTTTAAATCAATCAGCATCCTCCCTTGCCGGAATTTTGGGGCCAATTATAGCTGGTATTTTATATGGCTTCTTAGCAATTGAAGAAATCATACTATTAACTGGAATCACTTTTTCACTGGCTGGTGTCATTGAATTATTCATTATTTTTAACCTTTATACGGAGAAGGCGGAGAAACAAGAAAAGACGCCATTCATGCAAAGTTTGACTGAAGGTTTCTCGTATTTAAAAGAAAATGTATTTCTATTCTCCCTGCTAAAAGTATCTCTTTGGATTAACTTCTTCTTTGCGGGTATAAATGTTGCCATCCCCTACATCCTGAACACTTCACTGGAATTTTCTTCACAATCATATGGAATTGCTGCTTCGATGGTTTCCGTTGGTGCCCTTATCACTTCATTAATTATTTCACAACGCCCGGAAATGAAAAATAAATTAAAGAAAATCCGCCTTGGCTTAATTGGGTTGGCTGTACTAGTCATGATGATTGGCTTGCCACCTATGCTCCATTTGACTTCACAGATTGTCAATGTCAGTTACTATATCATCGTCCTTGGGGTGATTGGTTCTATCGTCATGATCGTAAATATCCCGATTCATGTATTAATCCAGCGCACAACCCCGAGTCATTATCTTGGACGGATATTTGGATTGGTCGAAACCATTGCATCTGCTATCTCTCCACTCGGGATGATCCTGTTCGGCGTTTTGCTCGACTATATCCCATCTTATGTGATCCCGCTCATTACCGGATTTTCATTACTCTTAATCAGCATGATTGCTATGTCAAAAGTAAAAGAACCAAAGGAAGTCGAATTAGCAAGTTAATAAAGGAAAAGCAAACGACCCAGCTGGATTGTTGTCCAGCTGGGTTATTTTTATGTGATTTATGATTTAATACTGAACATAAGGTTTCCTTATCCATTTTCAGGGTGTATTTAAATCATTCCTCCCTGATTCAGTTGAGCCCACCCTTAATGTTACAGATTTGAATGTTGATATAGCTTGAATCCAGCCAAATTCAGACATAATCCGGCCGATTCTTTTGCGAATCCAGCCAAACTTAGCTTTTATTCAGCCAATATCTCATCTAATCCGGCCAATCTAAGCCATATTCCAGCCGATCTCTTAAATGACTCTCCCTCCCTTTTTAGCCAAAGCTGTCTCGCTGCCAAAATAAAAAGGCTCCTTCACGCTGCATATCACTAGCATGAAGAAGCCTCAAACTCTTACTTTGTATTAATTTTTCTCAGGAAATGCCTTGGAATATAAATTATATCCACCATCAAGATTCTGAACTTTAATACCATTTCCTTCAAGTATTCTGGTAGCTAAATAGCCTCTCATTCCTACTTGGCAGGTAAGATACAAATCTTTATCAGTCGGAATCTCTGATAAGCGTTCTCTTAGTTCATCTACAGGTATATTAATCGAACCGGCAATTGCTCCTTTAGCAACCTCCTGTGGCGAACGAACATCAATTAAGTAGCCGCCGTTTTCCACAATGTCATCAATTTCATGCCATTGTACGGTGCTGGCCATTCCTTCTATAATATTTGTAGCTGCATATCCAGCCATATTTACCGGATCTTTTGCCGAGGAATATGGTGGAGCATACGCAATCTCGATATCAGGAAGATCCAACGCTGTTAATCCACCTTTTATAGCTGTGGCGATGACATCAATACGTTTATCCACACCGTCTTTCCCAACAGCCTGTGCTCCATATATTTTCCCTGTTTCCTTATCAAAAATAAGTTTTAAGTGCAGTTGGGAAGCACCTGGATAATAACCTGCATGGCTGCTTGGTGCTACATGGACAACTTCATAAGGAATACCTAAGCGTTTCAAAGTCTTTTCATTGTTTCCAGTCGAAGCGACTGTTAAATCAAACACTTTTGCAATGGAAGTACCTAGAGTCCCACTATATATACTTTCTTTCCCATGAATATGATCAGCTACTAAACGACCTTGACGATTCGCTGGCCAAGCTAGCGGTACATAGGTATCCGTACCGTTAATGTAATCTTTAACTTCAATTACATCACCAACCGCATAAATAGAAGGATCGGAGGTTTGCAAATGCTCATTGACTTTTATTGCATCACGGATTCCCAGTTCAAGACCGGCTTCTTTGGCAATGGTGCTTTCCGGTTGAACGCCAATCGCTAAAAGAATCATATCCGTCTCTACTTCCCTGCCACTTTTCAATCGGATGACACGGCCATTCTTCTCAATAGCTGAAACGCCATCTTCTAGGACTAGACGAACTCCCCTATCTTTCAAATGGGTATGGACAATCTGAGCCATTTCCAGGTCAATCGGTGCCATCACCTGATTGCCCATTTCAATGACCGTTACATCAATGCCGCGCTCCCGTAAATTTTCAGCCATTTCAAGTCCAATAAACCCGCCTCCAATGACGACTGCCTTCTCAGGTTTTTCTTGATCGACTTTTTCTTTAATACGGTCCGTATCAGGTACATTCCGCAATGTATAAATAGATTTTGCTTCCTCAATGCCCGGAATAGCTGGCCAAACAGGTTTAGATCCCGGTGATAGAATCAACACATCATAGGATTCTTCATATTCTTCTCCTGTCATTGCTTTTCTGGCTGTGACAGTCTTCTTCTCACGATCTATCTTAATAATTTCGGTCCAATTACGGATGTCTAAATGATAACGTTGGCCCATTCCCTCAACGGTTTGAACCAGCAATTTATTACGATTTTGGATTACATCCCCTATATAGTAGGGAAGGCCACAATTGGCAAATGATATATATTCACCTTTTTCAAACATGATGATTTCATCTTTTTCACTGAGACGACGAAGTCTTGCTGCTGCTGATGCTCCACCTGCAACACCGCCTACAATTAAAATTTTCATCTTTAACGCCCCCATCACTATTATTATTTCAATCGTAATATACCCATATGGGTATGTCAATTTTTCCATTTCCCACAGGACAGAATTTCTTTATTTCCTTTATTCAATAGAGAACGTATCCGGTTGACAGACTTATTCCAGAAGAATCGTACAAAAAAAGCAAATCCAATTCAATTCTTAATGAAAAAGAAATTGGACTTGCTCAGTATACTTTTAAAATGCTTTTTTCAAGTAATATTCTTCATGTTTTTTAACTTCCTCCTGATTTTTAGGAAGGAATCGATAGAATAGGATTCCACTTGCTAAAAGGATAACCCCGAATATAAATGTTTTTAAATCAGCGGTTCCTTTAATGATAACCCAAATGGAGTAGGCGGTTGCCAATACGGCTATTGCCCCATCTATGATTCGGGAACGCATTTCACTAGGTTGATACGTTTCACCAGTCCAAACTAATTTCATTTGGAAGGTGGACGAGATTAAATAAGGCACTAAATAGGAAAGCGTCGCTATATAAATAATGAAGTCAAACGCATGGGCAATTGAATTTGAAATGGTTGAAAAGATGAATAACTGACCCAAACCATTTGAAACCAGCATAGAAAAAACAGGAATATTATGCTTATTAATCTGCATGAATTTTGGTATAAATAATCCTTGTTTGGCTGCCTGGTATGGTATTTCAGCACTTAATAAAATCCAACCGATTGTGGAACCAAATAAACTGATTAATCCAATCACCGCTAAAGCTTTCCCGCCGATCGGCCCTAATACCGTTTCGATTGCATCGATTAAAGGTTTTTCTGACTGAAGAAGCGCATCCTGTGTTAATAATCCCATAACAAGCGTACTGATTCCCATGTAAATGGCCAACGCAATCAATAGACCTAATATAGTCGCTCTCTTTACATCCGCTTTTTTCTTAGCCCTTGATGCGAATACAACTGCAGATTCTACACCGACAAACGCCCATAAGGTAGAAACAGCCGCAAAATTCACCTGACTGAGCAATCCTCTACTTTCCCCATCTATCATACGGGTCTCTGCAAACGGTAAAATATTCGATTGCTCGAAAGCGAATAGCCCAATGATAATAAATAATCCAAAGCCCACCACTTTGGCAGCAGTCGCAACAAAGTTTAGCTTACCTGCATTCTCCATGCCCTGCATGATAAAGAAGTGAACGCCCCAAAGCATGAGGGTACATACCAGGAATGTTAGAGCATTACCCACTTTCAGAGTAAAATTCCCTATAGTAAACAGTTCAGCTGTACTTGTTAGGCTTGGGAAAAAGGTGGATAAATAGCCAGCAAACGTAGTAATAATCGCGATATTACCAGCAAAATTTCCAATCCAATACCCCCATGTGGACATAAAGCCTGATAATCTTGAAGCTAATGAATTTTCCTTAAATAATTCCTTCGCATAGATTTGCGGACCACCTGTTAAATGTGGTTTACGAATAGCCAGATTTCCAAATACTAAGGCAATCGTCAGTACACCTAAACCTGTTAATCCCCATGCCATGATGACTCCGGCAGGACTAGCTACTTCTGCTAATGTTCTTGGCAACATAAAGATACCGGATCCCACCATATTGCCGACCACAAATGCCGTTAAAACCCATAAACCTAGTTCCTTCTTGTTTTCCACGATAATTCCCCTTCCAAAGCTATCCTATACTCTCTCTTTGAATTATCCATTTTTCGTGTCATGTAAGTGTTTGTAAACAAAATAAAAAACACACCTTATCGTAAAGGTGTGCAACATTTATATATAGCCACACCAGACAATAAACGGATAGTTCTCCATGGTATGCATACCCATATAGGTATACTAATATTCCCATGACAGTCCTGCACCTGTTCGGATACAGTCCCAGCTGCTCTTTTCGGAAAAAAAAGAGCGCTTCGGCAGATTTTCCTTTCAACCAAAGTCAACAAGCTTTCCGGCTCTCGTTTCGTTTACTAATAAAATCCGCGACCTCTACCTCATCTTGTTCTGATGAGGATTTATATTAAATTTAGTCCTATTTAAAGGATACAGGGAAATTCTGATTTTTGTCAACAAAAATCGACACAAGTATTTTAGTATGAATTAATTTTTCTCAATCCATTTATTCTGATAATCTGCAATGCTTTTATATTCTTCTTCCAATTTGCGATATATATTGATATAGATAGAAAGTAACTCTTCATATCTTTCTACATTTGCTTGGATCGGTCTGTGAACATGTGTAGTTCCTACATAATCAGACACTATAGATAGATCGTCGATTTCACCAAGCGCATACCGGCCAAGTACAACAGCACCTAAACATGAACTTTCAAAACTTTTAGGTACGTCGACTTCCTGATTAAAAATATCGGCCAGCATTTGTCTCCAGAGCGCTGAACGTGCAAATCCTCCCGTTGCTCTGATTTTAGTAGGTACTCCTATCAATTCCTGTAAAGCCAACAATACTGTATAAAGATTAAAAATGACTCCTTCAAGGACCGCTCTTATCATATGTTCCTTTTTATGATGAAGTCCCAAGCCAAAGAACGACCCCCTGGCATCAGGATTCCATAAAGGTGCTCTTTCTCCTGCTAAGTATGGATGGAATAATAATCCGTCTGCTCCTGGTGCCACTTTCGATGCAATCTTAGTAAGTACATCATACGAGTTTATTCCCAGTCGTTTAGCTGTTTCCACTTCAGCAGAAGCCAGTTCGTCTCTTAGCCATCTGAATGTCATGCCCCCATTATTGACTGGTCCCCCAACCACCCAATGCTTATCCGTCAATGCATAGCAAAAAACCCTGCCCTTTTCATCCGTAATTGGTTTATCCGTCACCGTACGAATGGCTCCACTGGTCCCGATTGTGACTGCTACGATGCCAGGATCCATTGCATTTACGCCAAGATTGGATAAGACACCATCACTGGCACCAATCACGAACGGGGTATCGGGCAATAATCCCATTTCTGCGGCATAACCAGTATCCATACCTGATAGATAATAGGTAGTTGGGACAGGCTTAGATAAATAGTCATCTGTAATACCTGCAATCGATAAAGCTTCCGAGTCCCATTTCAGATTTTCAAGATGAAACATGCCTGTTGCTGAAGCAACCGAATAATCTATCAAATATTGTTTAAATAGCTTAAAAAAGACATATTCCTTAATTGAAATGAATTTATGCGTCCGTTCTTTTAATTCAGGATACTCGTTTGTCAGCCAAGTTATTTTGGTCAAAGGGGACATCGGATGAATCGGAGTTCCCGTCCTTCGATAAATCTCTTGTCCATTTAGTTCATTTTTTATATGGTCCGACCATTTTTTCGAACGGCTGTCAGCCCATGTTATACATTCAGTTAACGGGATTCCATTATGATCAACAGCAATCACGCTATGCATAGCCGAACTAAATGAAACCAATGACAGTTGATCCGCCTTTATTTCACTTTGGTTCATTACTCCTTTAATGGTCTCCAGAACCGCATGAAAAATCTCATCCGGATTTTGCTCTGCTATAAGTGGAGTAGGACTGTTTAACGGATACTCTTTATGATGGGTACCCATAACGGTTGAATCTTCCGAAAATAAAACAGCCTTTGTGCTTGTGGTGCCAATGTCCACACCTATATAAAACATATCTATCTTCCCTCATTTCCCTAAAAGCTCATACTAGATTCTTACCTTTATTCATATTTTTATAAACAATTTAACACGTTTTTGATATCTGTGATTATTTTTTTCAAGACTGGCAAATACTTTCTACTAACCAATACGAACTTATAAACTCGAAGGATGTGGCATTCATATTGAAAAGAAAACAACTAGCTTTCCTTCCTCCACTCCTACTATTAATTGGTTTATCTATTTATTTTACGAATCTCAAAGAGCCGGTACCTAAGGAATCCATAACGGTAACGAAACAAACTGGCATCAAAGAGGGCCAATTCGCTCCAGATCTTGAGTTAAAGACAGTAGATGGACATTTAGTACGTCTCTCAGATTATCGCGGTCAAAAGATACTACTGAATTTTTGGGCAAGCTGGTGTCCACCCTGTAAATCAGAAATACCAGACCTAAAGGATTTCTATACCGAACATAAAAAAGAGAATATGATCGTATTAAGTATTAATATGACCTACGCAGAGAAAAACGAACAATCCGTACACGCTTTCCAAGATATGTATAAGATAAACTATCCAATATTACTGGATAAATCGGGTAATACCGCGAAATTATATGGAATTATGACCATCCCCACCAGTTATTTCATTGATTCTAAAGGTCTTATCCGTAAGCGAACCATTGGACCTTTACAAAAAGAAAATATAGAAAACCTAATTGACACACTAGATTAATGATTTCATCGATCTCACACGGAAAATATCACATAATAGACAAAATTTTACTTAAAATAATCATAAATCCGTAGTAAAATAAACTCATAAAAGGTTAATTTTAACTCAAGGGGTGTTGTTTCACGAATGAAGGCATACAATATTTTAATTACATTGATGCTTGTACTAATCAGCGTATTGTCTATTAAAAATTTGTATACAGGACAATGGGACATACAGTATGCCATGTTAAATGGCGGAATGGCAATCATTGTTTTAGGAATCTATACAGCCTATATACAATCCACAAAAGAACAATCTAATTAAATAACAGCTGGTTTGGAAAAATCCAAACCAGCTTTTTATATACTATTCTTTTTTTCTTGCTATTGCCTGAACACAAACAGGTTTCGGTAATGGTACGCTAGTTCCTGTATACGTTGGAATTCCATCCTTATTGATTTCAAATAATACTAATGAATCAGTCTGCTCATTTGCTACAATAATGACATTTTCTTCGTCTATTAATGTAAAATTCCTCGGTCCCTTTCCCTCGGTAGGTGTAAAAGCCATAATTTCCGGCATACCTGACTCAGAAACTTTATACGTGACAATACTGTCATGTCCTCGATTTGAGGCATATAAAAATTGACCATCAGGAGTAATATGCAAATCAGCCGCTGTATTTTCCTCTTTGTAATCATCCGGCAAAGTGGTGATAACCCCCAAAAGAGACGTTGGAACATGATCTTCATTTAGTTCAAATACAGCGATTGTATTACTTAATTCCTGGATCACATACATAATGGGCATATTTGGGTGAAAAGCAAAATGCCTTGGACCTGAACCTGGAATAGTAGACATTTCCCCAATATTGGTAAAATCATTTGCATCATATATATATATTTTATCTGTACCTAAATCAGCTGCCACTACAACGGAAGAATCTGGTACTGGCACGATAGAATGAGCATGTGCAGCATCCTGTCTATCTGCCCAAACCCCTGAACCGATATGTTCATTTGTTGTTGTATGTTCACCAAGTGATCCATCCTCCTGGATAACAATCTGTGTTACCGTGCCCCCATAATTGCTGATGTATAAACAGTCGTTATTTTCATTCAGGCTCACATAACAAGGTGCCATTCCATTAGTCGCTTTTCGATTCAGTTCCCTTAACTGATCTGTCTGCCTATTGATCCCGTAGGAAACAACCATTCCATATCCCACTTCACTTACCGCATATAAATGTGTTTGAGCTTTATTTATAACCAAATACGAGGGGTTTTCTATCCCCGTATATTTCTCGATTAATTCCAGCTTTTTTTCTTTTAGATTTAATTTAAACAAATGAATTCCAGCACTATTTTCTTCTGCGTAGGAACCCGTATAAATCATCCATTCCTGTTGAGCGTTTTCCTGAATATTACCCATCTTACCTGCCCCCAATCCAATTTATCTATCTATCATTTCGGCTTTTTCACTCTATTCCCCTTTTTTACTATATTGAATCTCAAAAAAACCCCACAACCCGTATTTATGGATTGTGAGGTAAATTTACGCGTATACGTATTAGTTCATAATAGGCTCAGCTTTCGGATAAGCTGCATCATGCAGCTCAGTTTCAAGCTCTTCTGTATAAGCCTCTGTCTGCTGATCCGTCCAGTGCAGTACTTGTTTCATATATGAAATCACTTGATCTTTATATTCATGTACACGTGCAATATCAAATAAAATCATGCCTGTTCTGCGATTAAAGAAATCAAGTGGTGTATAAGCCATTTCATATTCCATTGCATAGGTCAATTTTGTGAACACGGATAATGGCAATCCAATTTCTTTAGCTTTTTCTTTATTTTTGCGTGCCATTTCAAAAAGGATTGGGGCATTTGATCCATATTTTGAAATAATCTCTCTTGCTTCTTCATCTGACAAACCAGTGCCGGCTGCTTTTTCTTTTGTTTTGCTAATATAAGTATTAAATTTGGTTGAACCACCAACTCGGCCGCCTGAAATCGGCATTTTTTCCGTATAACAATTGCTAAAATGTTTATACCCTTCATCCCTGAATTGTTTCGCTACTAAATCTAATACTGTTTCTGCCATTTTTCGATAACCTGTTAATTTTCCACCCGCAATTGTTATCAATCCGGAATCAGATACCCAAGTTTCATCTTTTCTGGAAATCTCTGAAGCACCTTTACCCTCTTCCATAATCAAAGGACGAACACCAGCCCAACTGGATTCAACATCCTCTTTTGTTACATTAACAGAAGGGAACATATAGTTAATGGCATCCAATATATAATCTCTGTCTTGATCCGTCATTTTCGGGCTAACCGGATCTTGATCATAAAATGTGTCTGTAGTTCCAACATAGGCTTTCCCTTCACGAGGTATAGCAAAGACCATTCTTTCATCCGGTGTATCAAAATAGACGGCTTGTTTCAATGGGAAACGAGATTGGTCAATAACCACATGTACACCTTTAGTATGCTGTAGTACTTTACCTTTTTTCGAATGATCTTTTTCACGGATAAAATCTACCCATGGACCAGTCGCATTAATGATTTTTCTCGCTTTAATCTCGAAGGTGCCTCCATCCATCATATCCTTAACGATTACGCCAACGATTTTTCCATTTTCATAAATTAAATCCTCCACCTTGGCATAATTCAGCAAGCTGGCCCCTTGATCGAACGCTTCTTTCATTACTTCCATTGTCAGGCGAGCATCATCTGTTCTGTATTCAACATAATAGCCGCCGCCCTTTAAACCTTCTCTTTTAACCAACGGGGCTTTTTCAATCGTTTCTTCTTCTGTTAGCATTGTGCGACGTTCTTCTTTTTTCACTCCTGCAAGAAAGTCATACATACGCAACCCAATAGAAGTAGTAAATTTACCAAATGTACCCCCTTCATGGAAAGGCAGCAACATCCATTCCGGTGTAGTAACATGAGGGCCGTTTTCATAAACGATCGCTCTTTCTTTCCCAACCTCTGCCACTACTCCCAGTTGCATTTGTTTTAGATAACGCAATCCTCCATGCACCAGTTTAGTCGAACGGCTTGAAGTACCGGCTGCAAAATCCTGCATTTCTACAAGTCCTACCTTCATTCCTCTCGAAACGGCATCCAACGCAATCCCTGCCCCGGTAATACCGCCACCTATTACAAGAACATCAAAATGTGTATTCTGTAATTTACTTTTATATTCATGTCTATTTAAACTATTTAAACCCATACTCTTGTTCCTCCTCTAATGGTAGTACTATATAAATATAAATAAAAAGAGACCACAAAATACATTACCCTCATTGTAAGGAATGTACTCGCGGTCTCTCGATTTCTCTAACCTAATATTAACTTATCTTCAGTATATCATTTTTTGCGAAAAATTCTACAATATTAAATTATGATTTAAAGCTTCTTGTACTTGCAACTGCTCTTTCCCAACCATCAACCAGTTCAGTACGCTTTTCTTGGTCCATTGTAGGTTCAAATGATTTGTCGATGATCCATTGGGAAGCAATTTCTTCCTGGCTTTCCCAGAAACCAACAGCAAGACCCGCTAAGTAGGCCGCTCCGAGTGCAGTCGTTTCGTTGATTTTTGGTATTTCAACCGGAACATTTAAAATATCACTCTGGAATTGCATTAAGAATGAATTTTTAACTGCACCACCATCGGCACGCAATGTTTTCAATTTAATCCCTGATTCTTCTTCCATTGCATCAAGGACAGCATTTGTTTGGTAGGCTAATGATTCAACTGTTGCCCTAATAAAATGATCCTTTGTAGTCCCTCTTGTTAGACCGAAGACTGCACCTCTTGCATCACTGTCCCAATATGGTGTACCCAGACCTACGAAGGCAGGAACGACATATACTCCATCCGTAGAGTCTACTGCCCGGCAATATGTTTCAGTATCGGCTGCATCCTTAATCATTCTTAACCCGTCACGTAGCCATTGAACTGCGGAACCAGCTACAAAGATACTTCCTTCTAGCGCATATTCTACTTTTCCATTTAATCCCCAAGCTAAAGTCGTCAATAAACCTTTTTCCGATTTAACTGGTTTATCACCTGTATTCATTAGCATAAAACAGCCTGTTCCATACGTGTTTTTAGCCATTCCTTTTTCAAAACATGCCTGGCCAAACAATGCTGCCTGTTGGTCACCAGCAATACCTGCAATTGGTATACTCTTACCAAAGAAGTGATAATCAATTGTTTGTGCATAAACCTCAGATGACTGACGAACCTCTGGAAGCATAGATTTTGGAACATCTAAAATTTCCAGCAAATCATCATCCCATTGTAGGTCATAAATATTGTACATCATGGTTCTTGAAGCATTGGAATAATCCGTAACATGCGCTTTACCACCGGATAGCTTCCAAATTAGCCATGTATCAATTGTTCCGAATAACAATTTGCCTTCATTCGCTAATTCACGTGCTCCATCCACATTATCCAGGATCCATTTAACTTTTGTTCCTGAAAAATAGGCATCTATTAATAAACCAGTTTTAGAATGAAATAAATCATTGTGACCAGCTTCTTTCAGTTCCTCGCATATATCTCTTGTTTGACGGGATTGCCAAACAATCGCGTTATAAACAGGTTGACCTGTCTCTTTATTCCAAACCACGGCTGTTTCACGTTGATTTGTAATTCCAATTCCTTCTATATCGGAGGCGTCTATACCCGATTCTGAAAGACACCCTGCAATAACAGCAAGCACTGATCCCCAAATTTCACTTGCATTATGCTCCACCCAGCCTGGCTTAGGAAAATATTGTGTAAATTCCTTTTGAGCACTATGTACAATTTCCCCTTTTTTATTGAATAAAATAGCTCTGGAACTGGTTGTTCCCTGATCAATTGATAAAATATATTTCTCCATTTTTTTCATCTCCCATCTACTAATTTTTATATTATAATCGATTTCTATAAAGTTAGTAACTTATAACCTAGCTTTTACTGGATTATTTGCTTTTCGTAATGCTTGTTCTGAATCCTTGTTCGTCATGAAATAAGCGATTACAAGGATAGCTACAGTGGCAGCTAATACTGTCCAGAAAGACCCTGTCACCGTATTATTGAAGACTGCTTTATGGAACAAAGCCCCTAAAGATCCCCCTAGAAGTGGTCCTACAACCGGAATCCAGGCATATCCCCAATTAGATGGCCCTTTCCCAGCAATCGGAAGAAGCGCATGTGCAATACGCGGCCCCAAATCACGCGCTGGATTGGTAGCATACCCTGTGGTACCACCGAGAGCCATACCAATTCCAACAATCAATAGACCGACTGCTATTGGATTTAATCCTTCCGTAAATTCATTCGCTCCAATAAACTGCAAGCCAAGCACTAAAATAAAGGTTCCAATTATCTCACTTAATAAATTAGAAAATGTGTGAGGAATAGCAGGACCAGTTGCAAAAACCCCTAATTTTGTCCCTGGGTCCTCAGTCGCCTCCCAATGCGGTAAGTATTGTAAATAGATAAGAGTTGCTCCAATAATTGCTCCAATCATTTGCGCTAAAATATATCCAGGTACATCTGCCCAATCAAAATTCCCACTAAACGCTAGACCAAATGTGACAGCAGGATTTAAATGAGCACCGCTGATCCCACCAACCGCAAAAACACCAAGTGTAACACCAAGCCCCCATGCTATAGTAATCACGATCCAACCTGCATCTTTTGCATAAGATTTAGTCAAATTGGCTCCCGCACACACGCCTGCTCCAAAAACGATTAAAATCATTGTACCTAATACTTCTCCCCAGAATGGTGTCAATTCTCCCAGCTCCCTTTTTATTAATAAAGAAAAAATGGAGAAACAGACCTACCAAAATATTCCTATTTTCAAGGAATACGGCCACCTGTGTCTCCATGTCTTTTCACATACCTATTAACTTAACCAAAGTGTAAAACTAATTGTAAACGCTGTCAAATAAAAAGAAAAAAATAGGGAATATGTATTATTCCCCTGCAAAATACTGCCAAAGTTCGCGTTTGGATGAGGTTACAGATACAGCTCCCGCTTTAAGCGCTTTTTCTGCTTCTTCAACTGTTCGTATTAATCCCCCTGCAAAGATTGGCAATTTGATTTCTCCCGCAACTTCTTTAATCATATTTGGAAGTGCACCTGGAAGGACTTCTATATAATCGGGCTGTGATTTTCTGACTATCTTATAACTACGCTCAAGCGCATGACTATCAATCATAAAAATTCGTTGGACAGCGATAGCTCGATGTTTCTTCGCCTCTTGAATAACTGCTGATTTTGTAGATATGACACCATAAGGTTTAAATTCCTGACAAAGGAACTGAGTGCCATATTCATCACTTTTAAGCCCACTGATCAAATCGATATGGAAAAACAGTTGTTTATCAGCCGCCTTGGCCATTTGGGTAATATGTTTGATTTGTCCAATATGAGTATCTAAAATAACCCCTATTTTAAAACCAGATTGTAAAAATTTTTCAAAGTCCTTCATAGTCGAAGTTGCTGGCAATATTTTCTGATTCATCTTATCTCTCCCCCGTTCGGACCCTCTGTTCATAAAAAAATCCCTTTCAGTATAGAATACAATTAAACAATGCATTCTTCTACTAAAAGGGATTCACAATAGGTTGTTAAACTACTAGTTCTGGATCATCTGCAGAATCTTTCTTTTTGAAAAAGGATAATCCAGCGGAAAGGGCAGTAAATAGAACCAAGAACACTAGCAGTATTGTTCCATTAGCAAACATCATACCAAAGTCATCCAGTGATACTAAGGCACGGAAGCCTGCAATGGAATAGGTCATCGGTAAGAAATTGCTTAGATCCCGTAGATATTCAGGGAGCATATCGATAGGCAACGCAGATCCTGTCGTAGAGAGTTGCATTACCAGAAGCACCACACCTATAAATAAGCCAATGTTGCCTGCAAGCATAGCCAGGAAGAAAACAATCGACAGAAAGGAAATGCTCGCCAATACAGCAAATAAGATGAGTAATAGACTATTCACAAGCCCTGAATTTACAAAGAAAATGGTAAAGACAGAAAGGAGAATGGCCTGACCAACCACCAATAAAGCAAGGAATCCATATCTTCTTGCATACCATGCGAAGCCAGATACAGCCACATCCGCCGGTTTTCTAACCCCTACAACCAATGTCATTAATAACACACCTACAAATAATGCTAATGATAGGATATAGGGTGCATTGGCGTAACGATAATATGGGTAACTATTAATTTTTGAATCTACCAGCTCAACCGGAGAAGAAAACATTTTAATCGTATCATCTGTTGCGTTGATGCCAGATGTTTTTGCAGCTCCGTCTCCTAAACCGCTGGATAACTCCTTGGTACCATCCTTAATTTGACCAACACCCTTATCAATTTCAGTTACTCCATCCTTCATTGTGCCCCAGCCTGAATTCACAGTGGCATTACCATCTGCCACTTGCTTAGAGCCATCATGTAACTGTTTAGATCCATCGACAGCGGTTTTCCAGCCTGCATTCACAGTAGCGTTTCCACCCGCCACTTCAGCTGCACCATTCTTCAACGTATTTAAAGATGTCGACAATGTACCCCATGCACTGTTTACTGTTTCTGTGCCTGCAGCCACTTGCTTGGAGCCATCATACAACTGCTTAGAACCTGTGACTGCGGTTTTCCAGCCATCATTTACGGTTGCATTACCATCTGCCACTTGGACAGCGCCATTATTTAAGGTATTTAAAGAAGTCGATAATGTACCCCATGCATTATTGACTGACCCTGTACCTGCAGCTACTTGTTTGGATCCAGCATAAAGCTGTTTAGAACCGGTAACTGCTGTTTTCCAGCCTTCGTTAACTGATTGGTTACCTGCATTTACTGTAGTAAGGCCTGTGTTTAATGCATTAGCACCATCAACAGCTGTCTTCCAACCGTCACTAACTGATTGATTCCCAGCGGCTACCGTAGTTAAGCCACCCTTAATAGAACCAACTCCATCTGCAATGACTCCCCAATTAGTATTTACTGAATCAGTACCAGTTTCTATTTCCGCTGCTCCAGTTGCTAACTTAGTTGCTCCTTTAACAATTGTCTCTTGGCCCGGGATAATTTGTTGATTAAAAGCACTTGCCAATGTTTGTACCCCTGGTTGCAATTTACCAGAAATCCCTGCAGATAAGGATTCCGCTCCATTTTTTAGACCATCTTTACCTCTAATACCCTGATCAACTGCTTGGATCCCGGATGCTACATCTTGAGCTCCCTTTAATAACTTTTGAAAATCCGGATCATCTTTTATTCCTGGATAGATTAGCGCGATTTTATCTCCTAATTGTTTTATTCCATCAGCTACATCATTTGATCCTTTTGCAAGAGCCGGTGTATTGTCAGCTATTTTATTAACACCATCTCTTAATGCTGCACTTCCTCCCACCAACGAAGGCATACTATCATTGAGTTGATTTACGCCATTTTGTGCTGACTTCAATCCATCGAACATATCAGTGGTTCCCGTTTTTAACTCACCTGCTCCTGCATTTAATGCTTTACCACCATCTGCAAGTTCCTGAATTTTCCCTTTATTCCCATCCAGTTGAGAATATAATGTTGCCGATCCATCTTTAAGATCATTCGCACCCTTTGCAAGTTCTTCAATATCCTCAGATTTCCCACTCATAGTATTATATAAATCTCCTGATCCTTCCTTAAGATCTTTGGTTCCTTTTGCAAGAGCTTCAATATCCTTCGCCTTCCCACTAAATGTTCCGGATAAGGTCCCTAATCCATCTTCAATTGTCTTCGATCCATCCGCCAGCTGTTGAATTTCAGCAGATTTACCACTTACTGTGGAGTGAATTAAGCCAGATCCATCTCTGAGATCAGCTGCTCCATTTGCTAGTTTAGCAATATCAGCGGACTTACCTGCCATGGTGACATTCAACTGACCTAATCCCTGCTCAACCTGCTTCGATCCATCTGCAAGTGTGTTGATGTCACTAGTCTTACCACTAACCGAGGAATAAATGAGACCTGATCCATTACTGACCTGGGCTGCTCCATCTGCTAGCTTGGTGATGTCAGCGGATTTTCCTGCCATGGTGCCATTCAGTTCACCCAATCCCTGTTCGACTTGCTTAGACCCGTCTGCCAGTTTTTGAATATCCCCTGCTTTTGTTGTTAATGAATCAAGTAAGGTTCCAGTACCTTTCTGCAGGACAACTGAACCTTCATGAAGCTTTGTTGAACCATCAGCACCAGATTTGAATCCTTCCGCCACCTCACCAAGTTGGGCAAAAACTGTGCTTGTATAGGTGGCTGTAATTGTATCAGCAAGCTGTTCCTTGATTGTTCCGATAGCTGTTTTTGTTGCGGTTGCAGCTATAAAATGCAATCCTTCATTCTGCGTATACTTTAGTTCAGGTCTCACCGGATTTTCGTCCATTACGGTCGAAACCTTTTGTGAAAAGTCTTCTGGAATTTCAATAACCATATAATATTCATTATCATTAAGTCCGCGAGTTGCTTGTTCTTTACTGACAAATCTCCAGCCAAGATCATTCCCTGCTTTAAGCTTTGCTACCAAATCATTTCCTACATTTATTTCTTTACCATCTGTTACTGTGCCTGCATCATTATTCACAACTGCGACTGGCAAATTTGATAGATTATCATATGGTCCCCAGCTTGGCGTTAACATAATAAGTCCATAAACTAACGGTACCAGTAAAACGGCAATTAATGAGACCCAAAAACCTCTCTTACGGCTGAGTTCTGACATCCGATTTCCGTTGCCTAAAGCGTTCATGCATTACCCCCAACTTGTCCGATTTATCTATATTAAGGTGGTTATGAAAGCGCAACCACTCGTGTACAGATATATATTCTGAATATTAAGTCAAATTCCTCTATAAATTTCACAAATTTGTAAAATAATTAGATACTTCGTCCCTTTTTAACTTATTATTAAGATAAACTTATGAGATAATTTAAGATAAACTTATCACTAGTAATTATTTAGACCCATTTCAAACCAAAAACTTCAATAAAAAACTTCCCTACTTATAGCGGGAAGTTTTCTAATTTATCATTTTGGTCTTTCTAACACAAATTGTTCTCCAACTTTCATATAGTTTTGTCCGGAGAGTCGTGATACCGGCTTCAGTAATTCTGTATCAATTATGCCGTTCGTATAAATGGATTCATCAATATGATAGAGAACGATATTACCAATTATTAAATCACAACCAGCATCTTCAGCTGTATGACCCCCTAATGGAATAACTTTATGTACCGTACATTCCATTCGGATCTTTGCAGGAGCAAGGCCTGGAACTCTGACGCTGACACTATCGACTGTCTGAAACGGAGATCCTTCAAGCTCACTTCTTTCGGGTGGAAATTCTGCAGCTGTCCAATTGGCCCCTTCTACATTATCCTCATCGGTTATATGGACCACAAATTCTCCTGAGTCTATTGCATTCCTTGATGTATCCTTTCTTTCACCGTTCCTTCGCTGAATGGATACAGCAATCAGCGGGGGATTTGAACTGACAATGGTAAAATAACTAAAAGGAGCAATATTAATAACTCCTTCGTTAGATATAGTTGAAATAATAGCAATCGGCCTTGGGACAATTGCTCCTGTTAAGAGTGTATAATTCTCTCGTTCGCTCATTTCGCTTGGATTTAAAGATAGCATGTTATCATCTCCATTTTATGAAAACTCCTGAGAAAACCACGACACTGCAGCCCCTACTTCAGACTGTGTCAACTGATGTCCATTTTGTTCCCAGTTAATGGTTACGTTGGCGCCGGCAGCCTGCAGCATCTCATTTAATTCTTCCGTTTCATTTGATGAACAAATCGGATCGTTTATTCCTGCACCAATAAAAATTGGCAGACCTGTCATTTCAGGTAACATCAATCCTCTGATTGGAACCATAGGATGGTGCAAGATAGCTCCCTTAAATGTATCTTGAAAATGAAATAGCATGCTGGCAGCTATATTAGCCCCATTAGAATACCCAACAACCACAACTTGATCACGGTCAAATCCGTATATGACAGAAGCTTCATTCAAATAATCCCTT
This sequence comes from Pradoshia sp. TA40_28, assembly GCF_059694525.1. Taxonomy (NCBI): domain Bacteria; kingdom Bacillati; phylum Bacillota; class Bacilli; order Caryophanales; family Bacillaceae; genus Pradoshia; species Pradoshia sp. TA40_28. The sequence continues at coordinate 145,952 of NZ_JCATZO010000006.1, forward strand.
AGTTCTTTTGTACGGAATCGTAAATCTTCTTCATCAAAGACACCTTCAGCGAGCCTCTTAAAAAATCTCGGCATTCCGTTTTCCGAAACATTCCCCCGGACACTCAATATGGATGAATCTGGTGAAATCATTTTTGCAATCGGAACTAAGTCTTCTTCAGTTCCACCCGTACCATGCAACATAAAAAGGGTTGGCAGTTTCGTATTGATCCCTTTAAAAAATAAGTCTCTCATTCTTAAAATTCCCCCAATCTTTGTCCTGAAACGTTCCTAATTTTCCCTCTATGGACCCTGTAGTTTTTATATCAAAAGCTCACTAAAATAATAGCCATTACTTAATAAGAATAAAAATTATCTTGAAACTAGTATATTATAGAAACCCATTTATTTCAAAATCGAAATAAATCATGCACTATTAAACTCGATTTTTATGAAAAATCGGTTCAGTTTTAAATAGCCAAGAAAAAAGATCCTGATCAGTTTATATAACTACCAATCAAGACCTTTTTCATGCAAACCAATGATAAAATCTATAAATTTTCATCTAATCCTTCTCTTATTCTCGTTTTCTTTTCTTTCGGTTCAGTCCATTTAAATAGCTTATTTAGCTGTTTAAATATACTTTTAGAGTTTTTGGTTAATATCGGGCCAAGTATCGCCAATATTAAAACATATAATGCCGAGAAAGGTTTCAACATCTCGGAGAGTCCACCGGCAATCCCTATATTGGCTAATATAATGGAAAACTCACCTCTCGAAACAATCGTTAGCCCAATATTCGCAGAGGATTTATGTGACAATCCTGCTTTTCGGCCGGCAATCATACCAGCAATAAAGTTTCCAAGTACTGTTAAAATGACTGCACCAAGCGTTAACCAAACTGCTCCGCCAAGCGTAAATGGATCAATACTTAATCCAAAGCTAAAGAAGAATATGGCACCGAAGAAATCTCTAAATGGTACGACAAGCTTTTCAATACGTTCACTTTGTTCAGTCTCAGAAAAAACTAAGCCCAACAGTAGTGCCCCAATGGCTTCCGCAACATGAATGGTTTCGGAGAATCCTGCAATAAAGAAGAGGGCAGCAAATACGACAATGATAAAAATTTCGTTAGAGGATATATTTAATAATTTGTTTAATATCGGTGTGGCTTTTCTTGCAATGATAAAAAATAACAACATGTACCCAAAGGCAATTAAAACGGAGATTATAGAAGAACTGACGGAAGTGGCATCACCCAATACTAACCCAGAGATAATAGATAGATAAACAGCCAGGAAGATATCTTCGAACATAATAATACCCAAAATCAATTCGGTCTCTGTGTTTCCTGTTCTTCTGAGATCAACAAGTACTTTAGCAACAATCGCACTTGAAGATATGGTGATAATTCCCGCAATGATTAAGACATCCAAAATAGGAAATCCTGCAATAATTGCATATAAGAAACCTAAAGTAAAGTTTATTGAAATATAAATAGATCCGCCGACCACAATAGATTTACCTGATTTAATCAACTTGCCGACTGAAAATTCTAATCCAAGATAGAATAGCAAGAAAAGAATCCCAATTCTACCCAGAAACTCAATCATCTCAGCACTCTCAATAAATCGTAAATCAATAATGCCTATTTGCGGTGCATGCGGTCCTACCAGCATTCCAAGGATTATTAAAAATGGAATAATGGAAAATTTAAATTTACCGGCAAGGACTGCCGCAATAGCGACAAGCACCAAGGCAGTTCCGACTTCAAATACCATATGGTCCATTTAAACCGACTCCCCTTCTGCGAAGAGAGCTTGCTTCATAAATGCATTTACATCTTTTCTTTCCCCGGACAATACAATGGTATCCCCAGCATCAATAATAGAAGATGGTCCAGGATTTAATATTTTCTTATCGGGCTTATGCAAAATAGCAATGATATTAACAGCGAACTCTTGTCTAATATTACTTTCATCAATTGTTTTCCCTGCAAGCTTTGAATTTTTCTTTACCTTGACCCACTCTATTCGTAAATCATCCAGAGCTAATTCAATTGATTCAATTGCTTGTGGTTTATACACCATTCCACCTAAAATGGCCGCAATCTGTCTGGACTCAGCATCATCAAGAGTTACACTAGAAATACTTTCATCCAAATCATCAAAATCATAATGATACATATCTCTTCTTCCATCATCATGCACAATAATGACGATCTTTTCATCCTCCTTTGTCATGACTTCAAACTTCTGCCCAATGCCCGGCAGAGCACTCTCGCGTATTCTCAAATCATTTCCCTCCTTATGTTATAAAAAAAAGAGGCCTATTTTTATAGGTCTCTTCATTCTTGTAATATATATAAATTGTATAGTTTCTCACAAATATTTTCAAATAATATGATTTGTCTAACCAATTTACCTGCCCAATCAATTAAGACTAAAGGGAATAACCCTTCTATTCACTTATGAAATGATGAGAAGAAGAGTCTCCACTTTAGACGGTCTATCTTATACATCCACTACGTTTTACGCTCTACCCAGTAGCGCCTCGCCATACATAACTCATCTTCATATTTAGTCCCCTCCATCTGGATGATTTCAATTGATTTGCCTGTATGCGGTGAGTGGAGTAGTTTCCCATTTCCATAGTAAATCCCTACATGATGAATAGCCCCTTGTCCTTTCTCGTATGCAAAGAAAAGTAAGTCCCCCGGTTGCATTTCAGTTAGCGTAAGCTGCTTGCCACCCTTTGCCTGCTCACTAGCATCTCGTGGAATTTGATAGCCGTTTGCCTTACACATTGTATAGACGAAACCAGAGCAATCGTAGCCATAACTGCTCATCCCGCCCCATAAGTAGGGCAGGTCAATAAATTGTTCTCCACACGTAACAATATCCGCTCCGCTTCCCTGTATCCTTGTTTCATGTATATTGTATAAAGTTGTATCATTTTTTTGTAGTAATCCAGTACCTAAGGGAGTTTCGACCTGGATCTGTTCAGCTTTTTCACTAAGGAACGGCAATTTCGTTTGATAGCTCAGCAATAGGGTTTCTTTTGATTTTTCAAGTGAAAGTAAGGCTTTTTTACTCGTAATCACAGCAGCTGTTTCAGTTGAAGACGGTACATAATTTTCCAATTGACACAAAGGTACCCAACCAGGATAGCCTCTCGGGTCTTTCCCGGATGACTGCTCGATGGCAATGATAAAACCCCAGTCATTTTTACCTTCAAGCAATAAAACTTGTTCACCAAATAATAATTGAGTTTGTATTCTGTTCTTTTCACATAGATCAAGCCGTTGTTCATCATTCATACACAGAAGCCATTCTTCCAGTTGTACGGGATGCCTGATAGCGGATTGATCTGACGCTCTAAATGACTGATTCGTCGTCCAAACGTTGGCTACTGCTACATTTACCGTCATTATTTCACCATCGTATGCCACTTCGAACCCCTCCTCTTACGTTAACTGAACCTGTTGAATCCCTAATCCCACCCTTTCCGGCAATGTAAATTTGCTGCCGTTATACTGAATACCTCCATCAATCAGGGAATGGGATAGCATGAGTGGAGCATCAAAATCATAACGGGTTATGTTGGGTTTACTTGCGGCAAAATGAGCAGCTGCCGTTATGCCTAAATGCGTTTCAATCATACTGCCCATCATACATTCTATCCCAGCCGCTTCCGCTAATTGATTAATATGCTGCGCGTGAAAAATCCCGCCAGATTTCATCAGTTTAATATTAATAAGGTCAGCACTGCGCGTACGAATCACTTCCAAAGCCTGTCTTGGGGTAAACACACTCTCATCTGCCATAATGAACGTATCTACATGATTGGTTACCTGTCTGAGCCCCTCCAAGTCATCTGCCTTCACTGGTTGTTCCACCAATTCGATTTCTAAGCCCATATCCTCCATCCAATGAATCGCTTGAATCGCTTCTTTAGCTGTCCAACCCTGGTTTGCATCCAGTCGAATCGTAACTTCATCTCCTACACATCTTCTAATTTCCTTCACTCTGGCAATATCCTCTTTTATGTCACCGAGCCCTACTTTTACTTTTAAAATAGTAAACCCGTTCTTTACATAATTCAGTGCCTCCTCACCCATTTTTTGCGGTGCATCTACACTTACCGTATAATCCGTTTCAAGCTGAGCATTACTTCCACCTAAATATTGATATAACGGCAACTTACTATACTGGGAAAGACAATCATAAATGGCCATGTCAATAGCTGCTCTACCGCTGGAATTCCTGGTCATTAAAAGGGATAGGTCATGAAAGATCTCCTCAAAATGCAATAGATCTTTTCCTATTAAATAAGGCTTAAAATACTCCTGGATGGCCGTTTCTATCGATTGTAGTGTATCTCCCGTAATCACAGCGGTCGCAGGGGCTTCTCCCCAACCCATTAACCCATTATCACATTGAACTTTCACAAAGATAGAATGAGCCGTGTTTACAATCCGCAAGGCAGTTTTAAAGGGTTTTAATAAAGGAACTTGAATACGAAACGTATCAATACTAGTTATCTTCATTTTCTAACCCGCTCTCAATCATAAGGGTCTTCTCAACTGTGTTCATCCTGGCTTTCACACCAAGTGGTATTCCGACATGTGGATTGCAATGGCCGATCTTAAATCCGCTCATAACAGGCTTATTGATTAGATTTGTATAGTGGGTCAGCACCTGATCCAAAGTCAACGTCTGCTTACTACTCGGTTCGCAATCCGCAAAATCACCAATAACCAGTCCGGCAATTTCATTTAACTTTCCAGCCAACCATAACTGATTTAAATAACGGTCAATATTCCTTGGCTCTTCGTGAATATCTTCTATTAATAGAAGCTTTCCTTTTGTATCAATTTCATACGGAGTTCCCAAGGCTGCTGTCAGCAGGCATAAATTGCCCCCCACCAATTCACCTTCCGCTTCTCCCTCGATGAATGTATGTAGAGGTGATAGTTCCTCTGTATAGGTCACTTGTTCCGATTTAAATAATTGGTTAAAGGATTCTTTTGAACGTAAGTGGACATCTTCAGTTCCTATATCGGATGCAAGCATAGGCCCGTGAAAGGTGACTAAACCCGTTTTTTGACGGATTGCCGTATGTAGATATGTAATATCAGAGTATCCCCAGAAAATCTTAGGATTGTTTTTAATTACCTCATAATTGATAGACTCCGCGATTCGTGCTGTTCCATATCCTCCGCAGGCACAGATGATGGCTTTCACCTCTTCATCCCTAAACATTTCTTCAAGATCTTCCACTCGATCTGCGTCTTCGCCTCCAAGATAGCCATATTCCTTATAGAGATGATTGCCCAATTTAACAGACAGACCTAAATCCTCCTCCAAAAAAGATAGCCCTTTTTGAAGATTCTCCTTATTTGGAGGACTTGCTGGAGCAATGACCCCAACAGTATCTCCTCTTTGAATCCGTTTTGGTTTAAGTTGTTTTTGCACTCTTCTCACTCCCCATTGATGAAATAAAGGATGCTCAATTGAACATCCCTGAATTAGCCTAGAACTATAGGTTCATTTTTTTATAGAATTCTTTATTACTGAGAAACTTCTGTTCATTCCCCGCTAAATAAAGAACTAACTCTAAAATATATGTATGTAAAATAAATCAGTCCTATTCAGTTCTATACCTAAAAACAACTAGTCCTTTACTATCGCTTTCCAACGTACATTTTCTTATAACGATCTGAATTATCTAACTACTATAACGACAAGAAATCGTACAATAATGACTTTACAAATGGGTTCAAAAACACTTTTGCTACCTTATATAATAACAATATTTACCTTAAATTTACATAAATAACAACAATTTGGAGAACCACTTTTTAATTCTCAGCAGACAATAAGGTTATTAATAGGTAAATCAAAAGGAGATTTTAATTAGGATTTAGTTTTCTTCAAACTAATGAAGATTAAATAATATATCCACATGAGTGATTACAATAGATATCAACATTTCTGTAATTTACGATCCACACTCATCTACCGTATTACCACAACCTAACCAATGACATAACTTCATTACCTCCCAGTAATAAGCCCTTAAAGGGCTTATCTATTATGGGATGTTTACTCCAAGGTTTCTTATCAGTTGATTTTGTATCGAAAAATATCGCATTGCTCCATTTAGCTTTATAGCACCAAAGGTTACAATATTTATAGGAGGTAGTTGTATGTACTCATTAAATTTTTCACAGAACCTTGCCAACCTGCGCCGTAAAAAGAAACTCACCCAAAAGGAATTAGCGGATTTTATCGGCGTTACTAAAGCATCTGTCTCTAAATGGGAAAACAAACAGAGCTTGCCGGATATCTTACTATTACCCAGACTTGCAGCCTTCCTGGATGTAAGCATAGATGAATTGCTGGGCTATGAAGCACAGTTGAGCCGTGAACAAATCCAGAAGCTATATGTGGAGCTTGCTTCTGACTATACAAGACTGCCATTTGATGAAGTGATGAATAGATCACGTGGACTGGTTCGCCGCTATTATTCCTGTTATCCCTTTTTACTTCAAATCTGCATTCTTTGGCTGAACCATTTTCCTCTTGCAAAAGACCGTGAGGAACAACAAAGAATTTTACACGAAGCTGTAGAACTTTGTGAGCATATTGAGGAAAATTGTAAAGTGATTGATATTTGTAATGATGCTATCACTGTAAAAGCTGTATTCAACCTCCAACTCGGTAAAGCGGCAGAAGTCATAGAAGCATTGGAGATGATGGCTGATCCGACTCGTATCTATCACCAAAGTGATTCAATTTTAGCAAAGGCTTATCTGGCTAGCGGCGATATAGACAAAGCCAAAAGCTATACACAAATCAATATGTATCTACATCTGATATCACTGATCACAAATGCGGTCCAATACCTAGCCATTCATATGGATGAACCTGCAGTATGTGAAAAAACAATCAAAAAAACAGAAGGATTGATTCAGCTGTATGATTTAAACACCCTGCATCCGAATAGTGCAGCACAATTCTTCTATCAGTCAGCGCTTGTCTATATCACACATGGAGAAAAAGAAAAGGCACTGGCAATGCTAAGGCAATATGTTCAGGCAGCTCGAGTGCTTTTTACCCATGAGCAAGCGGTGCTCCACGGCGATGCTTATTTTGACAGGCTGGATGAATGGATTAGCAAGCTTGACCTAGGGGCATCACCACCTCGAAATATGCGCCTTGTGGCAAAGAGTGTATTGGAGTCTTTTAAGCATCCATTATTTACAGCACTTCAAGACGATCCGGAATTTCAGAGAATACAAAGAGAACTTACGGAAGGAGTAAAATATTATGAATGAAATTAAGGAATTCTTACCCTTTATTATCCCTTTGGTTATTGCAGAATTTACATTGCTGGGTTTTACCATATATCATATTTTGACTCATAAGACCTATAAGCGTGGCAGTCGTACTATGTGGCTAGTTATAGTGATAATCGGCATGCAATTCATAGGTCCCATTCTGTATTTCTTGCTGGGAAAAGAGGATGCATGATGAATATGTTGACTTTATCTCATGTAAAAAAGCAGTTTGGAGATAAAAAGGTATTAGAGGATGTCACTTTTTCTGTACCGGAGCATACTGTTTTTGGTTTTGTGGGTCAGAATGGCGCAGGCAAAACCACGACTATGAAAATCATTCTCGGCTTATTGGAGGCAAACAGCGGAGAGATTACTGTTGGCGGAGAAAAGGTTCGCTATGGTGATACTCCCACAAACCGACTCATTGGGTATTTACCTGATGTACCTGAATTTTATTCTTTTATGACTCCTGAAGAATATTTGCATTTTTGCGGGGAGCTCACTGGAATGTCGCCCTCTAGTATCAAGACACGTACCAAGGAGCTTCTGGGGCTTGTGGGACTATCTAACGAGAAACGGAGAATCAAAGGGTTTTCACGCGGCATGAAGCAACGGCTCGGAATTGCACAAGCGCTTTTCAACCGACCTAGACTGCTTATTTGTGATGAACCGACCTCCTCCCTCGATCCTGTTGGAAGAAGGGAAATTCTAGATATTCTTACCACAGCAAAGGAACATACAACCATCCTCTTCTCCACACATATCCTATCCGATGTCGAGCGTATATGTGATGAGGTCGCATTTCTTCACGATGGACATATTGTATTGCAGAAATCGATGGAAAAGTTAAAAAGAGACCATGCAAGCATCGGGTATGAAATTGAGCTAGAGTCCCCTGAAGATACGAAAAAACTACTTTCCGCTTTTCAAAGTATCAAAAAAAGCAATGAGAAACTTCTATTACTGGAACGAACGGATCAGGGACAGACAGAAGCTGTACTACGTTTTATCTTGGAGCATCATATTCCTTTTCGACGTTTCGAAAAGCAGGAACTATCACTGGAATCTCTGTATTTGGAGGTCGTCAGTAAATGAAATCTTTTCTAGCTTTTTTGAAAAAAGAACGGATGGAATGGCTTCGAACAGGACGGGTGCTGATTCTACTGCTAGTATTTATCCTTTTCGGTATTATGAATCCAGCCATAGCAAAGATAACTCCATGGATGATGGAGATGATGGCAGACTCTCTGGAGGGAACAGGCCTTGTTGTTACAGAGGTCACAGTAGACGCCTTGACCTCCTGGACTCAATTTTATAAAAACATACCAATGGCGCTGATTATGTTTATACTGTTGTGCAGTGGATCCTTTACTTCAGAATATCAAAATGGAACACTCATTCCTGTACTGACAAAGGGTCTCTCTCGCTGGAAATTCGTTATGGCAAAGAGCATAATGATATTCACTTCCTGGACAGCTTGCTATTGGATGTGCTTTGGTATCACTTATGCTTACAATGCTTTTTATTGGGACAACAGTATCGCTATGTATACCAGCTTTGCCGCAATGTGTTACTGGATATTCGGGCTTTGTGTGCTGTCATTTATGGTGCTGTTTTCCACACTTTTTTCTAGTAATACCACTGTTTTACTCGGAACTGGAGGTATTGTACTAGCGGTTTATCTCATCGGACTCCTCCCAAAGCTAGAATCCTTCACACCGATGAAGCTAACTGAATCCATGAGTCTCTTAACAGGACTCTCAACACCGGGAGAGTACGTTACACCGCTTGCATTATCTGCCGGTATGGTCGGAATATGCATAGCTGCTGCTGTTATCATTTTCAAAACAAAAAAGATATAATGTTAGGTTAATATAAAAAGCCGCCGTCAGGGATAACTTGACCGCGGCTCTATTTTTATTTGGCACTTCACCTTGAATGCGTCAAGCAACGATAGTGTTGTTATATACAAAGGTGCAAGGTAATTAAGTTTTTGTTACGAAAAATATATATCCTATGTAAATAATTTTTTAAGAGTTAACTCTAGTTCTTCCAGGAGATAACCAGTTCTTCCAAACAAGACCCGCTATAAAAATCAAGAAAAAGGTCAACGCCATTAGGCTTAAATATTTCAGACCAATCCTACTTCCGAAATAAAACCCAATGGCCATATAAAGAGTGGTCCATAGCAAACTTCCTAAAAAGGCGAGTGAGAAGAATTTTGAAGGTGGCAATGCACGCGTTCCAGACATATAGGGAGTTAACTGCCTGAGACCCGGTAAGAAATAACCAAGAATCAATATTCTATTATCAAATTTGTCAAACTTAGCTTGCAAACGTCCCCAGCGTTCTGGTGTGATTTTCAGCCAACCTCCATACTTTTCTATAAGAGGTGTACCAAGTTTCCTCCCAATCATATAGGTAACAAACATCCCGATATTAGCGCCTAACAGAGCCGCACTGATGGACCAGAGGAGATTGAGATTCTGCTCCGCAATAAAGGCACCAATAAAAATGATAAACGTTTCTTCTGGTGCAGGAATTCCTATAATCCCACAGAATAAAACGAGAATGATCACCCAGTATCCATACATCTGTAAATAATGTGTAAGAGCATCCAGCGTCATGTAGTATCCTTCCTGCTTTCAGACCACTTGTTACGTATAAGTATAGGCCTTGCTGCTAAAACAATCTCTTAACGGGACTTATAGTGATTTCCCTGTTCAGTTTCCTTATTTTGATCATCTGTATAGTTGTCTACATCGATTGCATAAATCGGCCTCTGTTTAACCTCTTTAAAAATCTTGCCAATATATTCGCCCACTATTCCAATGCCGATCAACTGCAAACCGCCAATAATCCATACAGAAATCATGATGGATGTCCATCCGGATTGCGTATTTCCCAGCATTTTTTGAAGCAATGCATAGCTCCCTGCCAAAACGCTGACTAGCAGAGTGAAAAATCCTATGTAAGTTACACAGCGGATGGGGGCAACGCTAAAGGAAGTAATTCCATCAAGCGCAAAAGAGATCATTTTCTTTATTGGATATTTTGACTCCCCCGCTTCCCTATCCTTCCGATCATAAAGGACTTCGGTGGTTGAAAAACCGATGAGCGGGATCATTCCTCTTAAGAATAAATTGCGTTCCTTGTATTTTAACAATTCTCCCAGCGAACGCTTGCTCATTAAACGATAATCCGCATGGTTAGGAATCAGTTTTATCCCCAACTTACCCATCATGCGATAAAAACCCAGTGCCGTAGTACGCTTGAAAAATGTATCTGTTTGGCGCTTGTCTCTGACACCATAGACAATATCATATCCCTGATTGTATTTTTCAACCATTTCTTTTATGACATGAACATCATCCTGTAAATCAGCATCAATGGATATGACACAATCAGACTGCTTATGAGCGGTTTTCAGACCAGCAAGCAGCGCATTTTGATGCCCTACATTCCTTGCCAATTTAAGTCCTTTTATCAATGTATTTTGTATGCTTTCCATTTGGATAAGATCCCAAGTATCGTCCTTGCTTCCATCATCTACGAACAATATAGAACTTCTATCTGAGATTAATTTAGATGCCAATAACTCTTTTAGAATGGAAGTAAGCTCTTCAGACGTTTTAGACAAAACCTCCTCTTCGTTGTAACAAGGCACAACGATGGTTAATACAGGTAGATTCATTATGATTAACTCCTTTACATAACATGGTATAGATAAATTCTCCACGCTGAATCTTTATGGTCAAAAACATTCATCAATTCAAGGTCATTATCATCCGCATTGATAATAGGCACAGCCGAAAGAATATATTGACCGCCCATTTCTTTCAGAGTGTCCGTATTCAACTCTAAATTTTGAATCGTTTTAGTTGATCCTTTTCGGTAATCATACTTTTTTCCAAGCTCGTCCACGAAAATATAACAACGGCCGCCCCATTTATCAAAATATTTTTTAAGGTGTGCATTCTTGTCCAGCTCTTTCGCAATAATTTCACGGAACTGATGCTTGTATGCCAATGGATAATAATTGTTATACGTATCCAATGTATAAAAGCCATTATATTGAGCAATAGCGGGATGTAATCCTATGCTTACCACTCTGTATGTGTCCTGAGGTTTTCCAATATAGTTTTCAATCTCAGTAAATTGGTCAACAGCATAAAATTCCTTAAAGGTCGGTGCATGAAGACGTCCATAATACACCTCTGGATTGTAGATAAATAAAACAACCAGTTGTGCAACAATAGCCCCTTGAGATAAGAGCTTCCATCCCCCTCCATATTTCCAAAGAATACGGCAGGATAGGGCGAACAATAGATATAAAACCAATGGTCTTAAAAAATGAAAACGGGCAAAGTTAAAATTATTTAATAATGAAATTTGCTCTTTCAAGGATGCCCAGCCCTCATAAAACCAAAACGCATACCAGGCAGATAAAACAAAATTTAAAATAAATAGCTGTACAAAGTGTTTCTCGCTCTTCCATAGCTTATTTCGATAAATAAGCCATAAAGCAATAAATGAAAGTGGTAAAATAATATATTGATGAAGCGTCAATACATGAGTATGTCCAATTATGTAATTTTTAAATATGAGACGGACAGAGCGCGCGAATCCTAAAGCAGAGCTGAAATATTCGTCGCGGCTAGTTGGTTCCTCAGGGAATACCAAGGAATATACTAAGCGATATTCAATCAATAAATAAATAAAAGTCATCAAGGTAATACTGCCGAGAAATTTCCAATTTGGATCTTTTTTCTTGATCCAGTCATAAAGCCAAAGTAAGCCCATAGCTGCAAGGAAGAAAAAGAATCCCAATACAAAGCTTGAATAGAATGGCAGCAGAATTAAAATGAGCCAATCTGTCCATTTGCTATCTCTTCCTCTAATATTCAAAAAGGCATACAGAGCCAATGGATGGCCTAAAGTAGCGAGCATTCCAGATGGCCAAAAGGGCGTCAAAGCAAAGGCCAGTGCAACAAATACACGGATAAAACCGTGCTCTTCTTTTTTTATGAAATGCTTTCTAAGTAAAAGATACATCCCTAGGAAGGCAAAGAATCTCGTGATCGTCTGGCTGATCGAATAAGCCGTCATAGATGGCAATAAATAATGAAGCCATTCAATTCCACTGAATTCCGTTCCAATCGAATTCCTCGGCAAACCATTGATAATTTGAGGTATGGTCTCATTTATGGGACCGAACAGCATTTGATTATCCTTAAGGACCTTATACCAAGCAATATTCGAATCTAAGTTATCATGAACCCGTATATGCGAATTTTCACCAAGGACGAACATTGGGGCTAAAAAGATGATTAGCAACACCATAGCTGCGGTCAGTAATTTTGTTTCCCCATTCCATTTATTTCTCAATTCCCTCACTATTATACACCGACTTTTCAAGAGAGATTTACAAACAACTATCAAAAATGTAAAATTATAACAATGTTTTTATGGTATCTGTTTAAATATCCAATGTCAAGGACAGACGGGATATTCTGGATGGCGAATAGCTTGCACAGGAGATAGGTGTTAGATAGCATATATAGGTTCATGAAAGTGAGATTTCTCTCGGTTTTAATCACCTATCCTCCGCCTAATCGCAACCGGGGAGCGGGGTATAAAAGTAGGATAGTACGGCTTTCCCCATGACTCTCCCCCCTTTATTTCTTAAATATAGGAACTAGTAAAACTGCTTGTTTCTTCAATTATAAAAAGGAAAAAAAACCAGCTCATCAACTGAACTGGTTTTAAAAGCTTTCTATATAAATCTACTGGATTTCCGTTAGCACTTGGATTAAATCTGTCAGTTTTTTTATTTCATAAGCAGGCTTTACTTGATCGCTTGTTTTTTGATGGCGATGTACCCAAACAGATTGAATTCCTGCGCGGTTGGCACCAAGTATATCCGTCATGAGATTATCCCCGACCATTAGGACATCCTTTTTATCAACTTCCAATAACTTTACAGCATGGTCAAATAATTCCGGAGCCGGTTTACCCTGTCCAAAATCTCCTGATATCACGATATGATTAAAATAGGGAGCTATTTCAGGCGTTATTTCAAGCTTAGTTGTTTGTAATTGCGGTGATCCATTTGTCAATAAAAGGAGTTTATATCTTCCATGCAATTGGTCCAGCACTTCAAAGGTATCTTCATAAATGAAGGGATGCTTTCTTCTTTCCTCAGGAAACGTATCAGCCAATATTTGACCAAAATGCTCATCCTCTATCCCTAAAGCTTTCAACCCATTCGTCCATACATCTCTGCGATAGACCGGCATAATTTGAGCCATCTTCTGAAATTGCTCATGGTTGTCCTGAAAATCTCCCCATAATCCCTCAAAAGGATTAATCCCTATCATTTGCGTGAAAGCGAATGTCTCATACGAGCTGTATAATTTAATCGCTTCTTCCCTAACAGCTGCCTCAAGCTGCTTTGGATCTATCTGAAATTTATCCTGTGCCAGTTTGCAGGTTGCATGGAAAGCTTCCTGCACGCTTTTATGATCCCATAATAATGTATCATCGAGGTCAAACATGATTGCCTTTACCATTATCGGTTCCTCCGTCCTCGCATCAATAACTCTTTTATACAAATCGCTTTATCCTAAACCTTAGCCTTGATTTTGAAAGCTGACACCGAAACTGCCTATACTAGATTTACCACTACCTCTTACACCGTAACACTGGTAAAAAATTCATTATAAAGAGCCGTCACTGCCCGTTTTTCCTGAAGTTCTTTCACACCAAACATCATACTGACTTCAGAAGAACCTTGATTAATCATTTCAATATTGATGCCAGCATTGGCTAAAGCATTCGAAGCCCTGGCCACTGTCCCAACATTCGAACGCATTCCTTCGCCCACAATCATAATGAGGGATAAATTGTGTTCGATTTTCACTTCATCAGCGTGTAATTCGTTCTTAATTCGGTTAATAATAATCCCTTCAAGCTCCGAGTCTATTTGAGTCTGTCTTAAAATGACAGTTGTATCATCAATCCCTGACGGTACATGCTCATAGGACAACTCTAATTCTTCAAGAATCTGAAGAAGTTTGCGCCCAAACCCAATTTCTCTGTTCATTAAATATTTACTCACATAAATGCTGCAAAAATCATTGTCACTCGCAATCCCAACAACCGGTCCGTTTATCAACTCTTTCTTGCTGACAATCATCGTACCAGGTGAAGAAGGATTATTAGTATTTTTAATATTTACCGGAATACCTGCTTTAAAGGCAGGAATCAATGCTTCGTCATGTAAAACACTAAAGCCTGCATAGGAAAGCTCACGCATTTCACGATAGGTCAAGACGCTGATTTCCTTTGGTTTATTCACAATCGTTGGATTGACAGAAAATACAGCATCAACATCTGTATAATTTTCGTATATATCAGCTTGAACTGCGTTTGCCAGGATCGCACCGGTAATATCCGAACCGCTCCTTGGAAATGTCATTACTTTCCCTTCCTTTGTATAACCAAAGAATCCTGGAAAAATGATAATCCCTTGTTTGTTCCTTAAATGATAAAGATTCGTATATGATTCTGCTAAAACCTGAGCGTTCCCCGGCTCATCACTGACAATTAATCCAGCATCACGAGGATTCAGATATTCAGCCTCTACACCTCTTGATCGGAAAAAAGCAGCCACTAATTTGGCGTTATTATCTTCTCCACTGGCTTTAACCGCATCCAAAAACCGATTTTTATCATGCGTATCCTGATTGAGGATCTCCAATAGATCAGCCTTGATTGTATCCACAATAGGTCCTGTAATAGATAAATCATCTGCTATGAATCGATAACGATCAATTACCCTATCAAATAAATGCTGATCACAGCTTCCATTTAACCAGCTTTCTCCACATGCAATAAGCAAATCCGTCACTTTGGTATCAGAAGAAAATCGTTTACCTGGTGCAGAAACTACGACGATTTTACGTTGTGGATCTGAAACCACGATCTCAAATACTTTATTCAATTGTTCTCCCGATGCTAGAGATGTTCCCCCAAATTTAACTACTTTCATTCTGCATATCCCCTATGTTCAATTTTCAGATAATATTAACTATTATCACTTCTCAGCACTAAAGTTTCAAGGGAAAATAAGAAAAATTTCAAATAATATCCATTAAAAATCCCCATTCTAAAGAGTAGTAGTTAAATATGCTTTTTAAAAATGGGGTATAAAGAAGAGAAACAAAGAAGTTAAGAATCGTATAAGGAAGTTTTATCAGAGAAAAGGAAAAAGAAGAGAGCCTGTCGCCGTGACAGACCCTATGTCTTATAAAAACTACTAACGTTGCTTCTCCAAAAACTCAATTGGTACTATTTTCGTTAGCCAAATACCATTTTTCGAACGATAAAACACATATCCTCTTTCATTCATTTCACTACTGTGTACACGATAGATGACCGGCTTCCCATGGCGTTTTCCTACATTGATTGCCGTTTCTTCGTCAACTGACAGGTGAACATACAAACGACTCTTTGGAATTAGTCCAATAAGGTCAATGGACTCCGTATACTTTTCTCCCGTACCATGCCATAAAAACACCGGCGGATCCACAATTTCCAGTTCTACGTCAACCGGAATGGAATGTCCTTGGTTTGCTCGTATCAGAGTCCTATCCTCATTAAAAGAGTATCTCTGTTTATCATCAGTTCGCACAATTTCCTCTAGAATATGCATATCAAAAGGATATTTTTTAGATATTCCCTTAATCAATTCTTCGACATCCGCCCACCCATGTTCGTCCAAGGTAATTCCAATCGACTCTGGTTTGTGACGGAGAATCATACTCATGAACCTGCTTACTTTAATCAAACTCATTTTGTTTCCTCCTTCACGAAATAAAATTCAAAAGAGTATAGAGACTTCGGATTCGTAGCAGAATCTCTCGATATTCGAGCGCACTTATTTTCTTCTATTCTCTCACAAAACACATTATGAAGATTACGAAACTAATAATTTCCAACAACCGATTGGCTCCCGATATAATGATGGAACAATAAAGCCGGGCAATTTAAACAGGGGGCAGGTATCTTGTCCAATCTAGCATCATATTAAAAGAGAATCTAATTACACTGTTGTATATACAGGTGCCGGTATGCCTACTGACTGTGACCTGATAAATCAGAAAGGTGAAATTATTCATAAAGAAAAGTAATGTTTTAAAAGGCGTTGCTGCTCTTTTTATTTAGCTATAAGACCCTACTTTTTATGAACAAATAAAAAAGACTGCAATATTCACAGCCTTTTTAAAACCAATTCAATTCGTTTATTAATTTAATTCTTTATCGTTTCATCTATTTTTAAAATTAAATCGTTCAGTCGCTTATTTGACTTATTTACTTCTTGAACTTCTTTTAATTCTAAATTGATCCATTCAAGAGTACGAGGAATATTGTGTACTATTCCTTCATCAACCCATTCCTTCATTATCCCTTTATTTTTATCAATTGAAATCAACAAATGAATCTCTATCTTTGCAATTAAATCTAAGATGATTTTGTTGGGTTTTTCTGTTTCTTCATAAACCTTATTTAACTCTTTCTGAATTAGATAAATGGTACTTTTGAAGTTTTTAGTTTTAATTGCCTTTTCCCAATCTAAGACCAAGCTATTCAATTTTAAACCTCCAAAACATTGCTTACATTTCCGGATATTATATTATTTTTTTCTCATCATCCGATATGTAGTACAAGTAATATTACCATAATGTTTATTCGGTTAGAATCTAATTTAAAGGTTTTATCATTGGTGTATATTTCCACATCTTTTTTAGTTGAAGTTTTTTATTTAACGATACCATAAAAGGAATGTAAATTATGCGAAACTAAAGATTTAGAATGGCAGATTGTCTCATGTTATAATGGTGAAACAATCAAGACAGGCAATTTAATACAGGAGGCAAATATTTTGTCCAAACTAGCTACTTTATTAAAAGAATCTAACTACACAGTTATATTTACAGGTGCAGGCATGTCTACTGAAAGTGGCTTACCTGATTTCCGCTCAACTACTAATGGATTATGGAAGAAACAAGATCCGGGCACGATTGCCAGTACGGATGCTCTTAATCAAAATGTCAAAGAGTTTTTTGAATTTTATCGCAATCGTGTGGCAGGAGTAAAGGAACATGGCCCACATAAAGGGCATTCAATTCTTGCTAAATGGGAACGTGAAGGTATTGTTCAAAGTATCATCACGCAAAATGTGGATGGATTCCACCAGGAGGCCGGCAGTAACCAGGTAGCAGAATTGCATGGAACCTTACAAAAGGTGCACTGCCAAACATGCGGTAAGGAATATGGCAGTGAAATGTATTTAAATGAATACTATCAATGTGAGTGCGGCGGCAAACTCCGTCCATCAGTGATTCTATTCGGAGAAATGCTGCCTGAAAAACCATTTCTAATGGCAGAAGAGGAAAGCGAAAAAGCAGAATTGTTTATTGTTCTCGGATCCTCTTTATCTGTTACACCTGCTAATCAGTTCCCTTTAATCGCCAAACAAAATGGTGCCAAGCTGGTAATCATTAATTTGGAGCCTACTGCTTTCGACTTTTATGCAGATCTCGTAATTCATAACCGTAAGGCAGGGGAGCTATTAGCCGAAATAGATGCCGAGTTAGCTGAATACTAATGTATTGATCAGGTCAATCTTCTAATAAAGAGATTGGCTTTTTGGTTTTTAGTTATCCCGATCGATTGTTCAAGAATGGAAATAATACAAAAAAAACCGACCCATAAATGAGTCGTAACGAAATCATCCTACTATTATTCACTAACTTTATGATTTTAGAATATCATGATCAACATAGCGTTCACCATTCATAGAACTAATAACATTAATTGCGACTCTTGCTCCATCCCCTGCTGTAATAATCGTATGCATACTCACACCTGCAACTGTGCCAGCTGCCCAGACATGGTCAAGATGAGTTTTACCAGTCTCATCGACATCAATTATTTTTTTGATACGTGGTTCAGTTCCGGGCTTCGTTTTAATGCCTGAAGCTTCAGCGAGATCAACTAACATACCAGAAGCTAAAATAACTTCACTGGCCATATAGCTGGATTCTACCGTTTGAATCATAACTCCGTCATTTTCCACTTCGATTTTTTCAACAGTTTCATTCTTGAATTCAGCGCCGAACTTCTCAGCCTGTTTTTTACCGACTGAAATAAGTCCAGGTCCGGTAATTTCTTCTACACCGTAATGATTTTCAATCCAAGCACGTTTAGTAACACTCTTATCATTGTCTAATACTAATGTTTTCTTGCCTGCTTTGGCAGTGAATAACGCAGCACTTGCACCACTTGGACCTGCTCCTATAACGATTACATCATACATGTACTCAACCCCCCAATAATATTTTCGTTCACCCTTTATTATAACGGTAATAATTACCAAATTCTATTGAGGAGTTTTTTCAAAATACATAAAAAAATCCAGGTGAGTAAGAATTAATACAGGGTAAATAGTAGTATAAAAAAATAACCCTATGCAGATTTACAACGATAAGATATGCAGGATTTTATTCGGTAACAATCATAAAGCCGCAATCATCCTTTGCAAACGTCTATGGAGTTTATCAAAAGTGCAAAAAAACTGTATAAGCAATGTTAACCAAAAAAAGCTACAAACACTGATGTACAGCGTTAGTAGCTTTTTTCGATGTTTCTAAACTTTTGTTTGGGAACTTTATTTGTATTGGAGCTGTATATGGTACTTATTGTTGCCTTACCATTTTTATTTTCTGATGTTAGTATGGTTAGTTTTTATTTATACAGTATCTTCTTCTATATCTGCCTTCAATTCTTTAAACCATTTTAAGTTCACTAAATGGTGGGAACGAGAATTTTCGTTCATGCGACGAAAATAATCAATTTTACCAGGTAATTCTTTAGTGGTAGCTAGGTATTCATTCAGAAGAGTAATTCTAGCTTCAGTTTGATTAATTTGTGCTTGGATTAATTCTAATAATTTATTTTTATCGAATTCATCTGCAAAGAGCAATGTCCCATAGAATTGTAAGTTTACATACTCGGATTTAGTCCCATATCTGGTCATTAATTTATCGAATTCTTCTCTTCCTAAAGACGTGATTTTAAAGGTATGAATTTCACGACCATTATTTGGACTTATTTGATGTGTTTGTACAATCAATCCTTTTTCTTCAAGTTGTTGCAAATTGTAATAAAATGAACCTTTAGTAAAATTAACGATATATTTATAATGTCTTTTTTCCATTAAACTTAATAGTTCGTATCCATGAGCGCCAGGGTTTTGAATAAGTAAGCCAAGGATAAGCAAGGGAATCAAGGTTGCATCACCTTCGCCATTTGTGCTTCAAATTCAGCGTATGTGATTTTACCTAGAGCCAAATTCATACTGTGAATATAAATTTGTTCCGTTTTCGAATAGTTATTGTTTATTTTTAGTGATTGATTTTCATCTGAAAGAGGCTCTAAGATATGACACTTTTTCGAAAATGCTTCGAAATAGCGATAACCGAATTTCCGCTGGGAAACAGCGTTCAAATGAATACCATCTGGATTGGCAGTTAAACCTTCGGCTGATACAAAATAACAATATTGCTGCTCATGAGCAAATCGACGTAATTGTTCGTTGATTTCTTGAAACTCTGTTGAATACTTTCCAAAACCTGTTTTTCCTAGAAAATCACCAAGCTCACCAATGATTAATGGGACATTTTGAAGGTTTAATTCTTTGCGTAAAGTTTCAATGATAAGAGATAACTTTTCATAATACGTTTCATGTAGAGAATTATTACTATCACTTTCACCTTGATGCCAAAGTATGCCACAAATTTCACTAGTTTCAAGAGCAAATCGAGCTTCAGACAAAGCATGTTGAAAAAGAGTACCTTCTGGATGCCAATCGTTCAAGGAACTGCCACCTTCCGCACAAGGAATCAAACCAATTTCTTCATCCGGGTTAGCTTTCGACCATGCCTCTGCAAAAGATGCTGCTAGACTTACACCAGCAACAGGGCGGTCATAGTTAATCGGCTCTGTCATCATTTGCCACTGACCATTGCGAAGCATTTTTATTTTTTCATTATAGATCGGTTCTACCTCATGCAAGAATCCACGACCTGCCATATTTGATTGTCCTAACATCAAAAAAGATTTTATCATTTAAATTCAATCCTTTACATAATAGTCTAATTAGACTTCTAATTATAGAGTCTAATTAGACTATTATCAACTCACTATAATTAGTAAATTATTAATTACGATTTAATACTGAACATTCCCAAAACGGTGTTTGGTAGCTTTACGTGCTTATCGTTGTAAATCCATATTTCTCTGACGGGACCTCGTATATACGAATGCATCCATAAATGTTTATATATAACTACAATAAAAAAGGTACTACATCATTAAAATGTAATACCTTTTTAGTAGTTTGATTATACTATTTCACCGTAGATAAAAGAATACACATCTGGATTTTTTGTGTAATTAAATGATCAGCGAACTGCCTTCTCACGGGTTAGGAGAACATATAAAATCATCGAAATAAAAACTGACACAGCAGCCGTCAAGTAAATACCGTTGTAGCCAAATGAATGTCCAATTTGACCAAAGCTCATGGCTCCTACTCCTATACCTAAGTCAAAGAATGAATAGAACGTAGCATTTGCCATTCCCTTTCGATTTTGGGGTGCTTGGTCAATAGCCCACGCCTGCAAAGCTGGCTGAACACTTCCAAAGCCAAATCCATAAAGGAAAGCCGCAAGCAGCATAACGCTCGTACTAGGCAGCCAGGACAATAATAGCATAGCGATAAAAATCAATAATGTACCTGGTATAAATAAAGCTTTATGCCCTTTTCGATCATATAATTGCCCGGCAAATGTTCTCGTTAACATAACCGATAAGGCATAGATGACAAAATACCATTGAATCCCTTCTACTCCCTTTTGTGCCGTATATAAAGGAAGAAAAGTCGCAATCCCTCCAAACGTAAATGTAATGAAAAATGCCAATACTGATGGTTTCAATGAACTTTTTTCATAAAGATCCAGCATCTTATTGCCAGATGGCTGTACAGTTACTTTCTCAGCTTTCTTAAACTTAATCTGCGTCGCTACCATAAGAGCAATAATCCCCAGAATAGCGCAAATCATGAAAAATTGATTATATGGCAACAGAACAACTAATGCTAGGCCAAGGGATGGCCCAATAGCCATCGCTACATTTCCGGATAGCCCAAAGTATCCCATTCCTTCACCACGTCTTGATGCTGGAACCAAGTCAGAAGCAACCGTACCAGTTGCTGTCGTTAAAGCTCCCCAACCCATTCCTTGAATAATACGCACCAAAAACAGTAAAGCAATACTTGCCATAAATCCAAATGAGCCAACAGTCAAAATAACAACAATCAGACCTCCGAAGTAGACAATCCGTCGCCCCTTCGTCTCCAATGCCTTTCCTGCAAAGGGCCTGATCAGTAGCGCTGAAAATGTGAAAATACCAACCACGACTCCAATAAGCTGGTCACTCCCGCCAAGATGTTTTACATACAGCGATATCGTTGGCAAGGTCATTTGAAAACATAAAAAAACCAAGAAGTTTGCGACACAAATGAAGACAAAATCTCTTGTCCATATTTTTTCTTTCTTTATTTTCTGTTTAATACTTTGTTGTGCTTGATCAATCATTTTATACCTTCTTTCTACTCCTTTACATTAATTATCTTACCCGAATCCTAGACTATCTTTCTATGGAAATTTTAATAATACACAAAAACTCCCTTTTCTATAGGTAAGAGAGTTATATATTGTTATTCCCAGTCAAGAGAGTTTCACACCTGCTTCCTTATGCAGAGGATTGTTTCAACAGACATATTTATCCCTTAAAAGTATTTTCGAGTGTTTCATTCGGCGTTAACTTATTTATTCATTACATTTGTCACTCTTAATTATGAACTTTTTGTCTTAACAAATACAAGACTCAACTTGAATAAATATATTCAGAGTCCATTTAGGTGGAAATATAGTAAGCTATAAGTATTCATACAAATACAAGGAGGATTATATGGAAACAGAAATTGAAATTATACATAAACCACCCAATCCGGAAGAATATATAGATTTACGTATAAATGCAGGATTAAGCTCAAAGAATAAACAGGCTGCGACTATCGCCCTGGAACATTCAATCTTTGCTGTTTCTCTAAGACAAAATGGTAAGCTAATAGGGATGGGCAGAATTATAGGAGATGGAGGCTGTTTTTTCCAGATTGTTGATATAGCAATAAGTGCTGAGACGACTGCACAGGCCCGACAAGCATAAGGAGAGGCTTGGAGGGAATGATTTTTCCCCGCAGAGGCTATCCTTATGACCTCGAGGGACTAGGAGTCGAAGCCGGATAATCAGAGGATTAGGCAGTTTAATTATGGAAACGCTGACAGACTATTTAAATAATCATTTACCATCTGGAGCATACGTCAGTTTAATAGCAGATATTCCAGCCGATAAGCTCTATCAGAAATTCGGATTTGAATATACTGCTCCTCGTTCTGTTGGGATGTATCGAAAAATATAACTCCTCTATTAGAAATTAAAACACTCTTTGATAAAATAAAAGAGTTTACCCACAAAAAAATCGCTCAGAGTCCATAAAAACTCTGAGTTTTTTATCGGCATACAGGTATTGCCTATACTTGTCGATTTCTCACCTCATTTAACCTATAACCACTAAAGCTGTACATTTGCAATTGCAAAACAAACGTACTTTTATACTTATCTTTCTTCTGTGTATTTCTACCTACTTCTCCTCGTTTTCGAGGAGAACCCCAATAATTATCTACTACTAAATTACTATTTTTTTGAAAAGTCTAAAAATTCAAAAGACTATTTATAGGTGTGGTGTTAAATTAATAGTGTGGTAGATACTAGGTTATTTACCTTAAATTTTATTTTTGGCAAGGGGGGATTTATAGGTTTCATATTTTGACAAATCATAAGGAGGTTGGAGCTTTGCATTACAAAAAAACTAACCATGTAGTTTTTGTTTTACTTTCATTTGTACTTCTCTTTTCAAATTTATTAATTGGTATAGGAACAGCCAGCGCTAATACATATGAAAACACCAATCTTAAACCCATCAGCAACACAGGTAAAAAGAAACTGGATGTAAGCAAATATGACCCAGATGAAAAGGTACGCGTTATTGTAGAACTCGAAGGAACTCCTGCAATTGAATACGCCACTAAAAAAGGGGTTATGTTTAAAGAACTTTCCAAATCAGAACAATCGGAATTACAAGCAGGTGTTAAAGATCAGCAAACTGATTTCCTATCATCTGTTAATAAGAAACGTGTAAAATTCGATGTTGAAAACTCCTTCACAGTAGTCGCAAATGGGGTCAGCGGTGAAGTGAAGGCTTCAGACATTTCAAAACTTGAAAGTATCTCTACTGTTTCATCTGTGTATATTGCCAATGAATATAAGCGACCAGAAGTAAAACCTGAAATGGTATCGAGCGGGGATATTGTTAAAGCAGAAGAAACATGGGTCAGAGGATACAATGGTACAGGTACAGTTGTCGGTATTATTGATACAGGAATCGATCCAAGCCATAAAGATATGATTTTGACCGATGAAAATAAAGCTAAATTGAAGAAATCAGATGTAGAATCAGTTTTATCTAAGAACAAACTCTCTGGAAAATATCACACTGCAAAGGTCCCATACGGATATAACTATTATGATAAGAACCAGGAAATTTTAGATTTGGGACCAGACGCATCCATGCACGGAATGCATGTGGGCGGGACTGTTGGTTCTAACGGTTCTAAAGATAACGGCGGTATAAAAGGGATTGCCCCTGAAACGCAATTATTAGCTTTAAAAGTGTTTGGTAACGATGCAGCTATGCCTTCTACTTGGGGCGATATCTATATTAAAGCCATTGATGATGCCATTTTGCTGGGTGCAGATGTGCTAAATATGAGTCTTGGATCAACCGGAGCATTTCAAAATCCTGAAGATCCTGAACAAAAATCCATTGAACGTGCAGTCAATAATGGTGTGTTGATGTCAATTTCAGCAGGTAATTCAGCTCAATTCTCTGATGGATATGCAGATCCCCTTGCAATCAACCCTGATATCGGGCTTGTCGGTTCACCAAGTGTTTCCAGGGATTCGATTTCTGTAGCCTCTGTTGAAAATACACATGTACTTGTAGACAAATTTGAATTAACAATAGGCGGGACCACTTACCAAGCTGGGTATAAAACACAATCCTCTCCCCTTCCATTAGATGTTTTTAATACTAGCGAGAAGGATGTTGTTTATGTTGGAGACGGCCACCCTGATCGATACAAAGACAAGGATGTAAAAGGAAAAATCGTCTTTGCTGTTAGAACAGGTGCCACTCCGAACTACGGAGAAATACAAAAGCAAGCCGAAACAGCCGGAGCTATTGGTGTTATTGTCAGAGGCACTCCAGCACATGGCGATTTTGTAAGCATGGCCTTGAATAACCCTACTATTCCTCTAGTATCATTGCGTGTAAGTGACGGTACCATGTTCGAAGAGAAATTTAAAGCTGCCGGTGAAGTCGGTAAGGTTACATTCACTGGAGAAATGATCCAACTTGAAAATAGTACTGCAGGTCAATTATCCACCTTCACATCTTGGGGAGTGACACCTAACCTAGACTTTAAACCGGAAATTACCGCACCTGGCGGAAAAATCTATTCCACCTTAAATGATAATAAATATGGTGTCATGAGTGGTACATCCATGGCTGCACCTCATGTATCTGGTGGATCAGCACTTGTGTTGGAATATGTGAAAAAAACCTTCCCGAACCTTACAGGGAAAGATAAGGTTCAACGTGCTAAAACAATATTGCTAAATACATCTGAAACTATTAAAGATTCTACAGGTACCACCTACTATTCACCACGCCGTCAAGGTGCAGGTGTGATGCAATTAAATTCTGCTGTCACTTCACCGATTTATGTTGTCAATAAAGGAACAGATGAAGGAAAAGTAACTTTGAAGGAAATTTCAACCGATAAGTTCTCCTTCACACTGACAGCTACTAACTTCAGCAAGAAAGATGCCACCTACACAGTAGATACAAGCGTGCTTACTGATGCTCTCTATGAAGCTGGTGGACATACATTTAATGATCTGACACCTCAGGAAATTAAGAAAGCGGTCGTCACATCGGACAATGAAATAACAGTTGAAGCTGGTAAGTCTAAAGATTTCACAATCACAATTGATTTAAAAAATGCAAAGGCTGATTTAGAAAAAGCGATGAAAAATGGCTACTTTGTTGAAGGCTTTGTGTTCTTAAATGCTAAAAACAAAGAAGATTCACTTCCTACTATTTCCGTACCATTTGTCGGATTTAAAGGGGATTGGAACAAAGCAAACATCATTGATCCAATGAGTAATGATGCGAACTCTTTCTACGGAATGACTGGTCTCGCCGATGCAGATACTGGGGAATTTTACGGAGTCAGTCCATTTGATAAAAATGAAATTGTCGATCCGGGTAAGATAGCCTTTTCACCAAATGGTGATGGACATAATGATTTAGTAGCACCCGCACTATCCTTTTTACGAAATAGTAAAACGGTGGAGTATAGTATTATCGATACAGATGGTAAAAAACTGCGTAAAATAACTACAGATAAAGACCAAAGAAAGAATTATGCAGCAGACTCTGTCATCACTTTTGAACCATATAATACGGAATGGGATGGCAAAGTAAATAACAAACAAGTTCAAGAAGGTCTATACTATTACGAAATTAAAGCAACAATAGATTATGAGAATAAAGAACCCCAAGTATTTAAGATGCCTATCCTGGTTGATAACACAGAGCCAACTGTATCTGATCTTAAATATGATGACTCAACAAAAACAGTTACATTTAAGGCTGAGGATACAAAAACCGGTGCAGGACTTAAGTACATTGAGCTTTCCATCAATGGTAAAACACTAAAGAACTATGTAGCGCCTAATACCACGAATACCTATAGTGTTAAATTAACAGACCAAAAGTATTCCGATGATACTCCTGTGGAAGTGAAAAGCGGAGATAATATCAATGTTATTGCACATGACTATGCCGGAAACCGCGACGCTATATCATTATTGGATAAGACAATCCCTTACATCATTTCTGAAGAGCCTGCACCACTAGGAGTTTATAGAGATCTTGAAGTATTGGTTGAAGGTTATGTAACGGATGATTCCGAGATGGATTATGTTTGGGTTGAATATGAAGGAAAACGCCAAAATCAAGTTCTTGAATGGGATAAAGAAACAAAACAGTATTATTTCTCGGATACACTCGAATTCTCAAAAGAAGGAAAACATGACATTCGTTTCTATGGATCTGATGTAGCCGGCAACAAAATTGATTTTAACAGAGAAATATTCATAGATACAAAGGAACCTACAATCGATATTGATTATAAAGCTTATTCAGCAGGCGAAAATCAAAAGGTTACCGTCAAAGTTGGGGATAATTATAATGCGCTTCGATTACTCGTAAATGGAAATGAAGAAATAAATACTTTTAATGAGTTGGGAGATTTACCTGTACATGCACCTTATTCAGTGACCGAGGGTATAGAGCTACAATTAGAAGATGGCATAAATGAATATGAATTCGTCCTTGAAGATTTAGCAGGCTATCAGGTTAAGAAGAGAATTGAAATTAATAAAGTTCCAGTACCTGTTCAGCCATCCGTTAATGCAGTATCGGATGTAAGCACAAAAATCACAGGTACTGCACCAACTGATTCAAAAGTAACCATTACGGACAAAAAGAACCTAACACTATCTTCTACTGCTATAAACGGTAAATTCTCAGTAGATTTAAAAACCAACCTAAAAGCTGGTACTAAATTATACGTTACTGTTACAGATCCGAAAACTGGATTAGTGAGCGAAGTAACAACGATCACAGTAACAGACAAAAGCGCTCCTTCCAGTCCTTCTGTCAACGCTGTTTCGGATAAATCAACAACTGTAACAGGTAAAACAGAAGCTGGTGCTAAAGTAACGGTGAAAGCTGGTTCCAAAACTCTTGGTACAGCTACGGCTAATAGCAAAGGAAACTATACCGTCAATATCAGTAAACAAAAAGCCGGTACAACCCTTTCTATAACAGTGAAAGATAAAGCTGGCAACACAAGCAAGGCGAAAACAGTTAAAGTGGCCGATAAAACGGCTCCTTCCGTCCCTTCTGTCAATATGGTTTCCGACAAGACAACAACCATAACAGGCAAAACAGAAGCTGGTGCTAAAGTGGCAGTGAAAGCTGGTTCCAAAACTCTTGGTACAGCTACGGCTAACAGTAAAGGAAACTATACCGTCAAAATCAGCAAACAAAAAGCTGGGACTTCCCTATCCGTAACAGCGAATGATAAGGCCGGCAATCAAAGCAAAGCAAAAACAGTTAAAGTAGCAGATAAAACTGCTCCTTCAGCCCCTTCTGTCAACCCAGTGAACTCTAGTTCTACACAAGTCACAGGTAAAACAGAAGCCGGAGCTAAAGTAACGGTGAAAGCTGGTTCCAAAGCTCTCGGTACAGCTACAGCTAACAGCAAAGGAAACTACACGGTCAAAATCAAAAAACAAAAAGCCGGGACTTCCCTTTCTGTAACAGTAAAAGATAAAGCCGGCAATGCAAGCAAAGCGAAAACAGTTAAGGTGAAAAAGTAAATTTCCGAAGAGGTGCTCTGGCAGGAATCCAGGGCACCTCTTTCTTAAAGATTAAAAGATCGATTTCAATACTCTGCTCTCCTAAAAGGAAAGAAGGAACTTTACTTTTAATACCCCATTCCTCACATACCTTCCCCACTTGTTCTAGCTCATTCTATTTGATACCCTTATTATCACTACAAAGATCTCGTCACATTCTAACCTTATTCTCCTCATACACACACATGGTTTCTAAAATCCTCCTCGATAAACAGGTTAAATTGAAATGGACTCTGCTTGCAAAACAGATTTTTGATTGGTATATTAAGTTTTTGATAAAAGTAACTATTTACAACATTTGAACAAAAACAATAACTAGGGGTGGCATCATGAATTACTTATGGGGTTTGTTAGGGATTATCTGCATTTTAGGCATTGCCTTTCTCTTCTCCACTAACAAACGAAATATTAATATTCGTACTGTGGTCGTGGCATTAATCATCCAAATTTCATTTGCTTTTATTGTTTTAAAATGGCCGCTTGGACGAGCAGCTTTTCAAAAAATAACCGATGTTGTAAACAATACGATTGGGTATGCCAATGAAGGGATCAACTTCCTTGTTGGCGGTCTTTATACACCAGAATCAGGTATTACAACGGTGTTCTTATTTAATGTGTTAGGAATCATCATTTTCTTCTCTGCCTTAATCTCCGTTTTATATTATCTAGGGATTATGCAATTTGTCATTAAATATGTTGGCGGTGCTCTTTCAAAGCTATTAGGTACTAAAAATGCAGAGACATTTAATGCGACTGCCAATATCTTCGTGGGATGTACGGAAGCTCCACTGGTTATAAAACCATTTATCGAGAAATTGACGAAATCAGAATTATTCTCTGTTATGGTCTGTGGGTTAGCTTCTGTATCCGGAAGTGTATTAGTAGGATATGCTTTAATGGGAGTACCATTGGATTATTTACTTGCTGCCAGTGTTATGTCTGCACCTGCCGGACTATTGCTTTCTAAGATTATGATTCCGGAAACGGAAGAAAGTCAGGAAGATGCGGAAGGCTTTAAGATGACAAAAGATGAAGAATCTGCAAACGTAATCGATGCAGCTGCTAATGGTGCCTCAACAGGACTTCAATTAGCTCTTAACGTTGGGGCCATGCTGCTTGCTTTTATTGCCTTAATCGCATTAATGAATGGAATCTTAGGTTCTATTGGCGGTTGGTTTGGCTATGATCAATTATCGATTGAATTAATCTTGAGCTACATATTCGCTCCATTAGCTTTCGTTATTGGTGTTCCATGGAATGAAGCCCTGCAAGCCGGAAACTTCATTGGCCAAAAACTCGTTATAAATGAATTTGTTGCTTACAGCAACTTTGCGCCTATGATTGATACATTGTCTGAAAAATCCGTTGTCATTATCAGCTTTGCCCTATGCGGGTTTGCCAATCTTTCTTCTCTCGGCATCTTGCTTGGAGGATTAGGCAAGCTAGCGCCAAGCCGCAGACCGGATATTGCTCGTTTAGGTTTAAAAGCAATAATGGCTGGCGCTTTAGCATCATGTCTAAGTGCTGCTATTGCCGGGATGATAATCGGATAATCAAGAATAGGAAAGACCATCAATAAAGATTTAAAAAAATGAGGCTCCTTATAAGTCATTTAATGACTGTCGGGAGCCTCATTTTTTATGAATCATTGGATAAGCACCCTTTCACTCCAAATAAAGGTTAACCAACTTTTTTCATGCTCTTGTTAAAACCAATCAAAAAAGAAAGAGACATCACATTTTTTAATGACGCCTCTTTCTTTTTTATCTTTCATCTATTAATGAACGCGCACTACACGTCCGTTGAATACTGTTTTCCAATATCCGCTTGTAAGGCTGGCTTTTGCTACACCAGTTGAACTTTGAGAACCGATGAATTTTCCTCCGCCGATATAAATGCCGACATGTCCATCTTTTTTATACGTATCGAAGAAAACCATATCTCCTGGTTGCATTTGGCTTGTCGGAATCTGTCTTCCAGCATATTTCAAAGCATCTGTGCTTGCTGGTACAGAATATCCTCCTTGTTTAAATGCCCAGCTAACGAAACCTGAGCAATCGAAACGGCCTGCTGCAACGTCAGCTGCTGTTCTTCCGCCACCGAATACATATACGGAATTACCGATATATCTATTTCCTGCATTGATAACGGTTTGAATATTTTTATTTTGGGTATTACCAGTAGTATAGCTTGGCTTATTTGTAGAAGAACTATTGTTTGAGCTTGGTTTCTTGTTGGAAGTATTAGCTGGTTTAGAGCTTGTCTCTTCCTTAGAATTAGCACTTACATTAGTAGTTTCTTCTTTTTGGCTATCAGCAATTTTTTCAACTTTTTCTTTAACATTGGAAGTTTCTGCTGCAACAACCGGCTCAATCACAATGTCGATGTTTTTTGCTTTAGCTTCTGCCAATTTTCGTTGACTATCTTCTTCCTTAGCTTTAAGCGTTTCTTTTAAGGTATTTGTTTGATCTTGTTGTAGCTTAATGTCCTGCTGCATTCCAACAAGCTCTGTCTTCATATCTTTTAAGCTTGTAAGCTTTTCTTCCACTGTTGATTGTTTTTTCTCAAGGTCTTTTTGATCTTCTTGAATCTCATCAATTAATTCCCGATCTGCTTGAACAATTGTGGAAACGGCCCCTACTCTTTCAATGAAATCTCCAAAACTAGAAGATCCAAAAATAACTTCAAGATAGCTGTTAGTACCGCTTGTTTGTTGATACGTAACCGCACGTTGCTTTAAAATTTCCTGGCGTTTTTCATTCTTTTCTTCTAGCTTATTGATTTCTTCATCCAATGTCTTAACTTGTTTTTCTGTTTTGACAATATTTTCTTCTGTATCATTAATCATGTTTTGATTATCTTTAACAGCTTTGTCGATTTGAGCAATACGGTTATTTAGAGTCGAAATTTCAGCTTGTACCTCATTTAAAGCAGCTTGTGCTTGATCTACCTCTGCTTGTTTAGCTGGATCTTTTGCGGCACTGGCTGACGGAATACCTATGTAACTGCTGAATCCAATTAATAAAGCTGTATTGAATGCTATAATTCTTTTCTTCATCATTACGTTTTCCCCTGCTTCCTAGTTTCTTTAATCTATCAGGTCTTTCATACCATTTCTATTTATCTAGTTTTCTAACATGATTTAGTATATCATTCGAATTTAACAAACAAGTTATATTAATATTACAGTTATGTTTCAAAGATGTGTTTTATTATTACATTTTGTTAATATACAGTACTTTATCTATCCGTTTAGCGAACTTTAAATCACGTAAAGTGATATAATCAGATAAAATAGTATAAAAATCCTAACGAATCTAGGAGAAAAAAAGACATCGTTTACATTTTCATTTATCACCAATACGATCCAACCATTCGCCTATAATATTATTTAAATATAATATATACCAAACCCTCACGCACGCTCGCTTTTCTAGTAAATGCTAATCTATGATTCCCATCCTTATAGCTTTTACAGCTACTTCCGTTCGATTTTTGGCATTCAACCTTCTCACTATTGTTGATATATAATCTCTAACTGGCTGAACAGCAGCCTTTGTTGTCGACGCCTCTGCAGCCACTGACTTAATAAAATCAACTTCACGCGAGGAGAATGAAATTTTTAGATTTGAATCCATCTTTGTTACAGAAGTCTCAGGGTTTATGAACTCCAACAATAGCTCCCCAGCACTTTGCCCAAATTTCATTAAGGCCGGATATAAGCCTCTATAAAGAGGATGACCGCATCCTTCCACTGAGTCGAGTAGGATTTTTTATGTTGGTCAATGGTAAATGTGATTGGCAATGTGCTCTGCGCCACATTTAAGACTTCTAAAACCTCATACCAGGTTGTATACCGTTCCTACCATTCAGATTTATGATTTCCATGTATTTTCTTAAGAAAAAAGAATCTGGTTCCTCTTCTTTTCTGGCAATCCAATTGATATGGAATACCCCTTGATTAATCAGTCGTTCACAAATCAAATATAGGCTGAATTGTTCATACTTATTTAAATGGACAAGGACCTCGCTCTTCCACTATTCCAAAATTTTTTTAGGGATGAAAAAGGAGGTTGATGGATAAACACGGCTGAAATGATTAAATGGGGGCACACGGCCAAAAAGAGTTTTTGGATTGCACTATTAAGCGGATTTTTAGTATTTGGAGGATTAATAACGTACTTTGACCTCAGCGGAACTGTTTATGCTACTGCGCGTAGTGGATTTAACTAGTTTTTCATTTAGCTTTAATACGACTTCCGCCAGCCAAATGGAGGATAAAACTGAAGATGGATTAAAGGAAATCATTGAAAGTTTACAAAACGCGATTGAAGGCGAAGAAGAAAAAGAAGAAGTAAACGAGTCAGAGGATTAAAATGAAGAAGAATCGGACAAACCTCAAAAGAACCAACTGTAAGAACCTGAACCCTCTGTTACACCTCCTACTAAACCTGAAGAAGAAGACGAAAGTCCAGATTGTGAACAGGGAGAACCTGATTCCCCAATAGAAGATAACTCAGGCGAGACTGATCCTGAACCTCCCACAACGCCTCCTGCCACCTAGAGAACCAAACAATTGCCTATAAAATATCTAGTAAGAGCTGTCGAAAATCCGACAGCTCTTAGGTTTTATAACGGTGTCTTAAATGAACTTACATTTGGAAAGAGATAGGGTTGAATCGTGGTATCGCTTCTTACATAAAGAGGATGCCTGGGATGGCCGTCTCTTGTTGTACCAAGGCAGTTTGGAACATACCCCTTAAACCATTCGGATAGTTCCTGATAATCACGGTGATGAATGGTACAGTTTTCTCCCCAGCCAACTACGATTTCAGATCCACTGTGCAAAGCATTTTCTAAATAGAACCGATTTTCTGGGCCTGTCGCCTTTTCTAAAGGCATATTCCCGAGCTCTCTCCAGTCCCTGCTCCGATAGGCAAATACATTTACCAATTCCATAGAGCCGCAATCCATTTTCTTTGCAAATGAAACACAACGCATAGTCGTACGGTCATCCAACTTGTCATCAGCCGTGCTTGGATTCAAAAGAACAAAGACAGCTTTCCTAAGATTGTAATCATCCCATTCCCGCTTTAGGGAATATCGATAATCGCCTTTAATGATTGCACTCTTTTTCAACCGATTTCCCCCTTTCCGTTTCCTATTATTATGTATAAGCTCTTAGGATGACATTTATGATAAAACTCTGCCAACAATCATAATCATGCTGATTCCTGAGTTTAGTCATTCATTTGATCCGCAGTTTCACTTGTTGTTTGTGGGTGAGCGGGTACGTATCATATTGAATCTGAAGAGGTCCTTCACTTACTTCTTCTGGTTTATAAATGAAACTCGTGATTTCATAGCCATCTAACTCACGGTAATGGATTTCCCCTGTTGAAATATCCTTACCAGTTCCATCAGTAATCGTTCCCCCTGCCGTAACGGTTTCCGAATCCTTAGGGATTTTCATAGAAATATTCACCCTATCCTCTATTATTTCAGAAGATTGCACAAACCCATCTGTAGGATATTTCAAGAGCCTGCCAGTTTTTTTATCCACTTCAATGATTAACTCATCCTTATCAAGAGCATGGATCCCATCAAACAGCAGATACAGTTTCTGTGGTTGCCGAAAATAATTACTTTCAATATATATATGGCTTCCTTCCTCACTGGTATAACCACCGGTAGCCCCCCATATTTCACCACGCTCATCCATTAGCCTAACATGGCTCAAATTGAAGATTTTCTTTGTGTTAGCAGGGTCATAGTCTACCTCAATCCTAACGCTCAATGGATCAATCTCCACTTTTCCAAACGAAATATTTTGTTGATCAATCGTTACAGTTTTATTAATAGCCATCTGTTTATGTTGATCCTTATACATGGAATGATCTATTTTGAGAGGAAATTTAAATGGGCCTATTAAGCCCGAGCTATTTTGAAGATGGAATAAAAGTTCGACTTTTCCTCCGTCTGTTAGCTGTTGATGCAAATCAATATCCAAAGATCCCTCACCATTATCATGGGCGGAATACGATATCGATTGTTGATCATTTTCTTTTCCATCAATCAATAGTTTAGGGAATTCGATTTGTAAATCTTCTGCTGCTCCATCGATATGATAAAAAACCACCAATCTGTGTCTATCAACAATTAAGGATTCAATCGTAACCTTATATCCACTCTTTTCTAGCGTCTCACCAATAGGTTGCAAAAAATCATTTTCTACTGCAGACATATATCCTTTATCGTTTCTGATTAGATTAATAATTTTTTCTGCACCGGGTATAGCAGAGAGAGCATTTGCAAAAGCTGGCGATACACGAACCAGACTAATGCAAGATAAAAGTATAAGTGCGGCAGATGCAAGTCCCCAATATTTAATCTGTTTATTTCTTCGCTTGTGCTTGGCTTTTTGAAACCCTCTTTGAATGACTGCGGCTACTTTTTCATCTGGTATAGGTATGTATTCCATTTGCTTTTTTAGCTCTAACAAATCCTGCCTCTCCTTTTCATACATGGCTGGTACCCCCAGTCTCTTTCATTAATTCTTTTAATTTCTGAAGACCTCTGTAAAGTCTCGTTTTCACCGTACTTGGAGGACATTCACAAATGGTCGCAATATCCGTAATAGGCAGATCCCGTAAATACTTTAATATTATGATTTCACGCGATGGTTCATCCAGATACATAAGGGCCTCTTCTATTTCTAATGGTCTGTAATTATCCGTATAGGCACTTTCCTGTCCAATAAATTGATGGTACTTTTTCTTTGTTCTTAATTCATTTGAACAAACATTTAATAAAATTCTTACAAGCCATGTTGAAAAATAAGCAGGTTTCTTCAGCTTTCTAATTGAACGGTAAGCTCGATAAGTCGTTTCTTGGATAGCCTCGAGGGCTTCTTCTTCATTTTTCAAATAAACAATGGCCATACGATACAATTGCTCCTTATGTTGTTCCAATAAGGTTAAAAAGGCAGCATCATCGCCTTTTACAGCCTTTAGAACTAAGGAAGTCTCTTCTTCCATCCGGCTCCCCCCTGTTTTTCTCTCTATCTATTAGACTATAGACATAAGTAAAAAGTTTCATTAATTTTATATTTTTTCCAAACCAGTGCACTGGTATGGTTAGAAGGATCTTGCTCTTAAAATTATTGTGTAAAGATGATTACAAGAAGAAAATCCGGTTAAGTACCAAGGAAAGTTCCTTTACAGGTAAAATAAAAGACCTCTTAGATGGAGGTCTAGTCAACAAAACATATCTTTTAGGAAGACATAAAATACAAAAGGGTAACCAATGGAAAGATTATAAACACCACGTTTAATACTTGAGTGAACCATAGAAATATCGTCTTTTTATCTGCGACTTTATTAACATATAAAAAGGACACAATACCGATAACACTTGGAATCAAGCCGAACGATGGATATCTTTGAGGTTCCGATTGAATCGAATTAATGATGGCACTTGCACATAATACTAAACTGATTCCCATTAATAGATATGGAATCCAAATTTTACTTTTATTCATTCACTCTACCTTCCTTCTTTCTAAATATAGGAATCCATTAGCTACGTTCATTTTATGTGATTCTTTAATCCATCATTCTTGTCCTAATCAAGCTGTATTATCTATAAAACAAAATAAAAGATAATTGGCAATGTAATTAAACTAAGTACTGTACTAATAAATGTACAGATTGAAACAAACTCCGGCTTTGTATTAAATTGAATGGCATACATCGTGGTATTAGCAGCGGCAGGCATTCCGGCCATGATGATCATTAATTGTTTGAGCAATGGATCAATAGGCAACAGGCATGTCATTCCCCATGCTATTAGTGGAGAGGCAGCCAATTTAATTAGTAAGGCATACGAAACCTTTTCATATTCAATATTTTTTAGACTGATTTTAGCCAACTGCATACCTAAAACGAGCATGATGGTTGGAATGGCTGCACTCCCAACTAAATCGATTGTGGTCATCAAGGAAGGACTAATCGAAATACCGCTATACTGAAAGAGCAGTCCTACAACAGCCCCATACGCAACGGGCATGCGAATGACTACCGCAAGAGTATCTTTCATTCCACCGCCTATATCACTTCCTCTTGCTGCTACATAAAGCCCGATCGTAGACATCACTATACTTTGTGTAACCATTAAAATGATGGCATAATCAAATCCGGCAGCCCCAAATAACAATAAGGCTACAGGAGTGCCATAATTGCCATTATTCATAAATACGGAACCAAGAATAAGCCCGCAAGTATCCTTCAGATTGTATTTTTTAATCAAGGAAATACAGTAAACAATCAAAATAAGCAC
Source organism: Pradoshia sp. TA40_28 (assembly GCF_059694525.1). Lineage (NCBI taxonomy): Bacteria > Bacillati > Bacillota > Bacilli > Caryophanales > Bacillaceae > Pradoshia > Pradoshia sp. TA40_28. The sequence continues at coordinate 182,414 of NZ_JCATZO010000006.1, forward strand.
TAAACAGAGACCGAACGCATAAATCACGATATAGAGATAATCCATCGATAGTTTGTTTGTATAAAACGTTTCAAACACAAGGACAGGCGTCATAAGATAAAGAGACATGGTCGAGATGGTTTTCGTATCAAATCCAATCTTCTTTTCCCCTATATAACCTAAAATAAAAATGACAAATACCGGAATCAATACATGATAAAACTCCACTCTGCAACCCTTCTCTCTCGTTGATAAGACTTCATAAAATCATTTTATACCATTATACCAATTTATCCCTGCAAGCTTTCTCCATAAATCTATTAATTTTAAATTTTTAAAAAATAACTATTCATTTTCTGCTTGTTTATCTTTAAAATAGAAATTATTGGAAGGTAAATACACTAGTAACAGGAGGGTTTATGCAATCGATTAAGAATTTATTTATTCCCTACCAGGGATTACCGAAAGAAATTTATATCATCTTCTTTGCGCGGATTATTAATAGTTTAGGAGGTTTTATACAGCCCTTACTAGTTCTGATTCTAACTCAAAAGATTGGTATGGATAGCGGCAAAGCAGGACTTTATATTACATTATTAAGTGTCATTTCTGTACCAAGTATGATTTTGGGCGGGAAACTGGCCGATACTTTGGGCAGGAAATTTATCATTGTCGTTTCACAAGCCTTAGGGGCATTTACCGTTATTGTAGGAGGTTTTATAGAGCCTTCTATGACCATGGCCTATTTACTCATGCTGTCATCCCTTTTCTATGCCCTATGTTCACCAGCCTACGATGCTCTCTTAGCAGATTTAACCACTCCAGAAAATCGAAAGGGCGCTTATTCATTAACCTATATGGGATGGAATTTGGGGTTTGCCGTTGGTCCTGTCATTGCAGGTCTACTCTATCAAAATCATTTAAACCTTATTTTTATCATCGACGGAACAGCCACCCTCTTAGCTACTTCATTGATTTTAATTTTTATAAAAGAGACAAAAACCAAGCATGTTTTGGTGATAGATGAGCCGGATAGAAAACTTGAGCAACATGTCGAGGGCTCTGTGTTTAAGGTGCTGTTTGCCAGACCTATTTTAATTATGTTCGCCTTTATCATGCTGTGTATTGAATTCGAATATGCCCAATGGGCGTTCACCATTCCGCTTCATTTAGAGGAATTATTTAATGATTCAGGTGCAGCTTATTACGGAACGCTCGCTGGTTTTAACGGGATATTGGTTATCACTTTTACGCCAATCATTACTAAACTGACAAATAAAATAAGACCGATAAAAGTAATAGCCGGTGGAGCTTTATTGTATGCTGTCGCCTTTGGGATGCTGGCCTTTACCACTCTGCTACCCTTTTTCTATGTATCTATTTTCATCATGACAATCGGGGAGATCATGATTGCGATAAATGCTTCAACCTTTATAGCGAATCAAACACCGGCTTCACACCGAGGCAGAGTCAGCAGTATACTCCCACTCGTGATTGGCGCTGGATACGCAACAAGTCCACTAGTTATGGGAAGCTTTATCGAAGCCTATTCAATCACTTCTGCCTGGATGTTGATCGGTATCCTCGGCATCATATCGACAGGATTAATGTGGTTGCTGCAAAAGAAAGAAAGAACAAATCAGCCCGACTCAGACAATGTGAAAGTTGGAGCTTAATCTAATTGGCAAAGGGGCCTTTCATAAGAACCCAAATAAAACAGGTGAAGAATTTTCTTCACCTGTTTTTTATGTATAAAGTTCATAGTTGATAATTAGCCAATCAATAGTTCCTCTTTTGAAACAATCTTCCACCCATTTGAAATTAACCTTTCTAAATAGTCGTCCAGGCTAATTTCCTCCATTTCAATAGCTAGTGGAGACAGCGATACATAGCATTCATTTTTCTCATAATGAACAGTCACTTTAACAACCTCATACCCATTATGAAATCTCGGATCAAAACCGGGATCATCCATAATGTCTCCTCTCATAGGACGGAAAGCTGATTCAACTGTTTTCATTACGATTTCGTTTCTATTAAGTTCTTTTGTAGATGCTAGAAAGATGATCAATTTAATTTTCATGCTTTCCCTACTCTCATATATAATATAAAACTTATTCTAAGTGTATCACTACATAGGCACAATAGAAAAACGATCCGATAAAATAGAAGAAACAGTTTACAATACTAACAAATAGTTTATAGCTTTCTCTAAATTAGGCGACCATTCACTGATAATGTGTTGGATAGGAAGATTCTATTTGCTGCTCCACTGCCCTTGTATGAGTTTTTTTCGTTTCAATTATTTTGTAATTCCCATGCCTGATAACTGTTCTTGTTGTAGCAAGTTTCAATTCATCTGCATATGCTTGAGAAATTTCCACAATGCATGAACCTTCTCTAAGATTTATAATTTCACCAAAAACAAATAAATGACCTCTTTTAAAGTAAATGACATCTCCTATTTCTCCATTTACACCTTGATTGCTACCTTTGAAGTCCATTTCGTAATCCTCCCCTTTTATAAACGAATCAATTAAAAATTATCTTATTGTTACTATCGACTCATTTTTATGTATTTTTACACTTATTTTCAATTTTTTGTTTGCTTATTTTTGGGTAAAAGGATATATTCGCTCATATCTTTACTTTATAATTAAACATATTGAGTTTTTAAAAGATCGTAAGGTAGGTGCAAATATGGATCAGCAGCAATTATATTTTTCAAGTGCAATCGGTAGTCAAAAACCTGAAACCATCCGTAATAAAACAACAGCCTGCCCCTTTTGCCAAAGAGACGAGCTTACCGATATTATTGAAACAAGGGGAGATATCATTTGGTTAATGAATAAATATCCCACCCTTCAGGATACCTATCAAACGGTCATAATTGAAACGGATCAATGTAACGAAGATATAAGAGGATATGAACAAAAACATATGCGTGAATTAATACGATTCAGTATTAACAAATGGCTTGAAGTAGAGAAGACGGGTGAATATGAATCTGTTATCTTATTCAAAAATCATGGTCCTTTTTCCGGAGGCAGTATTCAGCATGCCCATATGCAAATAATTGGGATGAAGCATGTGGATTATCATAAGAATATGGCAATGATTGATTTTGAAGGAGCAGAGATTTACAAGAAATCTGGTATAGAATTAAATGTTTCAAAATATCCAGTCATCGGTTTTACCGAATTTAATTTAATATTGAACACACTAGATGAAATCGATGAATTTGCTGATAAACTTCAAATCCTAGTGCGGTATATCCTAGATGGATTCCATAAGGGATGCACCAGCTATAACCTCTTCTTTTATCATTTTCACGATTTGATTATTTGCAAAGCCATCCCGCGTTTTGTAGTATCCCCTCTGTTCGTGGGGTATAAAATTCCACAGGTTCTTATGAATGATAGCCTTGAGGTGATTAAGCAGCATTTATCCAAGTTACTCCGCTAGGTAACCGTAGGTCTCCCATTTTGACAGGGAGGCTTTTGGTTCCTTTGCCTTTCCGTACGATTACGCCGATTAATACGTTAAATCACGACAAACGTAAGCATACTTTTCCAGAGCCAACTCCCATACTTACAACGCAGATAATCCAATTTCCACAACAGATAAGGACGAGATTCTAGTCTATGTCCATCAACAGCGATCAGCCACTTGTCCTCTTCCGTTTTCACCTGATCAATACTATGCATTCCATCCCTGCGCCAGTCATTAGCCTTTGTGCCATTTAGCACCATATTTATCTCTTTCTCCTGATAGCGGCTTTCACTCAGTTCTGTGATTTCAAATACTCTAACTGCATGTCCATATGTAGGCTTTCCATCCTGTGTATAACGATAAATCCTGTCGTTTTCCACAATTACTCTTCCACCCAGTCTTGTAACATGATGGTTATTAAGAATAAGTGGACTTTCGGGATGCTCGGTCCAGTTTTCTGTTAAAGAGTCTGATTGAAACAGGTGCAGTTGCCCCTGTTTACTTGCAAACATCCACCATTTTTGATTGTAATGAAATAAACTGGGATCGGCATATCTACCATCAACCAATTCAGAAACAACCTCCCAATTATCCGGAAATTGCTTCGCTTTATACAGCAGGATCTTACCCGCTTCGATTGTTTCCGGAATCATATAAAACTCTCCTTCATGCTCAAAAACATAAGGATAAGATAAATGATAGCTTTCTTGTAAAACCATCCGTTCATATTTCCATGAGTGTCCATCCTTGCTATGCGCAAAGCTGATGACTCCCTTCATGGACGTTTTATCAAGTACTTCAAAAAACATATAATACGATCCGTCTCTACAAAGAATAAACGGATCAGCAATAAATTCAGCCGGAATATCTGTAACATCCGTTGCTTTTAATGTTGGTGTTTTGAGTACTTTTTTGGCAGGCTCCTCCGTTACGAGCTCTGTGGAAGTAAATACTTTGATGGACCAAACCCCGACAATAATCTTACGTTTCCATAAAAATAAGCCGCTCCCTATTACCAGCAGACAGCAAACAAATTCCCAACTCAATACAATCACCTTTTCTTTATTTTTCTAAAGCACTCCTTTGCTTTGCGAAAATGCCTCCCTTACCTTGAGAATTAAGAGAGATGTCCTCATTAAAATTTACATGTAACGAGACGTTTTTCTTTATACACGTACCTCTCCATTTTTCTCCTTGACCATCATTCGCTCGAGCCCTTGAGGTTTTGGAAGAAGATGCATCATTCGCATACCCTTTTTCACTGATAAAAAGGCAATATATAAATAGGGATGGATATGGAAAAAGGTCAACTCCTGCTTGAGCTCTTTATCTTGCTGTATGGCTTTATATAACAAGGAGAAATTCCGACGTATATATATTTCAATTTCAGTACGATACAAACCAGCCGGATCTATTTTTCTATACTTAAGTAAAAGCTGATAATGAACCAAATGAGCTTTAGCGATTTCTTTATAAGAGTCTTCTACCAAGTGGCTGTAATGCTTCTCCAAAAATTCATGGCGCTGTTTTAAGCTCTTTAGATAGTCCAAATTCTTCTCAGAAAAGGAACCAACAACGCTATCTGCATGCTGGTAGTAATAATAGAGGGGTTCATGTGTAATCACGTACGTATGAACCCTTTTCATAACAAGATGTGACCAAAAAACATCTTCAAAAAAAATACCCTCTTGAAAGAGAATATCTTTAATGAGTTCTGTTTTATAAAGTTTCCCCCAGGCAAAATTCTTCACGACTTGATTGAGAACAAGCTCCCGCATTAATTGATGATTATCCAATACAACAGGAGAATCATCCCGTTGCTCAAAGCGATCATCATATAGGAGATAATCCTGATAGGCATAATAATGAGCTGTTTGTACAACATCCGCGTTACACTGTTCCATTCGTTCAACCAAACTGTTTACTAAAGTAGGATCAATCCAATCATCGCCGTCCACAAAGAACGTGTACTCACCACTTGCATAAGCCATTCCTGTATTTCTCGCCTCTGATACCCCACCGTTTTCTTTATGAACCGGTATGATCCTTTGATCATGATCGGCATAGTAGTCAATCATTTCCCCACAGGAATCAGGTGACCCATCATTGACTAAAATGATTTCGATATTTTGATAGGTTTGGGCGATCAAGCTTTCGATACAGCGCGGTAAATAGTTTTCCACCTTATACACGGGTACAATCATGCTGACCCTTTTCTGATTCAACATACGCTTCAATCCTCTTTCATCAATAGAAATGGTCTTTTTACGCTTTATTTTTCCACTTAATATATTGAATTAATGCCCGGTATTCATCCACTTGCTCTTTTTCAATAACCGTCGTCTTTAATTCTTCAATTAATTCTATTAATTCCTGATTTAGATTTTCATCCGTTTCAGTATTTTCCTGAACACGCAACAATGTTTTCAAATCAGCATTTAAAACAATCGCCAGTCTCTTCAATACATCAATGGATGGATTTTGATTCACTCCTCGTTCAATATTGCTTAAATAGGATTTGGAAATTCCAGCATTGGCCGCAAGCTGAGTCAGTGTCAATCCTTTGCGTTTACGAATTTCCTGTATGTTTCTTCCTATCATTTCCTTCCCTCCTCCTTAGCTCAAGTTTTCCCTTCCTATCTTACTGTCATCTTCAGACAGTCAATCACTCTCTCCATATCCTCTTCTGTCATATTGGTACCTGATGGAAGACAAATGCCATGGTTAAACAATTGTTCAGATACAGATTCGTCAGCCTGATGGGCAAAAAAATCAACATCTTTAAATAGCGGCTGCATATGCAATGGCTTCCACATCGGCCGGGCTTCAATATTTTCATTCGCCAACGCCTGCAAGCAACGTGTCACGGTCTCCTTATGTTCCAAAGTGACTACCGTCAGCCAACGGTTCGATAAGGTATGTTCCAGTTCCGGCAAAAATCTCAAACCCTCCATTTCAGACAGGGCTGTCCGATACGTTTCATAAATCATTCTCTTCTTTTCAATTCTTTCTGGTAAAACCTTCAGCTGCGCTCTACCGATTCCCGCCAAAATATTACTGAGCCGATAATTAAAACCGACTTCTTTATGCTGATAATGAGGAGCGATTTCCTTTGCCTGTGTGGCCAAAAATTTTGCCCGCTCCAGAGCCTCGATATTATTCGAAATAAGCATCCCTCCACCGGAAGTCGTAATTATCTTGTTTCCATTAAAAGAGAAGACGCCAAATTCACCAAAACTTCCACAGGATTGACCATGATAAAAGGATCCAAGAGCTTCAGCAGCATCCTCCAATATAGGTACTCCATATTTGGAACAAATGGCACAAATCTCATCCATCTTGGCACTTTGCCCATACAAATCTACAACAATAACAGCCTTGGGAAGTTTATTCTTTTTCACCGCAAAATACAGCGCCTGTTCAAGAGCGTCCGGTGACATATTCCACGTATCCGGCTCTGAATCAATAAAGACGAGCTCCGCTCCCTGATAAATTACTGGATTCGCACTAGCAATAAAGGTAAGGGATGAACAAAAAACGACATCTCCTTTTCCCACATTCATTAAAGATAGTGCCAAATGAATAGCCGCGGTTCCTGAATTAACAGCAACCGCCCCCTCTACACCTGCATAGTCAGCAATTTCTCTTTCAAACGCATCAATATGCGGACCTGCCGGAGCAATCCAGTTATCAGCAAGAGCTTCATGAATAAAGGTTGTTTCTTCACCACTTAGATGAGGAGTTGCTAGAGGTATTCTTTTCTTAAAGGCCACTGTCTGCAACGGCTCCACCTCCTTCTTTACTCTCCATAATTCGGGCAGGGACACCCATTGCCTTGGAATAGTCCGGTATGTTTTTAACAACCGCTGCACCAGCTCCAATTTTTGACCATTTACCAATGTTTATTCCAGGGATAACAGAAGCACCGGTCCCAATCAGGGCGCCTTCTTGCAGAATAACTGAACCAGTTAAACAACCCTTGGGAGATACATGAACATAATCCCCAATTTCACAATCATGATCGACAATAGCTCCTGTATTGACAATCACATGCTTTCCAATCTTTGATTCCGCATTAACAATGGCTCCCGGCATGATTACAGACCCCGCATCTATTTGGGCACTTGGGCTAATGATGGCTTCCTGGGAAATGAGTGTACAATATCGCTCAGCCGGAAGGTTCAATTTCTCCGCAATCGCTTTTCGGGTCGCATTGTTTCCTATGGCAATCACTACTTTAACATCAGGAAACTCGTTCAAAATCAAATCAATAGAGAGAATAGGTCCGATATACAAATCCAAAATGGTATCCAGCAATTCATACTTATCATCCAGATAGGCAATAATCTGATGGCTCTCCCTGGATTCGATCAAATCTCTAATTACCTTACTGTGACCTCCATGGCCAATAACCGCATAATTCATTTCACTCACTCCTTCAGCGGACGTTTAAAATAATCTACTGTTGCCATCCCTTGTTTTGTAATGCCTTCAGAATGGATTACCTTTTTGAAGGTCAGGAATATAATCTTCAAATCTAACCAAAGGGAATGATGGTTGACATACCATAGATCGAGCGCAAATTTTTCTTCCCAGCTAATGTCATTACGACCATTGATTTGTGCCCAGCCAGTCATGCCGGGTACGACCAAATGACGTTTGGCTTCTTCCTCCGAATAATAGGGTAAGTACTCCATTAATAAAGGTCTTGGGCCAACAAAGCTTAACTCTCCTTTTAGTACGTTATATAATTGCGGCCACTCATCTAGACTATATTTTCTTAAGAACGTTCCAAATGAAGTCAGCCTTTGTTCATCCGCTAATAAATGTCCATGTTCATCGCAATCATTTGTCATCGTCCGAAATTTATATAGTTGAAATGGTTTCGCATTTAAACCAGGGCGTTGTTGCTTAAAGAGGACAGGAGATCCCAATTTAAATTTGATAAGAATCGCCAGAATAAATAAAAACGGACATAAAAGAATCAGCATGACGAATGCCATGCTGAAATCGACTATTCTTTTCAATTTAATACACCTCACTTGCAAGGATTTTCAGGTGAAAATCAGAAATCTAAAAACTCTTTGGAAATCCTTCCTATTTTAAAAGCAAGTGAATATGGTTTGGCTTCACCTTTGAGGAAAAGCCCCCTTACATAGGAATCGTCGTGTTTTTCTTAAAGTACCCGTGAAATGCTTACGACTGTCTATCTCCCATCCAATAAATCTACCAATGGATGGATCTGCTCCAAACACAGATTATTTCTCCTTGCCAAATGATCCTTGAGGATTGTACGCCCTTCAGCTGAAACAAGTAGGTGTTCGATTGCTTCGGCCAATCCAGTTGTTTTGTTTTCAGCAATCATTCCGGTCTTCCCATTCCTGATTTGTCCACGAAATGCCGGAATATCGGTCACCACTACCGGACATCCGAGTGCAAGTGCCTCTTCTACCGCTACACAATGCGCCTCTGTTCGAGAAGGTTGTACATAGATCGTAGCGTTTTTCATGTACGGATAGGGATTTGCTTTTTCACCCAGTAAGTGAAAGCATTCTTCTATTCCATACTCCTCCACTTTCTTTTCCATTGCTTTTAGCTCCGGCCCGTCACCAATCCAATACCAATGAATCTTCACTCCGCGTCCCACCAGCACTCTACAGGCCTCCACGGCTTCCCAGATTCCTTTTTCCTCTACTAATCTGGCAACCGTCACAACAGAGCATGCGTTTGTAAATTCCTCAGCGATATTCAACTTTTCCTCTGCCTGCACTTGTATGGATGTTCGTGAAACCCTATTATGAATCACTTTTATTTTTGAAGAAATCTCTGGAAAGTATTCTCTTAATGAGCGGCTGGCTGATTCAGATACACAGACAATCCAATCACTTTTCGCAAATGCTTGTTCATCCAGTTCCGGTGCGGGCCAGCCCTGCCCTAAGCTATAATGGTAGTCCATATGGTTATAAACAATTTTTCGTTTTGCGTTCACTTTTTCAATCACATAATAATTACAAAAGAAATCAAGATAGCTGACAGCAGCATCATACACTTTTTCATTCGCAGGAAGTGTGTATCGATAAACGGACCACCTCTGCGCAGTACCTACTCCTTTAGATAACCTGCCGACTAAAGCAGACAACAGCTTGGCCCCCAAAAGGGAATACTGTTTGTCTCTTACCAATTGAGGGATAGCCTGTCCGAGTGGCAGGGAAAATGTTTCATATAATGGCGGCAATAGATTCACCTCACGAGGAACCTGCGAAAATAAAACACCGCTATAATCGAATAAAAGCAAATCTACTTCATACTTTTCATAATCCAATTGATGAAGGAAGGCCAGCAGACTTCTCTCCACTCCACCGGTTTGTAAATACTGAGTCACAAATAATATTTTTTTCTTCATCTTAAAATCACCTAACTTGCCGACATGTACAACTTTGCCCATTGCCGGACGCCGCTTTCCACATCAAAGCCATTCTGTAAAAAGTGTTCATGTATCCGTGATAAAGACGGTCTTGGCTGAGAGGCAGCCCCCAAAATCGCCTCTATCCATTTCTGGATTGGTTCTTCAAGCCCCAGATAAGTGACTAATCCCAGCCCAGTATCCACCGCAGCAGGAACATGATCTGACAGGATACAAGGTGTTCCCGCACATTGCGCTTCAAGTGCAGCAATTCCAAAGCCTTCAAAAAGAGAAGGAAAAATAAAAACATCAAAGAGATACATCCATTTTGGAATATCTGTCCGTATCCCTAGAAAATGAACTGAATTTGTGACTCCTAATCTCTCAGCCCCAGTTTCTGTTTCCAGTTTTAATGGTCCATCCCCAATAAATATAGCGGAAGCTTTTATCCCCTTCTGATGAAGATGATGGAGAAGATGCAGAATAAATGATTGGTTCTTAGATTCTGAGAAACGACCAACATGCCCGATTATAAGATCTTCAGGCGGGATTCCTATCTTCTCCCTTTCCACTTGCACATCCTTCTCATTCAGTGATTGATAGCCTATTACATCAACGGTATTATTCAAGACTTTTAATTTACGAGATCTCTCTCCAAACAAAAAGCGACCCGCCTCATCGCTGCAGGCACAGTATTGATTAGCAAACACCTGAACCAATCCTTTTAAAGCTTGCAGACCCAAAGCCTCTATCCCATGTTCACCCCTATTCCAGCCTGTGCAGTGTGAATGAGAGATACGGATTTTAACATTTGACAAAAAAGCGGCAAACGCGACAATTCCTCCCTGAAAATCAGTATGAACATGCACCGCATCATAATGGCCATTCTTCATGATAGAAACTAATGTTTTAATATAGGTCGCAGGCCCTGCCCTTCCAAGACTATCAATTCGGTAAACCTCGCCCCCCAGTTCTCTGACTTCCTCTTCAAATTCCCCTTTTTTTAACCCATGGGATACAAAATCAAACTGGAGTTCTTCATGATTAATTCTGCGATATACATTCATAATCATCATTTCTGCACCGCCTCTCTCAAGTGCACTCACAACATGCAACACCCTTCTCATTCTCATCACCCACCGAAAAAATGACTTTTATATTCAATACCGAGAGAAATAACTTCCTCATAATAAAAGAAAACAAAATAAAAAATTAAGACTCCAAAGTAAATCAGCTTCCGATCCCTTTCTCTGAATGACTGTACGATCCAAGGAATCAATATCAACTGATAAAGGCCAAAATAGTAATAAAATCTGGCAAATATCCAATTTTGAGTGGAGACAAGCATAAATACCAATCCTAAAACGGACATATTGACTATTACATCGCTCTCAGGAAAGATTTCTCTCAGCCGTTCCCTTCCGATAAAGGCCAGCAATAACGGCACAGCCGTAACAAGTACACGTACAATGCTGGCTCCTCCTTCAGAGAAGCTTTGATAATGACCGTATTGCGTCGATTCCAGTGCGGAAAAAAGCAATTCTGAGAATTGATTGAACCCAACTATAAGAACCACAGATAAAAAAAGAAGCAAAAACGTCGTTTTAGACCACGCCTTGCTTCTGACAAAAAAATAAATAGGAATCATAATAATGGCGCTCATATGGACACTGGAGGCCAGCAATACAACACATCCGTACTTTTTCCAATTTCCTTCTATTAAAAAGGTTGTTCCCACAAATAAAATGGCTGCCGCGAGAAATTGACGCAGCCCATTCATGGAGGTTAAAAAGAGACCGCTTGTGATAAATACATACAAGCCTACTTCGATTAAGCGGCAGTATTTATAGAGCACCATTACAATCAGGCCGTTAGTAAGTATGGCGGTCACAAAAATCAACAGTTGCGGATTCATGGAAATCTTCTGGAGCAGCATTTGTAACAAACCAAACCCGATATCCTTATTCTCGAAAATATACGCCCAATCCATTCTGTTTATTTTGTAGGCATGCATATAGAAAAAGGTATCCCCAATATTTGAACGTAATCCCGAAACACAAATAAGTGTCAGGAGGGAAAGCAGAACGAACATCTTATTTGGCCTGATTGATATCGCACCAAAACCCATATCATGTGAATAAAATCTAGCCATCAAAGCAAACATCATTACCAATGCTAAATTTAAATATAATACTGTCATAACAGTCTCCTTTCCCCAACTGAAAGACAGTCGAGCCTAGGTTGCCGTTTTTCTTCTGATATAGGCATAGAGTAAAAAGCCCGGCAATAGGGCTAATCCAGTCAGCCATTTTTCAGGTGTATCCCGAAGAAATTGTTTATTCCGATCGAGCATACTGCTCGACACATAGTGGATTGCCTGTCTGAATTTAAATAGCGTGCCCGCCATAGGAAGCTTCATTAATTCTGTTCGATAAAAGGCAAATCCCTTTGGATTACGCCGGTATTGGTAAAGCATATTAAAGCTTGAACCAGCCTCTAAATATTCAACACAACAGAGGACTTCATTCATCAATAGCATTTCATACTCACAATCAAGCCTGAAATACTTATAATCGAGACCGACATATCGTTCATTTTCAAATAAAGGATATGGGTATTTTTTTGTAAGACTTGTTCGATAGACGAGCTTTTTATCACCCTTCACGCCATGCTTATGATAGAGATTGAATAGTGTAGATTGTTCCAAATCCTCAGGCAACCTTGTTCCAATGATTGCTCCGTCTGAATAGGCATCGAGGCCAATGATGCCCCCCACATTTCCACTGCCATGGCTCCCCCAAAAATTGAGTATTTTCTCCACAGCATCCGCTGGCATATAATCATCGGAATCAATACATAGATTTAACTCTGAATTTATTAGACGATAGGCTGTATTATGAGCTCCATGCATGCCCTGGTTTTCCTGATAAACATAGCGTATCTCTACAATTCCTTCCTCCATCCAAGAGCGGACCAGTTTTTCTGTGCCATCATTAGATCCGTCATCGATAATGAGCCAACTGAAATCCTGGCATGTTTGGTTTTTCAGGCTTTCGTAACAAGTCCCTAAACAAAAGGCTCGATTGTACGTTGGGGTAAACACCGTCAAACGTTTAAGAGAGGGGGTCAACGCTAGCCCTCCTTTCTTCATCTGGATTGACAAGATGTAAATAAAAATGATTCATCCACTCAGCAGTAGACCGGATATCGTATCCCTTCACAGCCAGGGTACTTTCCGGAATCTCTCTTCTGACTTCTCTCTTGGCAAGATAGCGTATTTTCGCCAGCCATTCCTCCACATCACCCAATCTGACATAGCGAATTAACTCGGCACCCAAATCCACCTCCTGAGTAATATGTTCAGACAAAATACAGGGGAGGCCGGCAGCTTGCGCTTCGATGATTGTGACCGGTAATCCCTCATGAAAGGAGGGAAATAGCATGAGATCAAACGCCGTTAATAGATCAGGAATATCATCCCGAATCCCAAGAAAAAGAACTTTATCCCTTACTCCTCTTCTGACAGCCAACCCTTCCATTTGTTTGCGCAACGGTCCATCACCAACTAAAATGAGCCGCGCTTCAGGGAAAGACTTCACTGTTCGACCAAAGACCTCAATCAGGAAGGCATGATTTTTTTGAACATGAAACCGGCCGACATGGCCTAGCACAAGCGCATCATCCTCCAGATTCAGTTTTTTCCGAATGAGTTGTCTCCTATCCTCTGAAAATAAGAACCGCTCGCTCTCTACTCCATTTTTGATAATATTGGCTGTCAAAGAAGATTTGCCAAATAACCATGCTGCCGCCTTTGTCGAACAAGCTGTATAATGGGTAGCGGCTTTACGAATATGGGTTCCTGAATACCATTTATATAATTTGATTGCCCGGTTCCCTTCACTTTCTGTATTATGACTATGCGCAATGCGAATGGGAACCCCGCTCTTTTTCGCTGCTTTGCAGACCATTCCACTCATCTTATCCAAATGGGAATGAAGTATGTTATATTCGGGATGGCTTAAAAAAAATTCCTTTAAAAGAATTTGGTATTTAAACGGACCTACCTCAGAAATATAAGGAATTCGATGAATCATTCCACCCATATCTTCTATTTCCTTGTCAAACACCCCGGGCTTGCATGTCAAGAAATCAAATTGAATGCGGTTTCGATCGATATTTCTATACAGATTCATTATAAATGTCTCTGCACCGCCACGATTCATATTCACCACTGCATGCAAAACTCTTATTGGGCTGTCCACGCTTCTTCCTCCATTTCATGCATATAGTTTTGATAGATTCGGCTCACTTGCTGTAACACTATGCCAACACTGTACGAACTCTCCATGATTTCTCTTCCATAGGCCCCCATAACGGTTGTCATGGCAGGGTTCATATAGAGCATGGTCAGTTTTTTCACCATATTCTCCATATCCTCTTGTTCCACAATCCAGCCGTTTTGGCAGTCTTGAATTAGTTCATTATGGCCCCGGTTTCGAGTCGCAATAACGGGCAATCCACAAGCCATTCCTTCCATTACATTAACCGGCAACCCTTCACGGCGGCTTGCTGAAACAACAACATCACAAATGGGTAAAAGCCTATCTATATCATTTCTGAAACCAAGGAATTCCACGTGTTTCGAGATTTTCAATTGATTTGCCAGTGTTCGACATTCTTCAAGCAATTCTCCTTCACCTGCAAGCAGGAGCTTTACATTTGGAACGTAATCTAGTAAATGGGCCACCGTACGAATCAAAAACTGGTGATTTTTATTTCGGTTGAATTCAGCTGCATAAAATAGAAGATAATCATCCGCCAAATATCCGAAATTCTGTCGTCTGTCTAATTTATCTGCCTTCCCGATCGGTCTAAATTTTTCAATATCAACACCGACCCCATTGATTTTCTCGATTCTCCCCGCATTAAACGGATGCTTTTGAAGTAGTCCAAAATCTTCTTCATTAATCGTAATCAGACAATCCGTATAGTTTGCGAGCCATTTCTCAATCGGATAGTAGACTAGCCAATTTACATAGGGCGCATGTTTATAAAAATGAAATCCATGTACGGTATAGAGTACATTGGTTCCTTTTTTCCTCGCCCTTCTGGCTGCCAGCCGGGCGAGTAACCCTCCCATTGGTGTGTGGCAGTGAACGATGTCGTAATTTTCCTGATTCATTATCTTGGCAAGCTCAAGATAGGCAGCACGATTTTGGAGATGGAAAGGAGACCGATGCACTGGAATGGTGTACTTCTTATCCACATAAGGAAGTTGAAGATCCCCACCGGCAGCAACATGAACCATCCATCCCTGCTCCTTGAACCACTTCATAACCGGCTGATGAAAGGCTTTGAAATGATAGTCTACCGTGGCACAAAAAAGAATCGTTTTTGTCATCCCCTCATCCCTCCATCACCAATCCGACAACCCTTGGCCTTTGATCATCAGCCAACATAAATAATCGCTCTTTTAATTGCTCTCCGGTATACTTCGCATACTCCCATGCTTTTCTATATAACTTGAATACCATTGAAAAAAATAAACTAACGAGGATGAACATGACTCCAAATAGCACTATATCCTTTATTGCCGCCGTTATATACGCGTTTACCAGAAATATGCCGTAAAGAACAGCTGTCAGAATGATAAATGAATCCATTAGAGCGAATATCCAAAACCGCTGTTTATTAGTCATTGTTCTCCCCTCCTTCTTTGGTCCTATTCGTAAAGCCCTTACCTATATGCCGCTCTCCCATATAAGTAAAGACTTTACTGGTCAGCTATGAAAAATTTGCGCCATTTACATTTTTTGAAAGCACGAACAATAAAAACGCTATAAAATCAAAAGGGCATCTAACCCGTCCTCACATCACCTCCCCGACGACTGGCGTCTAAGGCTATCACCCACAAGATGACCGAGTACCTCCATTGATAATGGTCAGGAGACATCACCACAGATATAAATCCCATTAAAAGCACGATTCATTCTATATAAAGAACAAATCAATCAAAAAAAATAGTTATCTATTTAAAACTCCGCCAATAATGGTTGCTTTCGCCATCTCCAACATTTTGCGAGCATGGGTTGCATCCTCTATGGAGGTACGGTCCTTTTGAATGACCAGCAATACACCATCACACATATGAGCCAGCAATTTAGTATCGGTTGCTTCTAAAATGGAGGCAGAATCAATAATGACCTTGTCATACTGTTCAGTAGCCTCATGTAAAATCTTATCCATCACGTCGGAGCCTAACAATCCTGCTTTTGGAACTGTTCCCCCACTTGTCAAAATTCCCAATGTCTCCAACCAATTAGGATAAACGGATTGCCCTAACGTCGTCTTCCCTATTAATAGATCAGCCAAGCCAATTGTATTACGGATTCTAAACAAGGAATGGATCGCCGGTTTACCTAAATTCGCATCAATCAGCAAAACCTTTTCTCCCTGCAATGCCATGGAGATTGCCAGATTAGAAGAAATGGTCGTTTTACCTTCTCCTTCTGATGGAGAGGTAACCAAAATAATGCGACAGTCAGCCCCCTTCTCTGAAAAATGAATATTTGTCTGAATTTCTCTAAACTCCTCAGAAATAAGCGTTCGTTTCACCGAAAATGGTAATATTCTTTTCTGTATCGATTTAAGAATTATTCTTCTGGTCATAATGGAAATTCCTCACCCCTGTGGGTAACCAAGACTTTTTGTCCGTTTATACCCGTTGGACTTCTCTTCACTCGATTAATCTTTGAAACTCTCCCGATCACCGGTATACCAATTAAGTTTTCCATATCTTCCGTACTGCGAATAGAATGATCCAGTGAATCCAGCAAAAAGGTAAAACCAATTCCCACAATCACTCCCAAACCAAATGCAGCAATAAGCAGCTTCGTATGGTCTTCATTGATGGGAGTTGAATTCTCCTTTGCCTCTGAAAGAAAATGAACATTATCAAAGTTAATAATAGAAGGCACTTCTTCTTTAAATATTCTTGCTGTTGTATTGGCAATATCTGCTGCCTGCCTGGGATCTTGATCAACCGCCCCAATATTGACAACCTGTGAATTATCAATACTCGTCACCGAAATTTTCTCTGCCAAATCTTCCGGACTCATGGAAAGACCCAGCTCCTGACCAACCTTCTCCATCACTTTGGAGTCTGTAATAATCACCTGAAGAGTATTTCTCAAGTCGGCATCCGCTTCGATAATAATCGTCGCCGATGATTGATAGAGCGGAGTCGTGAACCATTTGATATAGAATAAACCACAAATAAGTGTAAGAATGGCAAAGATGGCGATAATCCCTGCTCTCTTTTTTAAGACACTAATCCAGGTCCTGATATTGATTTCCTTTGAATTCCCGGGATTCATCCAACTCCCCCTATCTTCTTTTTGGCCTTCCTGACCCACCTAACTAATTCTACAAAAGTTTAAGAACCAAGCAGCTGACTAAATACCCCTTTCTTTTCTTCAGCAAGTTGCTTGTATCGTCCGGTTTGCACAATCCGACCTGCATCGAGAACAAGTACTTGGTCGGCATTGCGAATCGTAGATAGCCTATGAGCGATAATAATAATAGTCATCTTGCCTTTTAATCGATCGAGTGCGTCCTGAATTTTGGATTCGTTTTCTTGATCCAATGCACTTGTCGCTTCATCTAATATGAGGACGGATGGCTTTCTAAGAATGGCTCTTGCCAAAACAAGTCTTTGTCTTTCCCCACCAGAGAGTCGAACACCGCGATCTCCTATTAACGTATCCAAACCATTCGGCAATTTATGAACAAATTGAGCAGCTGCCGCAAACTCTAATGCTTCCCACAAATTTTCCTCTTTTGCTTCCGGGCAGATTAACATAAAATTATCGCGAATACTCCCATTAAACAAAAACGGATCCTGAGGCACATAACTGATGTTTTGCCTGAACAAGTATCTGTTCTCTTCATTCACTTCAATTCCGCCGATATTGATCTTTCCTTCATCTGCTTTCAACAGGCCCATCATTAAATCAATTAGCGTACTTTTACCTGCCCCTGATCTCCCGACAATGGCTGTCGTTGATTGAAACGGTATGGTGAGATTAATCGTTTGTAAAGCATATCGTTCCGAGTCTGCCTGATAGCGATAGGAAACATCTTGGCAAGTAAGGTCGCCTTTAAAGTGAACAGAAGTCCCTTGTATGGTCGGTGCCTCATTCGATGATTGAGATTCCTTTAGTAGTTTCGTTAAGGAATCAAAGGCGGGAAGCGCCGATGCAATTTGTTCCATACTGTATTGGATAGCCGTAAACCTTGGCCATAATCTTGAAAAAATCAATACAATCACAATCAATTCCTCAGGTGCAGAATGAAACAGATTAAAAGATAAATAGATAAAAAGGGCAACTAATAAAGCCTGAGAGGTTTTATAAAAGAATTGTGATTGCGCCTGAACATTTGCATTTTGCATGCGTTCCTGTGTATACCGATCATTGAAACCCTTTAACCACTTATTCATCGTGTGTTCCAAAGAATTACTTTTAATTTCCTTCATACCATTTAAATGATCGGATATATCTCCATAATAGGATCTGGCAATTTCCGTTGTCTGATTCCCTATCGCTTCTGACTTTTTAATATACCTTCTCGAAAACAGCCCCAGCACTCCGCCACAGCATAAAACAAAAAATGTAATTTCAGGAGACAACCACAGAGCAATACCAATTTGGATGATCGTAAAAACGACAGAAGTAGCCAGGAGCAGGAATTGACTGATTCCTACACTCACTCTATTCAATTCATCCGTGAGGCTGTTTAATAAGTCAGAACGCCGTTTCTTCAGGAAAAACAACCAATCCGCCCAGAGTAAGGACTGATATATTTTTGTGCGCAGATGATTGGTGTATCCTACATAAATCATTCTGTTTTGAATCGTTAATTTCTTTTGAATCCAATTCTGTCCTGTGATAATGACTACATAGATGACTAAAATGATAGCTAAACCTATTGCAACAGGTATCTCCTCTATAAAGGCAAACCATTCGCTAAAGGGCAATGTCTTTCCCGCCTGGTCCATCATACCGCTCATTTCAATCATCGGAATAAGCAGAAGGATGCTGATACTCTCTATAAAACTAACGATTACCATCCCAAGTAAATTCACATAGAGGATTTTACCGGCATACGTCCGTAATTCCTGGATAAACATCCATAAAGATTTCATCTTTGCTCTCCCCTAACTAACGATCTGCCTCCACATCCACAAAAACGGCCGTAGCGGAAAATATAAAAAATGCAGTGATTTAGGCAATGGCAATGTCTTTGCATCGTCAATACAAGGATAAAGCGCCCCAATCATTCGAAAAACTTTTTGCCTTCTGGTCATAATCGATTGATAGTAGCCATCAGCCTTCTTGGCAAACCGTCTTGAAAGTGTATCATCGTGGATATCTATCTCGTTGCTAATTAAAAAGAGAGCATCTTCAGCTAATTGATACGAGTGCTCCGTCACATGACCGACAAGCGAGAGCTTCTTGTCTATTAAACTCTCTCCCAATAAATCGACTTGAGCAGCGATATGGGAAACCTGATATTTTCGCTGCATCTTTTTTATCACTCGCCAATCTGTGATTTGCTTGGACAGGTCTGCCACATCAAGCAACCAGCGCAAGCGGAACCATCCATGGCGTGCACCATGTACCATCAAAAATAAATAAAGATCTTCGGTGCCGAGTAAATAAACAGGTTGTTTAGTCAAAGAACTGACATTCTTGCGATTCCAAAGTTGCTCAAAACTTGGCTCTTTCGCCCCACCCGGATGCAGCTTCCAATGAACCTCTATTTTTCGCAAGGAATCGGGATGCAAGTATTCCACATGATGATTTTTCCATTTCCAATCTCCTAAAACCGATCGTTTATAGGTATCTCTTTTATATCCTCTTTCAAGGAGGATGGCATCAACCCTATTAAAGTCTTTTAAAGAGATTAACAGATCAAGATCATTGGAGGTTCGCATCGATAGATTTCCGTATAGTTGATAGGCAAGCGCAGGACCCTTAAGAAATAAACAACGAATCCCCTGCTCTTGAAAACTAACTGACACTTGTTCCATTTCAGCACTTAATTTCATCATTTGAAAGGTGTTTTGTTGATAAAGATTGCGGAGCTGAAACATTATTTCCTGAGGAATTTCTTCGTTTAAACCCTCGTTCAATTTTTTGTAAATAATGGGATACAGCCTGTGGTGCTTTACAACCTCCAGAAATACATACCAATTGATCGAGCTTTTCATTAAATGGTGAACGGAGTCCCTGTCATTTTTGATCAAGGCGAGCATCAGATTCAGCTCTTTGGAAAAACCAGTCACAAGCAAAGTATGTCTATCCATCATTTTTCCTCCTTTTGATCTCCCACTCGTTTAGCAAAGGTCCCTACTACTGTATATTCTTCCTTCCCATTCATCCCTGTTACAAAATACAAACCACTCCGCAGCCAAGCGTGAGCCTTCAGCTTACCTTCCTTATCTCTTGCCGTTGCCATATAAAGAGTACTCTCGATACCCCGGCGCTCAAGCATTCTCATTCCTGCAATTGCCATAACCAGACATTTACTTTCCCAAAATGTATATCTGCTCATTGTTTCAAGACTTTTGGAAACGGACTGCAGGATTTCAGCATGGGCTGGCATATAAGTTAGAGGAGTCTCCTCCATCTTGCTGCCGAGTGTTGGGGCAACCTTGGAGAAGGGCAGACTCTTTTGAATCCTAGCCACGGCTAAGGAGCAATAAGCTTCCATATACATCAAGAAGGTTTTAGCATCTAAAGAGAGCAGGGTCCGAGCTTTATGAATGAGGTTCATGAACAAAACTCCTTAGGATGTAATAGTTTGATTAATTAACTCTTCTTTTCTTAAAAGGTCTAGGAATGATCGAACCTGAATTTCACATTCTTCACGACTCACGTCATATTCTTCTGTTAATCGATCCACAAGCTCCTCGATAGACTTAGGTTCATTCAACAACTCCCAGATCAATCCACCAACTTCACCTAAATTGTAATATTTACCATTATGAACACTTAACATGACTTTCTCTCCATCCATATCACTGACCACATTGCCTTCCTTATGTACAAACTTCTCGACTGCCGCAGCATTTATTTGACTGCTCATTGTTTCCTCCCCTTCCCCGTTATATCTGTAATCGTCATTACTAATTCATGAACAGAAAATGTTGAAATCGGCCTCCT
Source organism: Pradoshia sp. TA40_28 (assembly GCF_059694525.1). Classification (NCBI taxonomy): domain Bacteria; kingdom Bacillati; phylum Bacillota; class Bacilli; order Caryophanales; family Bacillaceae; genus Pradoshia; species Pradoshia sp. TA40_28. The sequence continues at coordinate 203,516 of NZ_JCATZO010000006.1, forward strand.
CAACTGATAAATAGCCAGTTGATTACTTAATTCGACCGAATGACCGAAATGCCAGTCCATTAATCCAAGCGGTTTTAAAAAAAGATTTCGATACGTGTGCTTATACAAGGTATGCAGCCGTTCCAATCCTTTCACCGGAATGATAGAAACAGCACTCTCTTCGACAGGCACTAGTTCGATAATACCGGCGAGCGGTACGGATTGTTGGAGGAAACTTTTCCCTACTGGTACAGAAAATTTCGTTTCCCTTCCATATAAAGGCTTATATTCTGAGGATTTCATTCCAAAATGATCCAATGATTCCTGCCAAAGCTTTTGTGATGGATAGGATGGAATGACCATTGGCTGATCCCCAGTAAAACAAATTGGAATAACATCATCGCTTAACAATTTAAATCCCTGATCCATAAAGGCTGAAGCCAACGTGGATTTCCCGGCACCCGACTCACCGACGATGGCATATGCTTCACCATCAAGCACAATAGCACTACCATGAAGAGGCAATAAATGATGCTGCATTAGAATAATTCCCATACAGGTCCCTAACACATAGAGCCTGATTTCATCTTCATCTGCCCCAGGCAGCGGCGAGATGCTGATCGTTCTTCCTTTTTCAACAGCAAAGATGGCCACCTCTTCAATTTCAAATAAAACCCGGTTGGCCCGGACAAAATATCCTTTTTCTTTTTCTGTGATCTGGTTCCATTCATCTAGTAAATGTTCATATTGTATGGCGATATCCAATGGAGAGTTTGATTTTTCAAGTTGAATTAATTCTGGTAGCTTCATCTCACTTGAGATAGTAAAACCAAACGCTTGGTACATCACTTGTTTCAATGTCTGAACCAACTTCATCACTCCAATTTTTATAAAAAGCCCTTATACGATAAAGTTGTATAAGGGCACTTTTCTTCTCGGTACAATCAGCTTCCTCTATGACCGCCGTTAAGCTCTCCACCACTAAAAGTCATTTTTACATCAAGAACCTCAAGATTCGGTTTTTGCCATTCCTTTTTCATTCTTTCACCCCCTTATATGTATGCGTTCTTTATTTAGAACAATACAAGCATAATCAGCCCCTATCATTCTAATATTGCATTGGATTATTCCTATCTATTCATAGGAATAATCCAAATTACAATCTGTTTTGCACACTTCTCCAAACCATTTATAGATAAATAGTCACTAGTTCTTTATAGAGAACTAATATATCCTAAAAATATCATCTCTTGTAAATTCTGTCAAACTAATTTACTGAAAAATATAAATAATATTATAATAAACATAAAGACCCACTAAACGACAAAATCCGCATTCATAAAGAGCCTAATTTACCTATTTTTCGTGTAATTTCTATATCTTATTGTGCAAACAATTTTATTGGGATAGAGTGAGCAAAAATTACTAGTCACTTTACAAGTTAATCCTTCTTTTTTGGATACACCTTCTTAAAAGACCAATCTTGCCTCCAAAATTCATCTTGACTTTATTTGCCTAACCCTTTATATTAAATATTGTTCCACTACATACTATTCTGATTCCGTAGCTCAGCTGGGAGAGCACCACCTTGACAGGGTGGGGGTCGCTGGTTCGAACCCAGTCGGGATCATACTTGATTTTAAAAAGGCTCAAACCGAATTATAGGTTTGAGCCTTTTATCTATTAATAGAGTGGGGACAGTGCAGCTAGATTGTGTGTTTTGGGATACCCCCTTTAAACACTCTCTTCATTTCCCAATAGTTTAACGATGATTGTATCCTTTACAATAAAAGCCACTTGCCCCATACATACATCCTCGAACGTATCATAAATTCTGCCTGCACTACGTGTGCCTTTTGCGACTGTTTGATAATTATTAGCCACATAGCCTACCTTGCCAATTGTATCGAGCTCTGCTTGAATGGCTTCATCATCATGTTTATTATCCAAGTCTTTTCTTAAGATAATCTTTTGTCCAACCTTAAAAATATCCGGCCCAAAATAATGACCAACACCTACAACTGATATATATTTCTCTGCCATTCCTATCCCCTCCATCTACATCTTTTATTACTTTACTCTCTATTTATATACGATTTTCACTGCAATTTAGTTTCACAGTATCCCTTGTCTTAAAGTGGATATCCATCTTACATTAAGTTATTTTATTGCCTCTGACACAGGCAAAGGCCTAGCTTTACTAGCTTTTTAAACCGCATGTACTTTTCTCTTTCACATTAATAATAGATAAAACTCGCTATAATATAGTAAATATAAAATAAAAAACAAATTGTAATTAAGAAGATTGAACAAATGTTTAGTAAAGTTGAATGTCCTCTCCATTTAACAAATTTATAGATTAGTGAGAAAAGAACTAGAATAATTAGTTGTACCGAAAAAGTGATATAGATATAGGCTTTTACCGGTCCTTCGCCAGATAATCCAATATAAATACCTGTACCTGCTAAAACTATGCCTATTAATCCATATATCCCAGAAATATTATCAAGATTGCTTCTTCTAAATTTTACTGTTTGAACCGGAAAGAATGATATTCCTAGCACCATTAAACTTAATGAAATATGAAGTACCAATTCTAGCATAAAAAATTCCTCTATCCTTCTCGCATTACTTTTGGTGATCTTAAGAATTTATTTCTAGCTTTTTTCTTTAACTCTAACCCTCTTACAGGTGTTTTTAAATGATTTTTTCGGATAGTTTCCAATCTCTCAGCATACCTCCATATTGAATGTTCAATTCCCATTTCATTTAGTTTCTGTCTATTCTTATAATTACTAAAGCATATCGAACATCAGGAGAAAGATATACTTCTCGTACAGAATGAGCTGGTTTTTTACTTCCTTTTATACCCACCCTTATCATTAAATGCTCAGCCCAATATGTAGTTGATTCTTAAGAGTATGAGTTTATAAGTAAGAATTTGTCTCTATACAAAACAATAAATCAGAATGTAAGGTTAATATATAACCTTGCTTTATTTATAAATCATTGTTCTTTTAAACAAATTTCCAATATAGCTGCTACCCTATTTAAAACCTAAATGAAAGAAGGAATGAAGGATGGAAAAGCTAGAAGTGATAGTGGAAATGAAAGAAGGAAATCTGATTCGTCTCTATGCCAATAAAGTATACGATACACTAGGAGAGACCTATCACGGTGATATCTTCACGACAAAAAGCGAACTGTTAAAGCATTACCCAGATTGCGAAGTAATGAATGGATACGGTTTAGTAGATCCACAAACCAATCTTTTAATCTCCGGAATAGATGATTGGTTTGATACGATAGAAGAAGCGGTGACAACACTCCAAGTATTACATCACAAACAAGAGCTGGATGCTTTATATGAAGCAACAGCAAACTACTATAACCTGCTCAAATCAAACGCTAAATTAGCAAGGATAATAGAAGAACTGGACAATCGCAATACAACATCATTCCCCCAAAAAGTACTTTCATTATATATGATTACTGGTTTCGCGATTGATTGGTTCCCGGATAAAATCGCAGAAGAAAAACGGCAAGAGGTCATGAATGTATTAGACCACGCATATGCGAAATGCTCAACCATTGTAACAGCGCATCAACGAGCAAAGAAAGCTCTAATAATTATCACGGCAAAGGAATACATAGGTCTACAAAGACAATCTTATTTACAACATTAAAGAAGAAAAACAACTACTCATAATATGTAGTTGTTTTTTATGTTATACCTCACTTAAAAATGCCGCTACCACAATCTAAATGTATTTCAATCATTTTTCAAAATTATTTGATTCTTATTCCCCTTTAAAGAATAGTAAGCTTATATAAAAAAGGTAATTTGCAAAAAGCACCCTGTAAAGACATTATTTTGCCTACTTTAGTCATATACATACTTACCTAAATAGTGACGAATCACTGATTAATTCTGAACGTACCACCTCAATTTCCTATTAGGTAAAAGAAAAGTGTAGTAAATGGTCAACCACATTAAGGGGGAGAGATTATGCATTATGATCATATTGTTATTGGAGCCGGGTCTATGGGGATGGCAGCTGGTTATTTTCTAGCAAAAGGCGGAGGAAAAACATTATTATTGGACGCATTTAACCCACCGCATGACAAAGCCAGTCACCATGGGGGAACACGTCTGATTCGTTATGCATATGGAGAAGGATTGCAGTATGTGCCATTTGCTTTGCGTGCTGGTGCTTTGTGGCAGGAGCTTGCGGAAAAAACAGACAATACAATTTTCCACCAAACGGGTGTTATTAACGTGGGGGATAAAGAAGCACCGTTTGTCCAAAATGTAATTGCGAGTGCGCAAAAATTTAATCTGCCATTGGAAGTTTTTACAGCTGCTGAAGTAAATGAAAAGTGGCCAGGCCTACAGTTACCAGAAAACTTCCTCGGATGTTTTGAGCCAACTTCTGGCGTATTACAAATCGCAAATTGCATTGCTGCATACCGAGAATTAGCTGTAAAAGAGGGTGCCCAAATTCGTACCAATAGTCGAGTTGTACAAATAGATGCACAATCGGATAAGGTTACGATTCAGGATTCAGATGGTGCAACATTTACAGCGGATTCCGTCGTTATTTCCGTTGGGGCATGGGCCGGAGATTTATTAAAACAGTTGAATCTTAATTTGCCATTAAATCCAATTCGAAAAACATTTGCTTGGTATGATGGCGACGAAGCGTTATATAGCGAGAATCATTTTCCGGGATTTGCTTTTCAATTAGGAGAAGCAAGCTATTACGGCTTCCCTAGTATTGAGGGCTCAGGATTAAAAGTAGGCCGGCATGATGGCGGAGTTCCTGTAGATCCAGATTCAGAAAAACGACCATTTGGTGATATCCCAGAAGATGTGGATGATTTAACCCAGTTCCTTAGTACATATATGCCTTCTGTTGGGTCATTAAAGAATGGAAAAACGTGCATGTACACCATGACACCGGATGAAGATTTTATCATTGATTTACATCCAGACTATAAAAATATTGGTATTGCTGCAGGATTCTCTGGTCATGGATTCAAATTCGCCAGTGCTGTTGGTGAAGTATTGAGTGATCTCATTACGAAAGGTTCTACAGAATTAGATATGACACCTTTTTCGATTAAACGCTTTACCAAGTAAACAACCCCTTTATGCTTTGCTCACGGTATTTTAATTGTATGGCCTCTTACCCTATCATTTTGCAAAGTAGATAGAAAATGGCTAGATTCATAATCCATGTACTAAACCATATCAAAAACAGAAGAAGGTATTTTCCTCCTTCTGTTCTTGATATACAAAGTGTCATCCGATTAAAATTTGATATAGAGATAGGATCATCCTCTTCTCCCTCTCTATCTTAATCATCTACATTAATAGCTTCATTAAATTACCTAAGAAAATACCCACTATACCGAAGTCGGTATCGCCAAATGTTGTACCTTCATAGCCTAAGTCCCCTAACACTGGTAATAATAAGGCCGGTAAGAAGCTAATCAGAATACCATTAACAAATGCACCTAACATGGCCCCTCTTCTGCCACCCGTTGCGTTACCGAATACACCGGCTGTGGCTCCGCAGAAAAAGTGTGGAACCAGACCAGGAACGATTACTGTCAAGCCCAATAACGGAAGTAAAATCATACTTAGAATACCTCCGAGAAAGCTAAAGATAAACCCAATTATGACAGCATTTGGAGCGAAAGGAAATACAACTGGTACATCTAATGCCGGTTTTGCATTAGGAACTACTCGATCCGCTACCCCTTTAAAAGCTGGAACAATTTCTGCTAATAATAATCGAACACCAGCTAACACGATATAAACACCTGCAGCGAATGTGATGGCTTGGATAAGACAAAATACAATAAAGTTTTGACCGCCGCTCAACTCATTTTCAATATAAGCTGGGCCAGCGGCAATCGCAACGATAAAGAACATAATTAACATAGTTAAAGAGATTGCTACAGATGTATCTCTAAGGAACCCTAAACTTCTTGGTACTCGAATCTCTTCTGTTGACTTAGCTCTATTACCTGCTCCTTTACCTACCAATCCAGCAACCCAATATCCGAATGAACCAAAGTGACCGATTGCAATATCATCCGTACCTGTAATCCTTCTAACAAACGGCTGTAGCAAGGCTGGGCTTAAAACCATTAATAATCCTAGAATAAGAGACCCCGTAATAATTAAAACGACTCCATCCAGTCCGCCTGTCGATAATACGACTGCTAACAAACAAGCCATAAACATAATATGGTGTCCTGTTAAAAATATATATTTAAATGGAGTGAAGCGAGCTAATAGGATATTAACAACCATACCTAACAACATGATTAGTGCTGTTTCAGTACCGAAAGCATTTTGCGCCATCGCAACGATCGCTTCGTTGTTCGGGATAACTCCTTTTATATCGAAGCCCTTCTCTAACATTTTTCCAAAGAAATTGAGTGAACCCGTAATGACAGCTGCACCAGCACCAATAATGAGGAAGCCCATAATTGTCTTCAATGTTCCAGATACAACCTCGGTAGCTGCTCTTTTCTGCAGCAATAAACCAAACAGAGCGAATAAACCAACCAAAATTGCTGGGGTGCTTAATATATCTATAATTAAATCCATTTTATATTTCCTCCAGATGTTTCTCTAAAACCATTTTGATTTCCCCGACATTGAATAGATTAATAAGCGGAATGACTTTTCTACCGTTCCCTTCTAACTGTTCCATGATTTCTGGTGAACCAATATAGTAATCTACTGTCTCTGTTTTAGCGGAAGCTAAATCAGTATGACTTACTTCTGCCTCCCTATTCATTTCCTGCAAAGCTTTCTTTACATTCATTTCTGTGATGAAACTACTCCCTAACCCATTGCCACAAACAACTAATATTTTCATCATGCTTCCTCCTAATGAATTGATGTAAGTAATTGACTTAAAAATTCTTCCTCGGATTTAGAATGAATTAGTTTGTTAACATTCGTTTCGTCACCTAATACAGCGGCTAATTCAGATAGGGCTCCAAGATGTGATTGATCATCGACCGCTGCTAACACGATGATCAGTTGAACTTTATGACGCTCTTTATCCGAAAACCATACCGGTTCTTTCATCACTAGAATGCTTAATCCCAACTGCTTCACACCGAATTCTGGTCTTGCATGGGGTAAAGCGATATTAGGACCCAGTACGTAATAAGGTCCAATTTCCTTGGTGTTATTGATTATTTTATCTACATATCTCTGTTCGATAGATCCATCTTCCAACAAGGGAGCAGCGGCTAATTGTATAGCATCTTCCCATGTTTCTAACTGGTCTTTGAATTGAATGAGATTTGGTTTTAGAATCTGATCTAACACGATTCACCCTCTTTCTGGACTCGCCTGGATGAGTTATTACCCAATCATATAATTCTACTTGCCAATATATTCCCTCTATCTTTCTAAGATTTATTTAGGACATCTTATCGTGCTCCACGTCCAGCTCCTTTAAAAATACCAACCCTCTTTTCTTAAAAGGATAGAATGCAACTACACCGCAAAAGGATAGGATTAGATATTAATTACCACTACCAATAATCCACCCGCTTACTTACTTTAAAGGGCACTATATACCATACTGATTTTTAGTAAATTATTTACTTGATATCCTTTTTAAAGATTAAGATTATTTCTATTAATTATCATGCAGATTCCATTTAGAATACAAAAAAAGCCAGTCTTAGACCGGCTTTTTCTGTCGATTATTATAGGCTGCTGCTTCGCTAAAAGGGCTTATTCTACTTCCCCTTCAAAACGAATCAATGGGCAAGTGGTCCAATCATAATTCTGCACTTCTTCCCACGTTTTGAAATAAGCCTGTAGTGATTCAGTGATCATTAAATTGCAATATTCATCTTTTTCGTGGAAGACAAAAATAGGTTTACCAATTGCATAAGCTAATCCAATCTCAAACATGGTTCCAGAATCAGTTTCATCATAGATCGCGAAAATGAAATCAGCATCTTTTACATTGTCTACATCATTTTTAAAAACGACATCTCTCCAAGGCTGCGTATTATACACATAATCTTTATATTGATGTTCTCTTGGACTAAATACTTCGAAGCCCATATTTCGTAGTACTTCTTCTGCTTTCGATAGTCGTTGTGCCTGATTATCATTAAACCAACCACTTGCTAAATAAATCTTTTTGCCTTTTAAGTTCATGTTGTCCCCCGAATAGTTATTATATTAACAGAGGAATTATATTTTAATACGAAACAAATAACAAGCATGGGCCCGCTATTAATTTAAATAAAATATTGGCAATCGTTATTCTTTAGTTTATTTAATTTTCTATCTAATAATAAATAAAACTCGCAATAATATAGTAAACATAAAGTAAATAACTAATTGTGACTAAGCAAATCGAACAAATATTGATTAATCTTGAATGTCCTTTTCTTTTAATGTGACGATAGATAAGCAAGAAAAGAAGTAGAATAATCAATTCTACAGAAAATGTTAGATAGTAATAGTCTCTTATAGACTCTCCTCCTCCAATGTACATACCTGTACCTACTAGAGAAATGCCTACAAATCCATAGATCCCCATCATATTTTCCAGCTTACTATTCGTCACATTTACCGTTTGAATGGGAAAGAACGCTATACCTAATACCATGAGACTTATCAAAATATCAAGTAAAAATACTAGCACGATTGAATCTCCTCTTCTTTACTCATTACATTTTAATAGTATATCGGCATTTCCAAAACTTTCAAATTTTATTAAAAATTTACTTGAAAAATTCAGAATAATCATAGATAATCAAATTATTGATAGTGTCACTATCAAAAAGCATCAAGGGGGATGATTTCATGTCAAATTCAATACCTACGCATTGGGATAAAGAAGTAGATGTTATTGTTTTAGGGACTGGTGGTGCTGCATTGACAGCTGCTGTGGCCGCTTCTGAAAGCGGTTCCAATATTCTTGTGTTAGAAAAAACCCATCAAATCGGGGGTACAACTGCTTTTTCAGGTGGAGTTCCTTGGATTCCCTTAAACCCTTACATGAAAGAAAAAGGATTCGAAGATAACCGTGAGGATGCTATTACCTACATCAAACGCTTAGCACTTGGCCGAGCGGATGATCATATGATTGAAACGTTTGTAGATAAGGGCCATGAGATCATTACATTTTTACGTGACCATACGCCCGTTAAATTTGTTTCTCCAAACTCCTATCCGGAATATTATGCCCGTATGGATGAGGCGTTAAAACACGGAACACGTTCCATGGATCCTGCACCATTTGATTTAAACGAAATTGGCGAATGGGGTCCGTTAGTACGTCAAAATCCTCTCTTCCCTCCTTTAACATTAGAAGAAGGTGGTGCGGTTGGAGGAATTGACTTCCAGTTAGTTGCAGACCGAATGCAAAATAATATTGTCACTATGGGTCGTTCATTAATTGCTTCTCTATTTAAAGCCTGTTTGGATCGTGGGGTAGAAACCATAATTGAAACAGCTGGTAAAGAATTAATTATGGATGAGGATGGACAGCGAGTTATCGGGATTGTCGCTGAAACAAAAGATGGTGAAGTTTTACGTTTTCACGCAAGCAAAGGAGTTATTCTTGCATCTGGCGGATTTGAATGGAACAAGCAATTAGTCAAAGCCTTCTTAAAAGCAGAGTTCACTCATCCAGTCACACCTCCTGGCAACGAAGGAGACGCACTGATGATGGCTATGAAGGCTGGTGCAGCGCTTGAAAATATGAGTGAAGCATGGTGGTACCCAGCAATGGTGGATCCAACATTTGAATATGAAGATAATGTAATGGCGCAGCTCGGTGGGGGTCGTAATGGTCCAAATTCTATTATCGTCAATAAATATGGACGTCGATTCGTACATGAAGGAACAACCTATAACGATATGCCAAGAGCATTCTTTAATTATGATCCAGTAAAAGTCGAGTTTCCAAACAAAGGACCAAACTGGATGATTTTCGATCAACAACTAAAAGATAGCCAACTAATCATTACAATGGCGCCTGGTGAGTCTGCACCGGAATGGGTGGACCAAGCGGATTCCATCCGTGGACTGGCAGAAATAATCGGTGTCGACCCGGATGGTCTGGAAGATGAGATCCGCAAGTGGAACGACTATTGCGAGCAAGGGGCAGATCCTGATTTCCACCGCGGTACCATTCAGTTTGAAGCTTTAACAAATGGCGGAGGAAGTCCTGAAAACAATCTAGGAAAAATTGAAAAAGGTCCATTTTATGCATTACCTATCTATTTAGGGGCGCTCGGTACGAATGGCGGACCTAAAATCAATGAAAATGGACAAGTGGTTAATTTTAAAGGGGAACCAATTAAAGGATTATATGCTGCCGGTAATGCTTCAGGCAATCCGCTTGGTCCTATTTATCCGAGTGCCGGTGGAACGATCGGACCAGCTATGGTATTTGGATTCTTAGCAGGACAACACGCAGCCAATTCATAACAGAACATGTAAATAGAGGCTTCATTATAGTTAAGATTTTTGTGGTAATGAGGCAATGAAGCGAATAAGCTATACCATTAAAACCAATCTAAACAGAAACGGGAAGGTGCAAAAATGCCACAAGGAACACATACAGTAGAATTACCACTAGATATTCAAACAATTTGGGAGTTTGTTCATGACATGAATAACTGGGCTCCACTTGTACCGGGATATATTGATCATGAGATCTTAAGCGAACGCCAATCTACCTGGGCTTTCAAGGGTGACTTAGGATTTATGAAAAAAACAGTTAAGCTGCAAATTGATATTAAAGAATGGAACGAGCCTTCTGAAGTCATTTTTGATTTAAAAGGCTTGTCCGATAACTTTAATGGCGGAGGCTATTTCCGTGCTGAAGTCATTGATGAAAGGACAACAAAAATGTCAGGCCATCTTGATATCACTGCTGGCGGAATGATGAGTGCAATGGTAAACCAAATTTTAACCAAATTTGTCCCACAAACAGCACAAGAACTGACAGGCGCGATTGCAGAAAAACTACTTGAGATCAATACAGTAAAATAAAGAGAAAAGCGGTCATTTCAGCGTGGACTGCCCCTAAAAATAGTTTCTGGGCAGCTCACAGCATGTGACCGCTTATTTATTGTTTCCCATTTTTTAAATATGATAGGATAATATCCTTTACGATTAGTAAATTTTCCTTTTTAGGGGAAGGGATAAAAACATCTTCTGGTATTAAAGAATATAAAGAATATTTCTTTACAGCCGTTCCAAACATATTCATAATCGTACTTACTACCATTTCATTCGTTTGCGAAAGCTGTATGCTTCCATCACTCTTACCTTCATTAATAATCGTAAAAATAATACCGCTAATCTTCCCATACGCCTTATGTATTTCTTCTAACAGTCCCACTTCAATAGGCATAAAGGCAATATACACTTCAAAAGCTTCCAACAGCTTAGATGAAGTCCTATTTTCTTCATTAATATAGTTAACATAAGCAGTTAACACATCATCCATCTTTTCTATTCCTATTTTCTTCGATTTACTAATTTCTTCAAAAATAGGTACTTGTTGTTCTATTACTTCCTTTATAACTTCGATAATCAAATGCTCTTTCTTTGGAAAATAACGAAATAGCGTGGCTACCCCTACATTAGATTCATCTGCAATCTTTTGCATGGTTGTCTTTTCAAACCCGTGCTCAGCAAATAACACTCTCGCAGCTTGAATCATCCTTTTTCGTCTTTCGATTTTTTTATCCATTTTATCACCTACTACAAAACATTATACTACTTTATCAAAAAGAAGCAGTTAGCTTGATAAAAGTAATAGGAAAATAAGTTATCATCCACTGTGATAAATTTAATACCATAACCTTCATATTATAATTTAACATCAGCTTTCTTAACATTCACCCATTTATAATCGTTGCTTTATTATTTATAGATTTATTATTTTCCAATTTCGTACTTTGATAACTAAAAGATCTTTTCAACGGAATAGATGAGATTGTAATAGCCGCAATAAGTGCCGGAATGGAAAATACAAGAAAACTTGCATAGACGGGGAAAGATCCGGACAATAAATATCCTCCTAATGATGGTCCTATAATCGCTCCGATCCTGCCAACACTCAAGGCTGTCCCTAATGCAGTTGAACGCATATGTGGTGGATAGAATGATGAATTAAAAGCATTATTCAAATTCTGGGCACCGATTGAAGCAGCACCGGCAAACGCCGTCAGCATATAGAGAACCCATGTATCCGGGTTAAACCCCAGCATGATCAAACACACACCGCCAACTGCATATAAGACAGAGAGTACTTTTTTTGACCCGATTCGGTCAGCCATATACCCTCCTGTTATTGATCCAATAATGGCACCAATATTTAAACTCAATAGGAACAAAAGACTTGATGTTAATTCATATCCTGCTGAAATCATCATTTGCGGCAGCCAAGTACTTAATCCGTAAACGAGTAGGAGTCCCATAAAACACGTCGTCCAAAAAAGGATCGTTGCCACCCCGCGCCCTTCTTTAAATAATTGTGTAACAGGCATCCCTTCAGATTCCATATTAGCTACTAATACATCCTCGTTCCTCGGGATATAAGAAGGATTTAACCGATGTAATAGCTGCTTTGCTTCCTCATCCTTTTCTTCTTTCACATAAAAATAAATGGATTCCGGTAATGTTTTGATCATCAGAGGAAGCAGGAGCAAAGGAAGCGCACCAATGAAGAACATCCATTGCCAGCCCAAATTCGGTATGACCCAAATGCCGAATACAGATACGATTATACCGCCGATTGAATAACCGCTAAACATGATGCCTACCATGATATTCCTGATTCTTTTTGGGGAAAATTCAGACGTCAGCGTGACTAAGAGCGGCGGGAGGCCACCAAGTCCGATTCCAGCTAGGAATCGAACAATCGTGAAGACGATGATTGAATCCGTCAATCCAGTGAGCAAGGTAAACACACTGAACATTGCCACACAAACGATTAAGACTTTTTTACGGCCAATCTTATCAGCCGCCATACCGCACAGGAGTGAGCCGATTAAACTCCCCACCAATGTTAATGAACTAATAACCCCCAACAAGGTTGTGCTAACTTGCCATTCTTCTTTTAAAGCAGAAATAACAGAACCGAATACAACCAAATCATACCCATCAAAGAGAATCAGGCAAATACACCAAAACAAAACGGTTGCATGCACTTTGTTAAATCGACTAGAATCAATTACATCCATTACCCGTATTTTATTCATCATTATCATTCCTTCTATAAAAACTATCAATTAGGTCTAACCCTATGTAGTTAATTTCTTCTATTTGTTCCTCACTGCACACCGCACACGCATAATGAGGATGAACGTCAATATGTGTGACAGCAGCCTCTGACATGCGGCCATGGTCTACTACAGTACCATCTCCCTTCACCGTAATTCTTTTCAAATCTGCTTGAAAGCCTATTCCCAAATACTTTATATAGCTTTCCTTTGCTGTCCATAACCAGTAAAATGAATGGCTATCCTCGAGAGAATAAGTAATTTTTTCCTCGAAGCTCCAAATGCTTTTGAATAAGCTATACTCTCTATCTTCCCGCTTCTCAATATCAATTCCGACGGAGTTCTGGCCAATTATGCACACTGCGTATTGACCGGCATGCGAAATATTGAAATGGCGCTCGTTACCCGCCACTTCATATTTCCCGTATTCATTCACGGTAAAGACAAGATTGGAAACATCCATTTTTAATTGCTTGGCAAGTATCATATTTGTTAAAGCATGGGCAATAAGTGAGCGAATCTGATCTTCGCGTCTTTTCAGCCGACAGATTTTCTCCCTCGTAATGCTGTCAATGGTTTGTAGCAGATGATTGAACAGTTCATCTCCAATTGGCTCGAGTGCAGTTACATACACACTAGTCATACTTTTTCTCCTTGAATGACACCTAATCCTGATTTAGCGAAAAAGCTAAAAACAAAGCCTGCCAACAGTAACCCGATTGTTCCTAATAAAGCGAACTTGTAAGTAAGAAGATGATTAAAATAACCTGTCGATAAGGAAAGAAGCAGAGCTACAATCGCTATCCCTGTTGCTGCTCCAATTCGATTCAGCATATTATAAAGCGTAGATGCTTTCCCCATATTCTCATTTGTTACATTGTTAAACGCACTAACTTGAGAACCTATGACCGTATGGCCTAAAAAGATGCCAATACAAAACATGAGAAAGCGTAAAAGCCAAGGATTTGCAGAAGGACCCAACAGAATAATGAAAGTAAAGATGACGATTGTACCCAGCAAACCACCTTGGATGGCTGCTTTCATCCCAATATGCTTAGCTGTTTTCGGTAAAAGCCGTGAAGCAGCCATTAATCCCAATGCTTCCGTAAAGGTGATGAGTGAGCTTTCCAAGGCTGAAGCAGAATAAGTATTCTGATACATTAAAGGAAACAAATACAGCATTCCCATTAACGCGCCCATCGAACTCATCGCAACTAAGCTTAACGAACCAAATAATCGATCTTCATACAACCGCATATCAAGCAGCGGGGCATCAATCGTTAGTTCATATCTATAAAACAGGCCTAACAAAAACAGGCCCACAATCCCAAAGATAACGACCTTTAAAGTAAATCCTTCCGAGGCTATTGCACTTAAAGCCACCATGATAAACGGCAGTCCAATCGCTATCATTGTATATCCTTTTAAATCAAATGTGGTTTGGTATAAATCAAATTCCTTAACCGACATAGTGCCTATGATGACGATTGCCAAACCAATCGGCACATTGATCAAGAACGCCCATTGCCAGGACATCAATTCTGCAAGTACTCCCCCTATCAGAGGACCAACCGCCGGGGCAAAGGCGATTGGCAATACCAAAGATTGTGATAGGTTTTTACGTTCTTTCGGCGGAAATGTACGGAATAACAGCGTCATGCTGACAGGTGTAATGATGCCTCCTGACAAACCTTGCAGAATACGTCCTCCTATTAATGCATGGAAGGATGAGGCCACTCCACATAGGAAAGACGCTACTGTGAAACCAGCTAGAGCGGCAATCAGCACTTTTTTTACTCCAAACCGGTTTGCGAGATAGCCGGCTATAGGCAAGCAAACGGCAACACTGACCAAATAAGCAATGTTAACTCCATTTGTTACATTCGCTGGCACAGCAAAATCCGCAGCAATCGCAGGCAATAGTATATTTACAATGGTTCCATCCATCGAAACCATGAACATGGATACCACATATAACACCATAATCGCTATGCGCTGGGCTTTCACTTTACAGGAACCTCTTCCATTGTTTTACGCAAACTTTTTGGGCGCATATCTTGCCAGTGCTCTTCAATAAATCCCTGACAAACCTTCTTCATCTCCGGACCGAAACAAGCAACCCACCCAGATGGTACAGCAATGACTTCCGGCCATAAAGAATATTGTTCTTCTTCGTTGATCAATACAAGGTATTTGGCATTTTCATTTTCAAATGGATTATACATATTGCTCATTCTCCTTTTTCGGATAATAAAGTATTCTTTAATGTTTGACCGATTTCTGCCAATGGATCCGGTTGGCACATATCCTTATGACGGCAATGAACAGGTTGACTTGTAATAGTACCTTTTATATACGGAGACCAGCTTTCTGCATCCACTTTAGGAATCCATTCCGGCACAACCGTTGATTTAAAGAATAATGCATCGCCATGATATACATTCGCTTTATGTTCCTTTAATCTGCGAATGGAATTTTTGTAGACTTCTTTTAAGTGCACAAACGTATCTTCCGACAAGGAGGCAATCGCACTCCCTTCTTTCTTAAGTTGTTCGATGACAAACTCTTCTGTTACCTCTCTATCCATTTCCGGCTCATAACCGGCCAATGCAAGCAAGGCCACTAACGCTTCTTGCTCTTCGCTTACTTCAAATGGAGGGGTGAAATGCATCGGATAAGCATCCATAATAGCGAGCAACTCCAGTTTGTCGCCTTGCCTTTCAAGCTGCACAGCCATTTCCTGAACAATATTTCCGCCAAGTGACCAGCCTAATAAGCGATACGGTCCCTCAGGTTGTATTTGTTTGATTGACTGAATATAACCAGCTGCCATTTCAGCGATAGATTGCGGCAATTCTTCTGTTTGGCCAATCCCTTTAGCTTGCACTCCATATAAAGCAAAGTGAGAAGGCAATGTTTTTAACAGGCCTGCATAACACCAACTCAAACCACCTGCCGGATGTACACAGAACAATGGCTGCTCTCCTATACGAAGAGGCAGTAATATCCCTAATGCATCAGACTGTTTATCATTTTGAAGCTGATCAGCCAACCCTCTAACAGTCGGCGCTTCAAATAAATGTCCGATACTCACCTCTTTTCCGAATGCTTCCTTAATTCGTCCTATCAATTGCACTGCCAATAAAGAATGACCCCCTAGCTCAAAGAAACTGTCGTGGATTCCGACTTGCGGCAAATTCAGTACATCCTCAAACAATTCACAGAGCAGCTCCTCTTGCGGTGTTTGCGGAAGTGCTTCCGCGTTCACTCTGAATTCCGGCTTCGGCAAGCTCTTCGTATCTAATTTCCCATTAGCCGTTAATGGCATTTCATCAATGGTTGTGAATGTTGATGGGACCATATAATCCGGTAAATCAATTGCAGTAAACTCTCGTATACCTTTAAGATCAATATCATTAGAAACCAAATAGGCTGCCAGGCGGACATCACCAGGAGTATCTTCACGAACCATCACAGCTGCTTGTGCAACGGATGGATGCTTCAGTAATACATGTTCAATTTCACCCAGCTCAATCCGGAACCCGCGGATTTTTACTTGATGGTCAATACGCCCAATATAATCAAGGGCGCCATCCTTCGTCCAACGCGCCAGATCTCCTGTGCGATACATCCGGCTTCCGTTATCACCAAATGGATTGGCGATGAACCTCTCTGCTGTGAGAACTCTGCGCCCGAGATATCCACGTGCCAGGCCCTCACCCGCAACATACATTTCCCCGATTACACCTGGTGGAACCGGCTTCAATTGTGCGTCCAACACATAAATAGTTAAATCCGGTATGGCGATACCAATCAAACTGCTTGCGTTAATCTCAAGGCTTTCTTTCTGTAATGCAACATAACTAACATGCACAGTCGTTTCCGTAATCCCATACATATTGACTAATACAGGAGCCGTATCATCATGGCGGCTGTACCAATCCTTTAGGCGCGGCAAATCCAATGCCTCTCCGCCATAAATGACATACCTCAATGAGAATTCCTGACTGAGTTTCTCATTTTCCTTATCGGCCTGCATCAATTGATAAAAAGCAGATGGTGTTTGATTTAAGACGGTCACTTTCTCATCCGCGAGCAATTGTAAAAAGTCCTTTGGTGAGCGGCTTACTTCATATGGCACAATGACCAGCTCTCCACCATTCAATAGAGCTCCCCAGATTTCCCATACCGAAAAATCAAAGGCATAGGAATGGAAAAGTGTCCATACATCCTGCTCATTAAAATGGAACCACTGATCCGTCGCGTGAAGGAGTCGAATGACATTTTGATGCGGCACAATCACCCCTTTAGGGCGGCCGGTCGATCCAGATGTATAAATAATATAGGCTGTATTTAATGGCCAAAGTGAAACCAGGCGTTCCTCATTTGCCACATTTGTCCCATCATAATCTTCTAAAGAGAGTTGATTTAGGTAAATTTTATTTACCTGATTGATTTTAATTGAAAGGCTTTCTTCATTTCGAGCAATGAGACAAACAGGTTTTGCATCCTCTAAAATGAACTCAATCCTCTCTTTTGGATAAGCTGGATCAATTGGCACATAGGCCGCTCCCGTCTTCAAAACAGCCAAAATGGTAATAAGTATGTCCATTGATCGAGGCAATAATAATGCTACATATGATTCAGCTTGCACACCTTGGTCAATCAAATAACGTGCTAGCTGATTGGATTTTCTGTTCAGTTTCTCATATGTAAGTGATTCACCCCGATAAACCGCTGCTATACGATGAGAAAATTCTTCAGCCCTCGCTTCAAACAGATCAATAATCGTTGCTTTCGGAGATTCGATTGAAGCGTCATTCCACTCATAAATCGTTTGCTGATACTCTCTCTCCGTGATGATGTTCAATTCATCAACCGTAGGATTTTGTTTTAATTGGGCAAGAACCATCTCATATCGGCGCATGAGTAATCGAATGGTATCTTCATCATATAAATCCGTTCGGAACTCTAGTCTGGCCTCAATGCCGTTTGCTCTCTCTTGGTCAAACAACTCACGCATTTCAATGCTCAAATCAAATTTTGCTGAACCTACCATATGTAAATCGATTTGTGCTTCATTCTCATCTAGTTTAATGGAGGGCATTGGTGTGTTCTGCAGGGCAAACATAATTTGAAATAATGGATGGCGAGAAGCCATACGAGGAGGGTTAACCTCTTCTACGATCCGATCAAGCGGGATATGCTGATGCTCGTATGCCTCTACACTTGTTTTCTTCACACGCCTGATTAATTCTGCAAAGGTTGGATTACCACTTGTATTCGTCCGCATGACAACGGTGTTGATAAACATCCCGATTAATTCAAGCGCCTCTTCTTTTTCACGTCCGGCAATTGGGCTGCCGAGAACTATGTCTTCTCCTGCACCCAGCTTTGTTGCAAGCGCCGCGAATGCTGCTTGAAGAACCATATAAAGCGTTACATGATGTTCTTTTGCGATTAATTTCAACTCGTTATGTAATCGCTCATTGATAGTGTACGTAAAGGATTGTCCACTTACTTTTACCGAAGGTTGACGTTTCCTGTCCCGGATTAAATCTATTTCTTCCGGTATGCCTCTCAACTGGTTCGACCAATAGTTCAATTCACGTTGAATGAAATCTCCGCGATTCAGTTTCTTCAATTGCCATAACGCCAAATCATGGTATTGATAGGGTAATGGAGGCAATGGTCCATCATGATAAGCCTTTTGCAAATCCTCTGTAAATGTCGCTAATGACCAGCCGTCTGAACTGATGTGATGCATATTAACAACCACAATCTGTTCATTAATAATCGTTACTTTAAAGCCTGGTTCATACTGCAAGTCAAATGAATACTGGACAGCATCATGAATCGCTTGCTGTTCTTCGTCTCTTGATACATATTTGAGATCAACGGCGGCAGGCTCTTTTGTAATGAATTGATAGGGAACCCCATCTACTGCAGGATATCTTGTCCGCAAGATTGCATGCCGATTAACAACATAATCAATCGCCTTCTTAAACTTTTCTAAATGCAAGGGCTGTTTAAATGTAAAGATTAATGGGATGTTATAGGTTGGACTCGGCCCTTCTAACTGATGAATAAACCATAGACTGCGCTGATTATAGGATAAAGGAAGCCTGTCCGTATCGCTTATCACCGCCATATTGGTTTCTACCCGATCCGCCCCCTGGATAGAGTGGGCGAGCTTTTCTACTGTTGTGTTTTCAAATATCAATCCAATTGACAATTCAACTTGAAACTTCTCTCGTATCTTTAAGAGCAATTGCGTGGCCAGGATAGAGTGGCCTCCAAGCGCAAAGAAATCCTCATCAATTCCAACCGGTATAGCTAACACTTCTTCAAACAGCCCACAAAGAACTTGTTCTGTCTCTGTTCTTGGAGTCTTTTTCTTGGTATTGCCTGCCGTAGGTTTAGGCAGCTGACCCCGGTCAATTTTCCCGTTGTTCGTCATTGGCAGGCCAGGAAGTAAAACAAGATGTGCAGGTACCATATAATCTGGTAGCTGTTGCTTTAGTTGATCCAAGATTGATTCCTCATTTACAGAGCCAACCACGTAGGCAACGATTCGCTTATCTCCCGGTACATCTTCACGAACCACAACAACCGTCTGTTCAACTCCTGGCAGAGCAGCCACTTTTGCTTCTATCTCGCCCGTTTCAATTCGAAAGCCGCGAATTTTAATCTGATGATCAGCACGGCTAATATACTGCAATGTTCCATCCTTATTCCATTTCACTAAATCGCCCGTTCGATACATCCGGCTGCCTGGCAACCCGTATGGATTGGCAATAAAACGTTCAGCAGTCAATGAAAATTTACTGTGGTAGCCTCTGGCTACTCCTACACCTGCTATATATAATTCACCGACCGTACCACAAGGGATTGGCTGAAGCATCGGGTCTAACACATATACTTGTGTTTGCATGATTGGCCTTCCTAACGATGGAATTTGCAATACCGGGGGATCAATGGCCATTGTTGTTGACCAAATAGTCGTTTCTGTTGGCCCATACATATTTTGAACATGGGCTCCCGACTCATTCAAGGCATTAGCCAAAGGAATGGACAGGGCCTCTCCTCCGATCAAAACTTGCAGCCCACGCAATGATTGCGGTACATATTGAACAAGCATTTGCCATACAGTAGGCGTTGCCTGCATATGGGTGATTTGGCTTTTTGAAATAATACCTGCCAACTGCAGCGGTTCTTGGACTTCCTGTTTGGATGCCAGTACGACTGTTGAGCCATGCAGCAATGGCAAATAGATTTCTAAAGCAGAGATATCAAAGCAAACGGTCGTGACTGCCAGCCATTTGTGATCGCCATTTAAGCTAAAATGCTGCTGCATGGCCTCTAAAAAGTTCACTAAATGCGGCATCTCAATCACGACACCTTTAGGGTTTCCAGTTGATCCAGATGTGTAAATCATATAAGCCGCTTGGCCAAAGTTCGGGATTGTTCTGAAATAGCGTCCATCATACTGGATATCTGTAACATTGACTAGATTATGTGTGGTTGTAAAAGGAACTTCTTGGCTATTAACAAGAACAACCGGGGGTTTTGCATCTTGGAGCATATAATCCAATCGTTCTGCCGGATAATCCGGATCCAAGGGAATATAAGCTGCCCCTATTTTCAATACTGCTAACATGGATGCAACCATCTCAATAGAACGATTCATACAAATACCGATAAACTGCTCAGGCTCTACCTCCTTCTCCAAAAGAGCTTGAGCAATCCCAGTAGTTAACTGCTCTAATTCTAAATATGTAATGGATCGTTTATTCATTTCAACCGCACTATGATTAGGTGTTCGCTTCACCTGTTGTTCAAACTGTTCATAGACTGATAAGGACTGATTCGTTTCTTGATCATTATTCCATTCAATGAACTGCTGGCTTCGCTCCGCTTCCGTTATGATTGGAATTTCGTATATACAGATATTTGAATATTCCAATAATAAATGAAATAGCTGACCAAATCTCCTTGTATGTTCTTTTACTTCTTCCTCCGTATAACAAAGGCTATTGGCTGCAACATCTAAATGGAATCCATCCCCAGAACCATACAGATTGAAGGTAATATCTTCAACTGGGCCTGTTGCTACTTTTTTGCTATATCCAACGGCAGAGCCAAAAGTGGTTTCATCATAAAATGGCATGAAATTTACTTGTGGTCCATACAATAGTTCATCCGAAGTCAACTTCAAATCACGTCGAAGCTGCTCATGACGGTAGTATTGGTGCTTTCCTACTTTTCTCATTTGCTGCTTTACCTGCATACAAATTTGTTCAAAGGTATCCGTATAATTCACATCAATCCGAAACGGAACAATATTTACCTTAGTACAAGGTACATTCATAGCCTTAGTCCCGACACGTCCCATCATCGGTACATTTAAAACAACTGTTGAAGCAGCCGTTAGCCGTTTTGTGTATACAGCTACTGCCGCTGTAAATAATTGTTGGACATTGACTTTTAATTTTTTCGCCAATTGTTGTGCTTTAATCCATCTATCTGGTTCAATGATCGATTCCTCTAAAATGACTTCGCCAAAATCGGGAGTCGCTTTATCTGCTAACGACACAATCTCTACGCCATTTAGCTGCTCTAGCCAAAATGCCTTATCTTCCCTATACTGATCGGACAATTTATACTGCTGCTCCTCCATAACCACAGCCAAATAATCACCGAATGATTTCAAAAACGGTATATTTTGAATGAAAGCTTCATATCGTTCTGAAATTTGCTGGAATAGGAGCCTGAAGCTGTACGCATCGCTGACTAAGTGATGAATACGTAAATATAAATAATGCTCATCTTCTTCATTAATAGAGAATAAAATAGAACGAACAAAGTCATCTTTTACCAATGACACAACAGTAGAAACATCTTCTTCAATTATTTGCTCCATTTCTACAACTGTCATATTGTCTTTATATTCACATGTATTGGGTATCTCCTCTTTTAGGCTGTGCTTAACTTGCCCATCCTCTTCAAAACACTTGATGTGAAGTGCACTGGCAGACAAAATCGTTTCATTTACCGCTTTTAGCAATAATGGGATATTGATTTCTCCATGGATGCGGATATATTCTGCTGTATTGTATAGAGCACTTTTTGTCTTATGATGGGCATACCAAATCCCTAATGAAGAGTCTGTTAAAGGATAAATGTTCACTGCCAGCATCCCTCCTTACTGAACCGTTATTTTTCTTTGAATAATGCGAAGCCACGCTTCCATTGTTGGCTCTTCGGCTAATTCCATGAAAGTGACTATAATCTGTTGTGAACGAAGATCCTCCGTAATTGACATGAAAGCAATTGAATCGAGTCCAGCATCGGTTAAATCCTCATCATTCTCTATATCTGTCATATCCTCATCCAAATAAGGCAAAATGATTGCATACAATTCTTCTTTTGTCATCGTGACTCCTCATTTCTCTTAGCTTTTTCTTCTATTAGCTGTTGGTTTTTTACGAGTTGCTCACGCAAATCTTTTTTTGATACTTTTCCTAAATGTGTCATCGGGAAACGATCAACAAAAAGAAACTCATCCGGTATTTTATATGTAGCCAATCCACGATCTTTTAGAAATCTTTTCAGTTCTCTTTTCGTTGCCTCATATCCATCTCGCAAGATGATGAATGCACAGCTTTTTTCTCCCATATAATAGTCCGGCTTAGCCACTATGGCAGCATCATGGACTGTGTCGTGTGCAAGCAAATGATTTTCAACCTCTTCAGCAGCAATCTTTTCTCCGCCACGATTAATTTGATCTTTATCGCGACCTTCTACCGTGATGTATCCATCTTTGTCTACAGACACGATGTCTCCGGTCCTATAGTATCCGTCTTTTGTAAAAGCTTTGGTATTATGCTCAGGTGCTTTGTAGTATCCCTGGATAGTATAAGGACCTCGTGTGAGCAGGTGACCCGGCTGACCTACAGGTACTTCCTTATCTTCATCATCAACTACTTTGATTTCATCATACGGGGACATTGGGCACCCTTGTGTATGTATTCTCGTCTCATATGGATCATTTAAGCGAGTATAATTGACTAATCCTTCCGCCATACCAAACACTTGCTGAAGCGTACAGTTAAAAGTGGGTTCCATTCGTTTTGCGGCTTCTGAGCTGAATTTCGATCCGCCGACCAATATAACCTCAAGGCTTGTTAAGTCCTCTTTTCGATTTGGCTTAACGTCAAGCCAGTGCAAAGCAATTGGCGGAACAAGCGGAACCATTGTCACGCGATGCTTCTCAATTAACGGAAAAGCTTCATCTGGACTTGGGGTCAAACTTAATACAATTTTTCCGCCGGCATATAATGTTCCCAGTATTCCGGGAGAACTCATAGGATAATTATGTGAAACAGGCAACACAACAAGAAAAACAGTTTTCTCTGTTACGTTACAGCATTCAATACTCCGTTCAATCGTGTACATATATTCATCATGTGTACGAGGTATCAGTTTCGATAAACCCGTACTTCCGCCAGATAACTGCAAGAAAGCAACATCGCTGCCTAGGATATTCACTTCTTCAAACGGTTCAGCAATAAAAAGGGATGAATAATTGATGAATTCTTGTTCCTTACCGACAACGATCACATGTGATAATGATGATGCTTCCTTTTGTACTTGACGCGCTAATTTGCGGTAATCAAACCCAGTGAAAGTATCCATTACGATATAGGCCTTTGCTTCTGAAAACTCACAGAAATAGTTGATCTCGTTATAGCGATGAGATGGAAGTGCAAAAACAGGCAATGCACCTATAGTAAATAAAGCAAAAACTACTTCCACATATGGAGTGATGTTCGGCAGTTGGACAACCACCCGATCTCCTTGAACAATTCCTAAACGCTGCAAGCCAGCCGCCAGTTGGTTCACTCGTTCATTCAGTTCCTGATAGGTTGTCTCGGTCTCGTCATCTACAACAGCAATATATTGAGCGAATTGTTTACTTCGCTGTTTTAGCATCTGTCCAAACGTCAAACCCTTCCAGCACCCTGTTTGTCTATAAAACTCAACCCTTTCATCTGGCCAAGGTGTAAATCCATCTAACATACAATCCCTCCTGGCATAGTAACATCGACTCCACTTTACTGAGAATGATTATCACTCTCATTGACTTTCTATGCTACTCCTGTTCTTGAAAGCGGTCAATAATTATTCCTATTTTTGTAACTTTATAACTAGAGAAGTAAAAAAATGGACTAAAGCAGATTAAACTTTAGTCCTTTATAAATGCACGAACTAGACGAAAAGATAGATATTTATTTGGTACAAAATAGGTTGTTATACTTATCAATACATAATCAAACAAATACTATTTTTCTATAATTATTTCTTTAAAAAATCCCCAAACAAAATAAAGTGAGGAGCCTTTTGACTCCTCACTTATCCAACCATTTTGTTCTCAACCTATTAATATATGGGATGGCCTAATATCGGACTAGTAACAAAATGAACAAGATGATCAAATTGAAACACGAGCCTCTCCCCCTTCTATTTATCTATACCTAGATAATGATTGGCTACTTGTAAAAATACCCGTCCTAATTGCAGTAGTGCCTGTTCATCAAAATCAAATCGTGGATGATGGTGTGGGAACTGTGTTTCTGTTTTTTCATTAGATGCCCCAACATAAAAAAACGCTCCCGGTCGCTGTTCCAGGTAATAAGCAAAATCCTCTGCCCCAAGGGAAATTTCTTTTTCAACAAAAGCATCTTCAGAAAGCGTTTCTTTTACAATCTTTTCGATTAATAAAGCTTCCTCCTTATGATTGACTAAGACGGGATAACCGTGCGTGTAATCTAATGAATATTCTATTTCGTCAGCCACTGTCATCCCTTCGAGAATGGCACGTATCTCTGTTTCAATTTGTTTACGAACCTCGGAATTCATCGCACGGACGGTTCCTTCCAAAACGGCAGAATCCGCGATAATATTAAAGGCGTTCCCAGCATGAAAGCTCCCCACCGTGACGACAGCCGGTTCAATCGGATTAATCCGTCGACTGACTATTTGTTGCAGATGAGTAACTAATCTGCTTCCATTTGCCACCGCATCAATAGTTTGATGTGGTCGCGCTCCATGTCCGCCTCTTCCCTGCAAAGTAATTTTAAACGCATCAACAGATGCCATGATCGGCCCTGATTTTGTAGCAATCTTTCCGATTGGCAACTCTGTCGCAAGATGACCACCGAAGACAAGATCTACTCCATCCAAAGCGCCATCCTCAATCATAAATTTTGCTCCGCCTGGAGGCTTCTCCTCCGCATGTTGAAATAGGAAAACTACTTTCCCCTTTAATTGATTACGATGATGAATTAAAACTCTTGCAACCGCCAGTAAAGCCGAAGTATGCCCATCGTGTCCACAAGCATGCATGACTCCCTCCATCCTTGATCTATACTCAACACTTTTTTCATCATGAATAGGTAAAGCATCAAAATCAGCTCGGAAGGCAATTGTTTTCCCGGGTTGACTCCCCTCAATGACACCAACTACCCCATTCCCTCCTACCTTTTCCTTCACGTTGATTCCAAAGCTGCGCAGCTTATCTGCAATGAACTTAGCCGTATTGGATTCTTGAAATGATAATTCGGGATGTTGATGTAAATATCTCCTCCATGAAACCATTTCCTCAAAGTTTATTTTTAGTTCTTCATAATATCTTTCTGGCATCTTTACACCTCAATACCTGCCCAAATTTTAATTCCGAGTATTTTTATCATCTTAATTATTAAACATAATTTTACAGTTCACCTAAACATTGCGTCAACAATTAATTCCGATTAATTATCTATGATTTATGTGAATTAATAAAAATTAAAGCTATCTATGCAGGTATAAGGGTCTGAACATACCAATCTACATTAGCTTCCTATTCGTTTTACTTTCAAAATCCCCTATAAAAACACTAACCGATCATTACCTGTATAATTAAGGTAATCGGTAATCTCTGAACTATTCTGTTTTCTAAAAGAAAGGTAGTGGGATATGCATTCGTTCATAAAAGATATCATTGATTCTACAAAGCTACGGTATGGGTTGGATCACTATTATCTAGAAAGATATTCATTCTCTCGAAAATTGAACATTTTAAATAAAACTGAGTATACGCTGTGTATGGAATGGTTTCCCAATCAGGTAACGGAACAAGAGGATGAAGATCTTAATCCTGAAGGGACAGCGGTTATTGACTTTAATATGAATAGCCAAAAATATGAACGTATTATGTTTGTGGGTGGTATATCTTTCGCAAATGGGATCAGATTTGCTGACGTTAATACAGAAACCATCGTAAAATGGATTAAACACGAAACAGGATTAATATATGGAGAGCAGTTTCACCTGCATAAGGAAGAACGTGGAGATTTTCACTTTAAAGCTGGCCTGAATGGGATACCTGTTTCTCCTTCTGGTTATATCGAAGTGAATGTAGACGAAAGCGGTAATCTGATTCTATTTTCTAAACATGGCTTTTTCCCTCCTCAAGAACGAATAAAGAGAGAGGCATACACCCTTTCTTCAGAGAAAATAGAATCCCTGGCGTGGGAGCAATTAAAATTGGTTAAATTCCCATCATCTAAAGATGAGAAACTCATTCCTATATATGGGATAGATGAAATTTATATAACGAATGATGGTTTGTCTACCATTCCAAATGAGTTTACTACAGATAGAGGGACCTTGAATATAAATAAAACGATAGACTGGGATGACCCGATACATAAACCATTTAATAGAAAAGAAATTAATTTAGATTGGGAAGTAACAATTGAACAAGCTTTATCATATGAGCCTAGTCCTGATTCATTCCCAATAACTGAAGCTGAGAGAGAAAAGTGTTTAGAGACAGTCATTGATTTTATGCGTCGGAAGTATTCAGATGATACAGGCAGATGGGTACTTAAAACTTTGATGCGTGAGGAAGGATATATGCATGCTTTATTACGATTAAATCAAGAAGAAGACACTAGTATTTTTCAGAGAAAACTTACGATTATCATCGATGCAAAGAGTCTTCAAGCTATTAACTTTATTGATAACAAACCATTGATTGATCACTTTGGCCAATTACCTTCATCTGAAAAAGTCACTATTAATAAACAGGAAGCTTATCAAAGAATAAAAGATCATTTTGAGCTAACTCCACGTTATGTCTTCGATCCTCAGCAAAAAAAATATAGATTATGCGGCCTATTAGATTGTCATTATGGAATACGTGCATCAAATGGGGAGATTATTCTGCTAGACGATTTGTAAATGAAACTTGTAGGCTTAGCTTCTCTCTAAAATCGAACGAATAAAAAAGACGAATCGTTAAAGATATCTTTGATCTTCAACGATTCGTCTTTTTTCAAATCATTCTTCTCGTAGTTTAACCTAGCATCGAATCAAACAGAAAGGCAGCCAAATATAGCAACTAAATTAATTGCATCGTTGTGATACATGTATTGTCGCCTTTAAAGGTAGAAATGTTAGCTTCCGCTGTTTTTTCACCGTATATTATTTTCACATGAAAAGTCTGATCACGTGGCAACCATATGTCTATAAAGCCATTTTCCAATGATGTCATAGTCTTATCCATAATTACCTGACCATCTTCATCCTGAATAGTTACATCAAAATCTTTATTAGCCAGTTCACCCTGGCAGCCTGTTAAACTATGGATTTCACATGAATGCGTATTTTTCACATAGGGTGCAATGGAAACAAAGAATTCTTCTTCAGAAAGATCATACGACGTCTCCTTATCCTTATTATCTTTGACGATAAGCTCGTCTGATGTTATGGAAGCAGAAACATCTTCAAAACTACCTGCACTATATTCTTGAACCATTTTGCTTAGATCCTGTGTTTCTTTTTTACTTTGCTCCTCTGAATTACATCCCATCAACAAAGAAATGGACCATAAACCAATCATTCCAATTACAATTTTCCTCATCTTTTTCAACTCCTGCGCAGTATCTATACAGGAATATTTTAACATAAAGAGAGATTTATATTTCCGTAATTGTTAACATTTAGAGACAATTAAGGGTTAGAAAAGGGTAGTCATAGATACTCAGTATCAGTAGTCTATGAGGTCAAATATTAAAACAGGGAAGGTACTAAGATCATACTAGTACCTTCCCATCTTTCATTTATCTCCAACTAGCTCTGCCGCTTCATTAGCATTTACCTTGATATCCGTTATATGTTGATATTTATGTGTTAGAATACGTTGAACTGCCTCGTCAATTCTCTCTTCCGAAATCTTACCAGATTGTACGCCATTCAAGATTCCATTAAATACTTTCTTTTGGTTTTCTTCCGTATGGCAAACGAGCAGCATATCCGCACCTGATGCAACGGCCTGACAGCCTAAATCTTCATATGTAAAATATTTATTCACTGCCCCCATTTCCAAATCATCCGTTACAACTATTCCCGTATATCCTAATCTTTCGCGCAACAAATCCTGCATAATAATAGACGATATACTTGCCGGATTTTCCTTATCATAAGCCGGATATTTAATATGAGTGACCATGACAAAAAAATTATCATGATTTAATTCTTCAATCACTTTCTTGAACGGATAGATATCACTATTCTCTAATTCTACTTGATTAACTTCGACAGAAGAAGTGTCTTCATGCGGATCCACACTACTGCGTCCATTACCTGGGAAATGCTTCACTGTTGCAGTGACACCGCCCTCTACTAAACCTCTAATCACTTCACTTCCATACTCTCCAGTTAATTGAGGATCCAGACCAAATGAACGGCTATCCGTTTCAGATAAATCGAGAACCGGAGCAAAATTGATGGTAAAGCCCATCGCTGCTAGCTGTTCACCTGTACGAACCGCTACATTCCTAATTTCTTCTGCATCTCCCTTTTTCCCAAGTACCTGCTGAGAAGGAAGCGTAGAAAATGATTCTCTCATTCTAACAATAGATCCGCCCTCTTGGTCTACACTGAAAGTTAACGGAATTTGAAGGTTCGTTGCATATGCCATATCCTGTAATTGATTCGTTAACTCAGCTACCTGTGAAGGGGTATCCATATTCCGATCGAAAAGGATAACCCCACCTACATGATAATCCTTAATCATTTTCTCAATATGTTCATCTGGATCAGTTGATTGAAATCCCACTACCATCAGTTGCCCAATCTTTTCTTCAAGAGTCATATTTTCGACCATGGACGAAACCTTTTCATCAATAGATCCGGAATCTTGATAATAGCTCACAAACTTTGTCTCATCTTTCTTATTTTGTTCACTGCTATTTTCTGAAACGTAATGACTATTTTTTTCTGTTTTATTTTGCTGATTTAATTTACCTTGATTTGCTGTTTCATGATCCTTTTCTATCATTGTATGATACGCGGCGTAAATGACTCCTCCAACTAATAAAACAGCTATCAAACTCAAAAGAAATCTCTTTAATACATTGTGGTTCTTCTTTGGCTGTTTCATGATTCTGTTTTGGCACTTAGCTTGGAAAGTTTTGCTTTGCTTAAACACCAATTTCCATTTTCCTTCACTAAATACCAGTCCCCTCCCCACTCTTGAACTAAAATTGTGCCATCTTCATTATTATCGTAAGAGGTCATCTCGACATATGCTACGGCTGTGTCGGAATTCACTTCTGTTACATTTAAAACATTTACTTGATCTGCCTGATTAGCTTTCAATCCTTTTGACCAATCACTTAGGGATAGCTCACTACGTTTTTCAGAGGAAAATAAGTTATAGGCCGCTTCGAAATTATCATTAGTAATATTTTGATAATGAGCATAGATAACACTTTCTATTTGGGAAGCTTCCGCCTTTTCGTCTACTTTATCGGATTCTTCCTCAGTACTTTTTTTGTTATCTTCTGCATCGTCTTCCTCAGCACTTGTTTCATTATCTTCTAGATATTCCTCAGGAGCATATAAATCTTCTTCTTCAAAATAAAGTTCAACACCATATATTCCGTCTTTGATAGTGACTGTATCTGATTTGATCGTTTTCTTTCCTGATTTCATTTCAGCATGTACTTTAACCGATCCATCCAGTGCAACAGGGCCTAAAAGGTCTAAATCTTCAAGAGTCTTTTTAGTACTCTTTCCATTTACAAATAGAGTCGCATCCTCTTCATTTGTATAGATCGTGAAGAAATAATCAGACCAATTCAACTTCACGGATGTTGTACGATCTTCTAAACTGGAATCACTAAATGCCATACTCTGTGATACTTTGCCATAGTCCCCATTAATAGTGGCCTTTATTGTATGTTCACCTGGTAAAAATGGACCAAATGTTTTTTCTTGATCTTCAGTTACAGCTCCAATCTCTTCTTCATCCACTTCAATAGTCGTATTTTCATAGTCTGAGATTACATTCACA
Source organism: Pradoshia sp. TA40_28 (assembly GCF_059694525.1). Classification (NCBI taxonomy): domain Bacteria; kingdom Bacillati; phylum Bacillota; class Bacilli; order Caryophanales; family Bacillaceae; genus Pradoshia; species Pradoshia sp. TA40_28. The sequence goes on from NZ_JCATZO010000006.1 coordinate 234,204, forward strand.
TAGTAAGGCTTAACTTCAATCACATAATGATTGAAAATTCCCCATTTCTTCCCATTTTCTTTAAGATTAGCAATTGCGCTTAATTCAGATGATTTTTCGGAAGAAGTCACTTTGTTTTTATAATAATTAGCTTCTGAATGGAGGTTTGTATATAAGTCTGAGTATACTTTTGGATTATTATGTAGATAGTTAATGAATGTTTCAGTTTGCTTGTCTGTTGCTTTCATCTCCCGCTGTCCATCATTAATATACGTTTTAACCTTATGAATATCTTTGGCATCTATCGCATTGGTAAAGCCCTCAAATACCTTATCAGGAGAATAATATATTTTATCAAAATAATAATAAGTACCAGCCAGTAGTATAAAAGCAATCAAAGCAATTATCCATTTAAGGTTTGTTCGCTTACTTCTACCATGAGAATTACGCGTGTCTCTTTCGGCAGGTTCTGTAATAGTCGAAGTTGTAACCGTTTCTTTTTCAACAGGTTTAGAAACAGTGCCAGACCTTGTAACTGGATTTCCGCACTCTCTGCAAAAATGAGCTTCATCTTTCAATTCAGCCCCACAATTCTTACAATAGCGCATTTTTCTATCACTTCCTTGTTTGTAATTTCAAAATATTTTTTCAACTCATATTATACCTTCCAGAAGTAGATAGATAAACATTTTTAATATATTAAAATAATTATAGTTTGAAATAAAAAACGATTGTTAAGAGGAAAATAAGATGTGAAGGAAGGTTCAATAAAGAAGAGAACACAAAAAAAGCTGCCAATCAAATTACATTGACTGGCAGCCCTTTTTATCTATTCTATCTATTAATAAGGATCAGCCTCATGGCTTTTCTTCACAGCATCTTTTGTTGCTTCCATTGCTGCAGAAGTACCTTGACCAAATCTTGTTTTACCTGCTTCACGACCTGGTACTGTAGATTCTTCTTTCATTTCTGCTAATTCTTTCATCTTCATATCGATGCCTTCTCTTACACGGCGTCCATACTCTTCATCAGCTAAAGTGAAGTGTTCAACCATAGCGTCTTGAATTCGTTTATCACAAATCGCAAGTGCATTAGAAAGGTTTTTAATCAATTCATCGCGTTCCCAATCTTCAAAGCTGCGATATGTCTCACCAGCTTGACCAAAGTTGTTAGGACGATCAATTGGCTCACTCATTACGGCAGCATTATAAGTTGGACGGTGTTGTGGGCGCTCTTCCTTGCTTGCTTCCTGGAATCCGCCAACCATAGATGGCTCATAATTAATATGTGGATTGTCTCCAGATTCTCTTGGATCACGAGTGTCCATTTGACCGCGATGCTGATTAGTGCGAACAGGAACTTTCGGCGCGTTTACTGGTAATTTAAGATAGTTAGGTCCTACACGATAACGCTGTGTATCAGAGTAAGAGAACGTACGTCCTTGCAGCATTTTATCGTCAGAGAAGTCCATACCATCAACAAGAACTCCAGTACCGAAAGCAGCTTGTTCAATTTCAGCATGATAATCGACCGGATTACGATCTAATACCATTTTACCAACCGGTAACCAAGGGAACTTGTCCTCTGGCCATAGTTTTGTATCATCAAGCGGATCAAAATCAAGTTCTGGATGATAGTCATCCTCCATGATTTGTACATATAGCTCCCATTCAGGATATTCTCCGCGTTCAATTGATTCATATAAATCTTGTGTTGCATGAGCAGTTGTTTTAGCTTGGATAGCATCTGCATCTTCCTGAGTCAAGTTGCGGATACCTTGTTTAGGCTCCCAGTGATATTTTACTAGCACTGCCTCGCCTTTATCATTTACCCATTTATATGTGTTTACCCCTGATCCCTGCATGTGGCGGTATGTAGCTGGAATACCCCATGGAGAGAATAAGAATGTAATCATATGGGTTGCTTCTGGTGTACGGGAAACGAAATCAAACATCCTTCTTGGATCTGCTACGTTAGATGCTGGATCCACTTTAAAAGCATGGATCATATCCGGGAATTTCATTGCATCACGGATAAAGAAAATTTTGAGGTTGTTCCCAACCAAATCCCAGTTTCCGTCTTCTGTGTACATTTTTACAGCAAAACCACGTGGATCACGAGCTGTTTCAGGAGAGTCCTTCGATCCTGCTACTGTAGAGAAACGAACTAATAATGGGGTCCGTTTTCCAGCTCCGGAAAATACTTTTGCGCGAGTATATTTTTCTACTGGCTCATCGCCAACTTTTCCATATGTTTCGAAATATCCAAATGCTCCTGCACCACGAGCATGAACGACACGCTCAGGCACTTCCTCACGGTCAAAGTGAGAAATCTTTTCAATAAAGTGATAGTTCTCAAGTGTAGTCGGACCACGATTTCCAACTGTGCGGACATTTTGATTATCCGTTACTGGATGGCCCTGACGAGTTGTCAAAGTCTCGCGTTTCATTTCTTCTTTGTTTGAACCATTCTGATCTTTGTTCTCTGCCATTATGAAAACCCTCCTCATTATTCGTTTTCCTTAATAACCTTGAAAATACAGATTAAAGGATATAATTCTTTTGGAATTAATTTCAATCGATAATTATTACAATCTATCTATTTATTACTATAAATATCATTTAAAAATATTGCAAATGATATGGTATTTCTAAATTTTAAACCTATTTTTAAAGAAAATTTTGTGAAATTTTCTCAGGAATATAACTAACAACAACGATCAAATTTGCGTTATTGGCTTTATAGTTCTCACTTTTCTCTATTCTAATTGAGAACCAACTCACAAAAAAATAGTAGACAAATAAAAATGCACTTCAATTATTAGTGATAACAATTGAAGTGCATGATAAGTTTTTAATTCTTTTTAGTTAACTCATAGAGAGACTATTTTTGAAGTTATCTAATTAAATTTTACCCTGCTGGATCTGTTTGATTAACTCCTCGATCCAGTAGACAGTATGATCTACTTTAGCGGTCACATATTCCCCTATAAACTCTATAAGATTCTCGTTTTCTTCATCTACTTCAACCTTCTTTTTAAAATCTTTAAGATTCGTCCATTGAGTACGAATACATTCTGATTTCTTTTGAAGTATATTAATAACTCGATCACGATCGACATATTTGATATTGGCTATGCCTATCACCATATCACTTATTTCATTAGCATTTTCTAACAGTTTGTATATTTTTTTAGGAAGTTCTTCGCGTCCTTTATCCGTAATCGCAAAGACTTGTTTATCTGGACGATGTTCTTCCTTTATTATTTCAATTTGTTCGACCAATCCCTGTTTGACCAATGATTCAAAATGATAATAAAGTTTGCTTTCTGTCATTCCACCTAATTGATCCAATGGTATAGGCTCTGAAATCTGCTTTTTTAATTTATAAGGATAATTATTATCCTCCATTAGTTTGCTTAATATAAAGATTTGGATAGCCATTTGTAAGCTCCTTCAGCATAATTACCCTTATTTTAACAAAATCAAGCAAATATTTCAGCAGTCTTTTCATATTCAGTTTCAGTAATTGTTTCTTTTTTCTCTATTGGTACCGCTTTGTGGATGAATGCGACAATTAAAATGTTAATAATCATAGCACCCGCACCCACTGCCACCATTGACCAAATATATGGCGCTGGACTAATGCTGCCATAAAGGTTCGCAAAGTATGCTTGCACGGAGTAATACATTGGTGAAATATAACTCATCCATTCATATGGTACATGCATCATATCTCGGGATATGGTCGCGCCATTTGCGATTGTTTGCATTAATAAGATTGGTAAGTTTAAAATCATACCGCCCTCACCGACTAAGAAGATTAAAATCGCGGTAAAGTTGAAACAGACCATATAATTTAATATTTGCTGGCCAGCTATACCTAAGAATAAGCTACCACTTGGCTCATTAACTAAATAGGCAACGCCTGTGGCAAGCAATGCTGAAACAACGGCAATTAATAAGGCAGTTAATTGTACATACACAAATAGTCTTGTTTTACTTGCTTTTCCACGATTTGCTTTAAAAGCACCAACTAATTGCATTGCTCCAATCATCGCTCCAACATACCCAGCCATAGTCAGGAACATAGGCAGCATCGTATGGTGCATCCCATCTGGAACATCGTTAATCGTAACAACATTACCTACATATTTCGTTTCAATCTGATTCGCTAATTCAGCGGCTTGTTTCTCCGGTACGTTTAAATTCATTAAAACACCCTGAGCAGTTTGCTCGGAAAATTGTGTGCTTATCTGGTTGTTAATTTGTGTCACAATTGAATTCATACTGGAGGATACAACTGTCGCTCCTGCTTCATTCATTGTAAAGTCTATACTTGATGATGTTTGTCCTTTTTGTATATCCTCAGAGAATGTTGCAGGAATATGAACAACTAAAGCTAAATCATTTTTCTCTAACTCTTTTAAAGCTTCTTTATTCGTTAAATCAGTTGCAATCTCCTTAAACGGTAAACTGCCTTTTAATTGATCGGCAATTTTTGCCCCTTGTTCCCCTGCATCGTCATTAACAATGGCAATTGGTAATTTATCGATATTTCCTGTTATTGCTGTATATCCAGGCAAGAAAATGCCTAACATTGCGATAGAATAGAATATCCCCATAAATATGGCGGCGATGGCACCTTTGTTTTTTAAGAATTGAGTAAATTTCATGTATTGTATCCTCTCTTATGTAAAAATGAACTTTAAATAAACTACTTTAATTAGAGTAATTAATTTAAAGTATTTTTATAGCTTAATGGATTCTTTTGGCAAAGTCAACATATAAATACATATTTCTATCTTTGTAAACCTAATAGGCCGCATGTATGATTCTTCTTAATTTCTAAAAATATAGCTATTCTTTGTAGTTATCATGACCTACTACTATTTTTCTTCACTAATTTGGAACAGACAAAAGTATAACTTTTTACTCTGTTAAAAACACTCTAATTAAAGTAACTTGTATAGGAACAGAACCTTTTTCGCCTGTTTAGTCGATTTTTCTTTAAACGTGATTTCGACTACAAAGTTTTTCTTGTTACCTATTTTGAAGGAGGATGGAAGTTTATGAATAAAGAAATCATTCCTATTAAAGAGATCACTGAGTTCCAATCGCGTTCGGAGGAATTTTTTCCTGTTGGTTGGTACAAAGAAATGCTAGAAAAGCATCCTGTTTATTATCATGAAAAAACAAATACATGGAATGTATTTAAATATGAGGACGTAAAACAGGTATTAAGCAATTATGAGTACTTTTCAAGTGAAGGCGAACGGACAACCATCTTTGTGGGAGCCAGTCACAAAGAACAAAAGCCTTCATCTCTTTCAAATCTTACAATGGTGGACCCTCCCGATCACAGGAAAATTCGCTCCTTATTGGCAGCAGCGTTCACTCCCCGAAGTCTGAAGAATTGGGAACCTCGTATTCAACAAATTGCTACAGAATTGGTAGAAAGCATTCAAGAAGATACCACTATCGATATCGTTGAATCGTTGGCCGCTCCCTTACCCAGCTTGGTTATAGCTGATTTATTTGGAGTACCTGTCCAGGATCGACACCAATTTAAAAAATGGGTGGATATTCTTTTCCAGCCTTATGACAAGGAAAGATTGGATGATATTGAGCTTGAAAAGCAAAGGGCAGCACAAGAATACTTTCAATTTCTCTACCCCGTTGTCGTCCAAAAGCGTAAAAGCCTTTCAGATGATATTATATCTGACTTGATTCAGGCTGAAGTGGATGGTGAAACATTATCAAATGAGGAAATTGTAGAGGCCACTATGCTTCTTTTAGGTGCAGGAGTTGAAACAACAAGTCATGCGATTGCCAATACATTTTATTCTTTGCTTTATGATGATGAGTCCATATATGGAGATTTGCGTAATCATATAGAATTAGTTCCAAATACCGTTGAGGAAATGCTTCGATATCGATTTCAAATGTCAAGAAGAGACCGAACCGTTAAACAGGATAATGAATTATTAGGACATACGTTAAAAAAAGGCGATGTCGTTATTGCCTGGATGAGTGCATGCAATATGGATGGAGATGTATTTGAAAACCCTTTTTCAATCGACATTCGCCGCTCAAATAATAAAAAGCATTTAACATTTGGAAGCGGCCCACACTTTTGCTTAGGAGCACCTCTGGCCAGATTGGAAATGAAGCTGGCATTAGAAGCATTCGTACAAAAATTTTCTAGAATCGAACCAGTAGATGGATACGAACTGGAGGACCATTTAACTGCTTCAGCTACTGGACAATCGTTAACTTATCTACCATTAAAGGGATATAAATAATAGTAAACAAACTTATAACAAAACAAAAAAGGGGAACAACAGATGCATCTGTTGTTCCCCTTTTCATAACCTGAATCGTTAATACAATCCTATCAAAAAGTACCTGCTGACCATCCTTTATTTAACGGTTGCCAGCAGGTACGAATCATTATTTTGCTAACAAATAATCTACTAGCTTGGCTTTTGGTTTACCGAAGATTTCTTCTTCCAGTCTTCGTCCAGTTGGAGTTGCAGCAAGACCGCCTTCTGCTGTTTCACGTAAAGCAGATGGCATAGATTTTCCAATTTCATACATCGCACTGATTACTTCATCACATGGAATCCGACTTGTTACTCCTGCCAATGCCATGTCAGCAGCTGTGATTGCATTGGAAGCCCCCATTGCATTTCGTTTAACGCATGGAACTTCAACCAACCCTGCCACCGGATCACAAACTAGACCGAGCATATTTTTCATGGTAATCGCAAAAGCTTCTGCAGATTGCTGCGGAGTTCCGCCAGCCATTTCAACAATAGCGGCTGCAGCCATTGCGCTGGCAGAACCTACTTCTGCCTGACAACCACCGGCTGCACCAGAAATCGATGCATTATTAGCTACTACAAATCCGAAAGCAGCTGTCGTAAATAAGAATTCAATCATTTCCATGCGCGTCGGATTCAACTTTTCTTTAACGGCAAATAATGTACCGGGAACGACCCCAGCTGATCCTGCTGTCGGTGTTGCACAAATCACACCCATAGCCGCATTTACTTCATTGGTTGCCACGGCTTTGCTGACTGCATCTAATAATAAATGCCCGGAAAGTGATTTACCTGAATTAATATAGTTTTGTAGCAATACGGCATCTCCTCCGGTTAATCCAGAATGAGATTTAACACCGTTAAGACCTCTTTCTACCGCCTGTTCCATAACAGTCAGATTTTGATCCATTTGAGCGATAATGTCTTCTCTTGATCGCTCAGATACTACCATTTCCTGTCGAATCATGATTTCAGCAATTTTAACATTGTTGGATTGTGCCAGCTCGACAAGCTCAGCCACATTTCGAAACATATCTTTTACTCCTCCTGAAATATCAGTATTTAATTTTCCATACGAATGATCTGGTTTACGTTTGGCAGAGAACTTAGTTCAGCGAATACTCCGTCTCCCAGCTTTTGATCCATTTCAATTACCATAATGGCGATGTCTCCACGTTCTTTACGAGAAACCTCCATATGGCTGATATTGATCTCATATTTAGCTAATACACTCGTGACAGAGGATATCAGTCCAAATTGGTCCCTATGAATAACGAGTATAGCCGGTTGTCCGCCTGACAGTTTTAATTTAAACGAATTTATTTCAATGATCTCAATCGTTCCCCCACCAATGGAGATACCGACCAATTCTAACTTTTTATCTTCATCATCAAACAGATTTATCTTTACAGTATTCGGGTGTTCGGTAACAGCCTCTTCTACCAGGAACTGAACCTCCATTCCCGCTTGTTCCGCCCATTTATAGGCATCAGGTATTCTTTCATCAAAGGTGTCAAAATCCAATAGACCAGCAATTAAGGCTAAATCAGTTCCATGCCCTTTATAGGTTTTTGCAAAAGAACCGTACAATGAAATAATTGCTCTCTTTGGTTGTTTACCAAAAATAGTTCGGGCGGACCGACCAATCTTGGCAGCACCTGCTGTATGTGAACTCGATGGTCCAATCATGACCGGACCAATTATATCAAATGCTGATCGATACTTCATTATGTTTTTCTCCTTTTTCCAACTTACTTTTTAGATATTAACTTTACTTGCTTTATTTCATTTGATAATCGATTTGATACTCAATTTGTGTTCTTATTTTTTGCAGATAATTATAGATTGTAAACTTCGACACCCCTAAAACCGATGCTAAATAATCAGTGGAACCTTTAATTAAGAATGCTCCTTTTTCCTGCAATAAACGCACACATTCTATTTTTTCATCAAGACTCAGCATCGAAGGCGCTTTATTAAAGCCAGTTAAAACTTGGTCGACCATATCTTGGATTACTTCCTGTACGGTATTATAAAAAGTTTCGGATTTCTCTTCGGTTTCGGTAAATGAGATGAAATCCTGAATCTCTGTTTCGTATTGAATCATCATAGTAATATCATAATTAATGCAAAGTGCTCCAATTACATTGTCTCCTTCATCCCGTAGAAAAATGGTTGAGGACTTCATTGTAATCCCATTTGGCAATTTGGTTTTATAGTTTGGAAGATCTTCAATAGTGGATAGAGGCTTTGTCAATTCATTTAATACCAAATCCGTACTTGGACTGCCCATTTCTCTTCCTGTAACATTTCCAGCTAAATAAACAAGCGACTTTTTTAAATCCGCAAAATCATGTACCGCTACTTCACAGCGCGGTCCAAACATTTTCACAAGCATATCTGCTGTGCGTATCGCCATATTAAAAATCGGTGCATTTGGATCTTGCCTCATACTCTCACTCCCATACGCAAACGTTTTCAAATTATTCTAAAAAATAAATAGCAAACATAAATGTATTTATTTGGTAACGTGGATATCATAACATAAATTTAGGGGAATTAAAATAAAATTGTAATGGTTACAAAAATATTGTAATAGAATTTGAATAACTATTGAGCACTCCGTTATTCACCTTGCTAGATTGGTATTCAAACGTAAAAACACCAAAAAGACCAATCGTTGTATCCGATTAGCCTTCTATCAGTGGGAAACTATTTATATCAGTTAAAACATTTAATCTTAATGGTTACAATTCTATTTGAAGTTACTAAGAACCGATTACAGGTATTCTTTTTCAATCTTTACTGTACTGCGAACCGTATCGATTGGACGTACGATGCTTTCAATATCATTTCGCTTCTCTTCCAAAAACGGTGGCAAGGATAATTTTTCTCCAAGAGTTTCATACGGTTCATCTTCCATAAAACCAGGACCGTCCGTAGCAAACTCAAATAAAATATGCGGAGCTACTTTTGAATAGAGTGAACCAAAATAGTAACGTTCTACATAACCGGAGTTTGGAATCTTACTATTTTGCAAACGTCTTTGCCAATCTTCTAACTCAGAGCGATCCTTCACACGAAATGCCACATGATGGATGGTGCCAAATCCTTGTTGTGCCTGAGGAAGCGTTGTATTGTGCTCAATAATAACCTGTGCCCCATTCCCTCCTTCACCCATTTCAAATAGATGATAAGATTCGTTGTTATCTATCTCTCTGAACAATAAAACCTCTTCCAGTAGTTGTTTAAAATAATCGAAATAGGAAGTACGCACAAATATAGGGCCCAATCCTGTAATCGCGTATTCCAAAGGAACAGGTCCCTTTTGCCAAGGTGTTCCCGATGCGACCCCCACATTGTTCTCATCTGAGATAAGTTGGTAGTGTTGATCATCAAAATCTGTAAAAGACACTGTCTTTTTGCCAAATTGCTCTTTTATCCCCATATGGTGTACATCATATTTATCAAGCCTTTTCACCCAATACTCAAGAGCTGCATCATTGGGTACTCGGAATGAAGTTTTTGCAATTTCATTTGTTCCATGAAACCCTTTAGGTATACCAGGGAAATCAAAGAAAGTCATATCTGTCCCAGGAGCTCCGGTATCATCTGTGAAATATAAATGATACGTTTTAATATCATCCTGGTTTACCGTTTTCTTCACTAACCGCATCCCCAAAACTATTGTAAAAAATTCATATATTTTTTCTGCGCTGCTCGTAATTGCCGTTACATGATGTAATCCTTTTAATTCGTTCAATTTTATTTTCCTTCCTCCTTAGATTTTTATCTCGAATTCAAGATATTTAGCAAAAAAGTAGAGTGCTCCCACTCTTCTATTTACCCATCTAGAAATCTAGCCTCTATTTTTTATTTCCTCTAAAAGGGTCTATTCAAACTTATACTGCCGGATTAATCTCTAATTCTACCTGAATTTTAATGTCTTTTCCTATTAATACGCCACCTGTTTCAAGTGCTGTGTTCCAAGTAAGGCCGAATTCTTCACGGTTAATTTTTGCTTCTGCTTCGAAACCGTATACTTCAACGCCCCAAGGATTCTTCCCTTTACCGCCAAATTCCACATCAAATGTTACTAGTTTTGTTACATCCTTTATAGTTAAATCACCTGTTACTTGATAGTCATCCCCATCTCGGGTTATGCTTTTAGATTTAAATTCTATGGCCGGATATTTTTCCACATCAAAAAACTCGGCAGATTTCAAGTGGGCGTCCCGATCCTCTGAATATGTGTTAATACTCGCTGTATCAAATTGAAAGGCAATCTTAGCTGTTGTCAGATCTGTTAAATCTGCTGCTTCAATATCTGCTGTGTAAGATTCAAATTGTCCTTTTACCTTTGATACCATCATATGTTTCACTGCAAATCCTACTGATGAATGAGATTGATCTACTGTCCATTTAGCCATTTTTATTCCTCCAATATATTTTATCTTGAATTCAAGATTTTATTCAAAAATAATTTATCTCGAATTCGAGATTTAAGTAATTAAGGATAAATTTAACACGCGTTCATAATCTTGTCAACTAAGTATTTATTTTTATTTTCAACCTGTAGGTGATCTCGGACCCTTATCAATTTATGCAAATCATACAAGTAATATAATTACCAAGAGCATAATTCTGAAATTAAAGTAGTGAGTCCATATTTTTCTCAAGTAGTTTAATGCTTTTAATTGAGAACCAAAAGGCCCTATGCCATTTCAATCATGTTAACCTAATAAAAAACCTTGTATAGACACAAAGAACGCATATAAAAAACCACCTATACCCAACCATCCATATGATTTTCGTCCTTTTTGAAATTCTTCTAGTCCAACCACCAACATCATTACGCCCAGGAAGAATGTTATAAAGGGTGAGCTTTCGTAGTTTTCTGTTATGAATGCATAAATGATAAATAATAAAGTTATGGTAGAAAAAACGCAGCGTAAAATTTTTAACACGTTGCAGCACTCCTTGTGCTCCTAAGATAGATAGTCCTCTGCCTACCATATAAAACAATTCGACAACCACTAGTTTTATACCTTCTTCCATCGAAACCTGTCTACTTATACCTTTTTTCAAGACACTGTATGATTACTTACTTACCATAGAAATAGGTATTCAGAGGATAATAAATGAGGACCGGCTATCCATGAATATTTTTTAAAGATTTAATAGATTGTATAATCTTTCCCCACTGTATGGCACCACCTCTAATAACCAGTTAATTTAGCCTTCGTAAATTATTATTTCAATATAATAAAAAGGTCTACACGTATAACATAAAAAAATAATGTTTCTTCCTTGTTTCATAAACGTTTACCACATTCAGAATGTAAGGGGATACATTATAAATAAGTTTTATAAACTGATTCAGACTAGATATATTAAGGTTTTTGTTACCCTTCATGTAGACACTCTTTTTCCAAAAAATAATCACTTATAAAAAAATAAATAACATAAAAAATACAAATTACTTACACGAGAAGAAATATTTTGTTATAGTGGAAAACAGACTGACTGGTTGGTATGGTGGAGGTGTACTAACAGGAGGGATAGAAAAATCGCTGATTTTATACAGGTGCGATCGACTATTCTGCCAAAAGGATATACAGGTGTTGGATCTACGAAACAAGTAAAAGTTTCGTCTTCTCACCATATTAAAATAGAAAGAACTAAGATTCTACTTGCGAATACTGGATTTATCTCAAATTATAATAATTAATGCCCAAGTGGAATGATTAAAAACGAATCAATGACTAAAGAAACATAGTGATAAGACTTGCTTGCCTTTTAACAAATATGGGTGCGTGATGTTACTCCATTTATAGTTCAATATGTATGTTTATGAGAGTCTGGTTTAATTGAGAGAATTTTATAATCAAAGGTTTTGTCGAATCTTTTTTCGGAATATTCTGGATTTTTCTATTTCTTTAGTGATGAGACTTCCAATGAAGGGGAACTTTTCTTTACAAAAGTGACCCCACTCGAGAGCAATCTCGTATAGTTTAAATAATTATTTTTAGAGGAGTTAGAACAAGTGAATAAACAAATCAAAACGGGACCGATTATGGCTGCCCTTCTAGTAGCAGGCTTTGTCGGACTTTTTAGTGAAACAGCTTTAAATATAGCATTAGGCGAATTGAGCCAGATTTTTAGTGTGGATGCTACAACCATCCAATGGCTGGCAACAGGCTACTTTTTAACACTAGGTATTTTAGTACCAGTTACAGGTATTCTAATGCAAAAATTCTCAACACGCCAAATGTTCATGGCGTCTTTATTTTTCTCCATTATCGGAACAGTTTTAGCTGCAGTGGCACCAGTATTTAGTGTACTTCTAATAGCTCGTGTCATTCAGGCAGCAGGGTTGGCTATTATTCTACCGTTAACACAAAGTGTTATTTTCACTATATTCGCGCCAAATAAACGTGGAGCGGCCATGGGAACAATGGGATTAGTTATTCTAGCAGGCCCAGCTTTTGGACCAACACTAGCCGGGATGATTTTAGATACCTTATCTTGGAATTGGATTTTCTGGTTTACCATTCCATTCTTATTATTCTCTTTAATCTTTGGCTATAAATTTATTCCAAACGTCAATGAAATCCGCAATGTATCCATTGATATTTTATCCGTCGTATTATCCACAATTGGATTTGGTGGTGTTGTATATGGCGTGAGCGTGGGTGGAGAACTAGGATGGACAAGTGCAACCGTATTAGGATGCATTATTGTTGGCTTAATTGCATTGGTATTATTCTGTATTCGTCAAACGAAGATGGAACACCCTATGTTAAATTTAAAAGCATTTAAGTATCCAATGTTCGTCTTAGGTCTTGTAATGAATATTATTACTTTCCTTAATATGCTATCAATGCTTGTTGTTTTACCGATGTATATGCAAATGGCCCTTATCGTTTCAGCGTTTGTTACAGGATTAATCATGCTTCCTGGTAGTTTAATTAACTGTATTCTAGCTCCAGTAATCGGGAAACTATTTGATAAATATGGACCACGTGCTGTTATCACTCCAGGTACAATCCTTGTTGTGATTGGATATGCTCTCTATGCCATGTATGGAACAGACACAGCCCTTTGGGTAATGGTTCTTACACACATCGTCATGATGCTTGGTGTTGGTATGGTCTTGGCTTCCGTTCAAACAAATACATTGAACGCATTACCTAGGCAATATTTCCCAGACGGTATTGCAATCACGCAAACTTCTCAGCAAGTAGCCGGCGCAATCGGGATTGCAGTTATGGTTTCACTTTTCTCTATGAAACAAGCTGATTATTTATCAGGTGCAGCTGCTGATCTATCGACTGCTGCAGCTACAGGTTCAGCATTTGTATTTAAGATCAGTTTAATCTTAGCTATTATAAATGTCGTTCTTTCTTTCTTCTTGAAAAAAACACAATAAATAGAAGAATCATAGAAACGAACTCTATAGAATAAACTAAATACGCTAACACCTTTTTAATCCTCTGCGATTCAATAGGTGTTAGCGTATTTTATTTATAAAGAATTACCTGTGTCCCTCTTTACGGGCTTGTATATATCCATAATAAGAACACGTTCCATTTTGTGATAAGTCTTTAACCCTAAATTCGCATTTTTCATAGAAACTGAAATTAGTAGCTGAAGTATGTGCAAACCAATCCCCATGTAGAAGTTTTTGAACACAAAGTTCTACTAATTTTTTACCAATCCCCTTTCCGCGATATTCAGATAAAACGACTAAATCCATAATATTTGCGGCCATTATTTTATCTGAAATGACTCTTACCATACCAATCATTCGATTAGAATCCCATACAGTAAACGCCCAAGTGGAATTTTCGAATATTAATGAGAACTTCTCTTTCTGCCAAGTTGGAGTATTTCGTGCCCACCCGGCATCTTCAAATAAAGATTCCACACTTGTCAGCTGGAACCCCTTCTGTCCCCTCCCGGATGACTAAGTGGTTAAAATATTGGTACATATCTTCCCCCTTTGTATCTATTCTCATTTATACCATAATACCAGAATTTTACTTAATCATTACAATAAAAAAGAGACTCTTGAAAAGATAATCTTTTTAAGAGTCTCCTTCTTTCTATATCCAACCAATCCAATTCATCTAACGTTGGTTGTCCTTAATAAATTCTACAGAATTTATTTTTTTTCGTCGTATTCAGAACGAGCATAATCATCATCGTCATGATCGTCTTCTGCTTCAATGGTACCTGTTCTACCTTTTACCGTAATTGTTTTCAAAAGGTTATCTGAAGTTTTAATCTCCACATCGTATTCGTATTCAGAACGGGAAATATGATCATCTTCCAGATTGAATTCTTTTTGAACGCTGATCACTTCTCCATCAACTTGTTTCAAAGCTATTTCTTTAATCTCTTTTTCTGTATAGTTGTCATTCTTATTCGCATAGTAATACCCCATACCAATATAACCGCCAACAACTACTAATCCAAGAACAACTATTGCAATAAAGCCGCCTATTATTTTCTTTTTATTTTCCACAAACATGTTTTTGTATTTTGTTAACATTTCTATCTCTCCTTTTTATCGTTTGTATTTATTTTCCTTTTTCAGTAAACCTTCAAACTGGTCCAATTGGTCATTATGTTGATGTTAACTTTACGAACAACCAGAGACCATTTGACCAGAACCGGTACCAATTATCATTACATAATTAGGTCGACTCTCCCCCTGTCTTTTATTCTTTTCCTTAACCTTGACTTCATCATAATGGGTAAACATTAAAGGAACATTAATAGAGGAGAAATGAGTTCTCATTTTTTTTTAATAAACATGCATTATAGTAAGATATATATAATAGGAAGAAAAGGAGAATAAACATGCGGATTCTCATAGTCGAAGACGAAAAAGATTTACAGAACGTTCTCGCAAACCGATTGAAAGTGGAAAATTACAGTGTGGACGCATGTGGAAATGGGGCTGATGCACTCGATTTTATTTCCATGGCTTCTTATGATTTGATTGTATTGGATATTATGATTCCAGAAGTAAATGGGCTGGAAGTTTTGCAGCATATAAGAGCTGAAGGAAATCGTACTCCTGTTTTATTGTTAACCGCAAAAGATACCATTGAAGATCGGGTCAAAGGACTGGATTTAGGAGCAGACGATTATTTAATCAAACCATTTGCCTTCGATGAATTACTGGCCAGGGTACGGGTGTTAATGCGCCGACAATCAGGCAACACATCCAACGTTTATGAGATAGGCGATTTAACAGTGGACTGCAATACCCATAAGGTCACACGGCAGGATAAGAATATTGACCTTTCCAGTAAGGAGTTTGCGATATTGGAATATATGATTCGCAATAAAGATATCGTATTGTCTCGGGAAAATATTGAGCAACATGTTTGGAATTATGATTATGAGGGCGGTTCGAATATCGTTGATGTTTATATTCGTTATTTAAGAAAGAAAATAGATAATGATTTTGAGATTAAGCTAATCCATACCGTAAGAGGATCCGGCTACGTACTGAGGGAAGAATCATGAGAAAACTATCTATCAAAATGAAAATCACTCTTTGGTATACAGGCCTGATAGTGATCATTATGGCATTGGTATTGAGTATTATTTTAGCCTCTTCAGATAAAATTCTATTGTTAAACATCCAGGATCAACTTGAGGAATCTGTAAAAGAAGGCCTTAGAGATATAGAATATGAAAACGGTCAGTTAGAGATAGATAATGATTTTGAGTATTTTGATGATGGGGTCACTCTTTTAATTTATGATAAAAACGGCGTCCTACTGGAAGGCAATATTCCAGCCGGATTTGATGGAAATACACCGATAAGCAAGGATAGTTTTCAAACAATTAACCAGAATGGACAGGAATGGCTATTATATGATCATCCATATAAAAAATGGGATGAAGAGATATGGATTCGTGGCGTTTATCAATTAGACCAATTATCGTCAGCTATGAACACCATTTTACTTGTGACGCTGGTTGCTTTCCCATTCCTTATTATTGTAGCGGGTTTGGGTGGGTATTATATTACGAAAAGGGCATTTCGACCCGTGCAACAAATGATTGACACAGTCAGCGAAATCAATGATGGACAAGATTTATCAAAACGAATTAACCTAAAGGGATCAAATGATGAAATTCATGCTTTGTCCCAGACCTTTGATCGAATGTTCGATAGACTGCAATCTGCCTTTGAGAATGAAAAACAATTTACATCTGATGCCTCTCATGAATTAAGGACACCTACCTCAGTCATCATCTCGCAATCTGAATATGCCTTGTCTCAACTTGATGAATCGAAAGAAGTAAAAGAATCCTTAGAGGTCATTTTAAAACAATCAAAAAAAATGTCCTCTCTGATCTCACAGCTTCTTTTGCTGGCAAGGGTCGATCAAAAGAACATGGATCACTTTGTTTTTGAACGGATTAATATAAGCGAGCTGACAGAAATGGTGGCAGAAGAATTAACCTATACGGCAGAACAAGCTGGGATTGATATACGTACGGAACTAGAGGATAATCTTTTCATCGAGGCTGATCAAACATTACTCATGAGACTGCTCATGAACTTAATCACAAATGCCATTGCCTATGGTAAACCTGAAGGATATGTACAGATTAAATTATATCAGAAGGATGACCGTGTCATTGGTGAAATATCGGATAACGGGATTGGCATTAGCCCAGAGCATATCCATAAAATTTGGGATCGTTTTTATCGTGTGGATCCATCGAGAACTTCAACAGCCAATGGCAATACAGGACTTGGTTTATCCATTGTAAAATGGATTGTGGACTTACACGGCGGAACCATCAATATATCCAGTAAAGCAAACAAAGGCAGTACATTTACATTTTGCTTACCGATGAAAAGACTAAAATAAAGCTTTTAACGTGTTGGTATTTAAACAATCTGTTAAACAGCTTAGAGCAACCCTAATTTTTAAGAGGCACCTTCTATATAGAGGTGCCTCTTAAAGTATTAAAACTTGATGAAGTTAATCAATTGGCTCCAATTCATCTTCAGTGACCCATTTATGATTGGTTACTTCTTCTCCACCTGTTGTTGGCTTGTAGTCTATCATATATACAATCGTTGGTTTAGCTGACTCAATCACTACAGTGGTATCTTTCAAGCCTTCCATATGAGAAGCAGTCGTTACTGCTTCCGTACCAGGCTCTAAGGGTTCCTTTCCACTATCCTTGAGTTCTTCATGAATAATCCATTTATGATTATCTACTCTTTCTCCACCCGTAGCCGGAGTGTAAGAAACACTATAAGCAGTAGTATTATAGGCTCCAATTATGGTAGCTTCTGCACCAATCATGCCATCCATATGTCCATCTCTAAGAATGACTTTGCTGCCAATTTTATAAGCCGGATTTTCAGCAACCTTTAAACCTTCCGGAACCTCCTCTGAACCTGAATGATCCATTCCAGCATGACTATCCATTTCTTCATCTTTTAGTTCAGTATCATTGTTTAATTCATTATTAATCTCTTGGGTCTCATTTTTCTCATTTGAATCAGCGCAAGCACCTAATACTAAAAAAAGGGCAGCTGCTATAGACAAGAAGCCTAATTTCCTAATCATTTATATCCTCCTTTTAAAAGTCAAAATCACCGAATATTATTCTATTACCCTTTTTTTATCAATTTACCCTGCATTTTCTTTTTTATAAAGGTGATTTTCTAATAGCTAAAAAAGAAAGACAGCATTGCGCTGTCTCCTCTATCCGTTAAAGCTCCAGTTTGTTAACAAGATTATTTTTCTAAAATACAATAAACTTGTTTAGTTCTTTTGTACCAATTCGACATAATAGTTAATTACTCTTCTATTACATTATATTTCTTTAAGATGTTCATTGTAATGCTTTTAGCGTCTGTACTTGTTCCAGCAATATTTGTAGCAAAACTGTACGCCTGATTGCCCGTTTTTATAAAACCAACATACCAGCCTATGCCAGACCCTTGTCCTGTTTTCCCATAAAGAGTATATTCATCACCTTCATTCTGAATCATTATCCGTTTAACGGTTTTCATTACATCCTTATCGAAAGGAAGATTCTCTTTATACAATGCTTCCATAAAAACTGCTTGTTCAAATGGAGATATTTTGAGGGAACTACTTAACCAAAACTGGTCAATCCCTCCACTAATATCCTGGTTGCCATAAGAAATTTTTTGAACCCATTTATCCATTTGATTCTCTCCGATGTCACGGGCCATTGCTTGATAATACCAAACAACAGAATTCCTCATAGCTGAACCCAGCGTGTGATCTTGGTTCCAAATCGGGAGTTCTCGCTCAACACCGTCCCAATATTTTATATCGTATTCACCTTCTACTGCTCCTACTTGCAACCCAATCAGTGAATTAGGAACCTTAAAAGTCGATTGAGGTGCGAATCTTTGATTCGCTCGTTCGTTATTATACACGAGTGTTTTTCCTTTTTTGATATCACGCAATACGACTGTTCCTTCATGGTTTTTAAAAAATTCACCGACCTCAAGTTTCTTAAGTTTCGAATTTTCCTTTGCAGCGTTCACATTATTTATTGATTGCCCACTTAAAATTAATAGAATAACTGCACTTATAAGTGTTAAATAAACTGTTCGATTTCTCATATTCTAGTCCCCTTTCAATATTTATTCATAATACCACATTATACCAAAGTATATATTTGTTTTATTACCTTACATATTAAGAAAATAATGCACTAACCTGTGCGTTTTTCTGCATAAGAAAAGGCCATCCATTAGACAGCCTTGATCTTCTGCTATTGCCCCACTTAATTGATTAAGTAATGCTCATTAACAGCTTTTTTAGCTACATAAAAGAACTTAACAAAGCTCTTGATTTCGAGCAGTCCCCTATTTAGTTAGGTGCAATTATTCAGATAACATGACCAAAATTAGTTACAAACGTAATTTCTAATAATCTAACTGTTTTAAGCTCAATAATAAATCAACATCCGTTATCGTTTTGACTTTATATAAATTTAGTTTTTTATCTATTTCTTTATCCAATGTGTCTGCGTTACTGAATAAATTTCTCACTACATCTAAAGCATAAACTAGAAGAGTTACGCCACCAGCTCCACCTAAATTAACACCTAGACGCTCATTCTCTGATAAATGCGTATCCATTATCTTTTCAACTTCTTTGAAGTACTCTCCTTTAATGAGTATATAATCAGCATTTGCCTTTAGTCCTGCTATGCTAAAAATTCATTTGGATTATATGCTTCATATGGTTCAAAATAATTCATAATAACACCCCATATCTTTAGTAGAATAAAATTTCCTGAAATAAGCCATGATTCGCTAATACAAACACCAGCTTATATTACTTTATCATTGCTAGGATTCATCTATTTAGGGGCCAAAAATAATCATAAATAGCATTAAAAGTATATTTATAATTATGATCAGTTTAGCAAATCGATTTTTCATTGCCAGTATGGAAAATAAGAGGGAACCAAAGAAAGTTGCAATAGCAATTTTAGATGGGGAATAGGGGAAATCTAAAATCCCTGCCATTGGAATATATAAAATAAATACACTTGTTAATATGAATATGGTTAAAAAGAACGTAGCACATTCAACATAAATATAAGTTTTAATTCTTTGCATCTGTGCCTTTTCCATACTATCTATTTTCATGAACACCCTCCCTGTAAAAGCATTATTATATATATATTTCTATAAAGTTAATATCAGTCCTTCTTCTTCTATCCTTGCGCTCTTATAATTTTTAAAGTTATTCCTATCCGCCAATCCCAAAAGCAAATCTATAAATAAGATACAACACCTTCAAAAGTAGATTGATGTTTGTTCCCTCTAATCAGACCTTTAAAATAAAATATATACGAGTTTCTTCTATTATATAGACCTTTCTATAGTAAAAAGCCAGATTCCGATTAGAATCTGGCTTTTTTCTTTAAGATAATCTATTTTTAAAATCCGTATAATCAAATTTGTGAAGGATACGGCAATCTCCGTCCTGATCCTGTACAGCAATTGTCGGCAAGGCCATTCCATTAAAGGTATTATTTTTAACCATTGAATAAATCGCCATATCTCCAAAAACCAATCGATCATTACTTTTTAATGGCTGATCAAATGAGTAATCTCCGATTACATCGCCAGTTAAACAAGTTGGTCCACCTAATCGATACGTATAGGGTTTTTCACCTGCTTCGCCACTGCCGAAAAGCGGCGGACGATAAGGCATTTCGAGAACATCCGGCATATGACAGGAAGCAGATGTATCGAGGATGGCAATCTCCACATCATTCTTGAGAGTGTCAAGAACTGTTGTCACCAGATATCCGGCATTAAGAGCAACTGCTTCACCCGGCTCCAGATAAACCTCTAAACCATACTTCTCTTGCATACGCGTAATACATTCCTCGAGCAAGGCAATATTATAGCCCTCTTTTGTAATATGGTGTCCCCCGCCAAAATTAATCCATTGCATACGCGGCAACCATTCACCAAATTTTTCTTCAATCGCATCCAGTGTTTGTGCTAACGCATCTGAGTCCTGCTCACAGAGGGTATGGAAATGTAACCCTGATACTCCATCAAGCATATCCGGGCGAAACTCCTCAGCCGTGATACCAAACCTGGATCCTCTTGTACATGGATCATAGATTTCATGGCCATCTTGAGTCGAACATTCGGGATTGATTCGAAGACCTATACTTTTGCCAGCCTTGCGAACTTTTTCTCCAAATCTCTCAAGCTGCGAAAAGGAATTGAAGATAATATGATCACAAAGGGAGATGATTTCATCAATCTCATCCTCACGATAGGCTGGAGAAAAGACATGATTTTCCTTCCCCATTTCCTCATAGCCAAGCTTGGCCTCATACAATCCGCTTGCTGCTGTCCCACTTAAATACTGGCCAATCAATGGATACATCGCATGCATAGAGAATGCTTTTTGTGCCAGGATAATTTTACATCCGGTCCGGTCCATGACACCCTTTAGTATTTTTAGATTTTTTTCAAGTAGACTTTCATCTACCACATAGCTAGGTGTTGGTAATTGTTCAAAATTCATCTCAGTCTACTAACTCCGGATTAAAGCTTTCTTTCCAAGGAAGTCCCCATTTATTCAATGCTTCCATGAATGGATCTGGATCAAATTCCTCGATATTGAAGACGCCCGGTTTGTTCCATGTTCCGTTCATAACCATCATCGCACCAATCATCGCAGGAACACCAGTTGTATAGGCGACCGCCTGTGATCCAACCTCTTTATAACAAGCTTCATGATCGCAGACATTGTATACGTAGTAGGTCTTATCTTTTCCGTCTTTTTTACCGCGGAAAATACAACCAATATTCGTCTTCCCTTTTGTACGCGGTCCAAGTGAGGAAGGATCCGGAAGAACTGCTTTCAAAAACTGAAGTGGAACAATTTCTTTCCCTTCAAATACAATCGGTTCAATAGATGTCATTCCGACATTTTCAAGACACTTTAAATGAGTCAGATAACTTTGTCCAAAGGTCATGAAGAAACGAATTCGTTTAATACCAGGAATATTTAAAGCAAGCGATTCAATTTCTTCATGGTGTAATAGGTACATATCTTTTTCACCGACTTCAGGGAAATCGTATGTACGTTTAATTTCCATCGGCTCTGTTTCTACCCATTGGCCGTTTTCCCAATAGGACCCGTTTGCCGTAACTTCACGGATATTAATTTCTGGATTAAAGTTTGTCGCAAATGGATATCCATGGTCACCCGCATTACAGTCCAATATATCAATATATTCAATTTCATCGAAATGGTGTTTTAGGGCATGAGCAGAGAATACGCCAGTAACACCCGGATCGAATCCACTACCTAAAAGGGCAGTAATTCCCGCCTCTTCAAAGCGCTCACGGTAATCCCATTGCCATTTATATTCAAATTTCGCTGTATCTTCAGGTTCATAGTTTGCTGTATCCATATAATTTGTTTTAGTAGCGAGACACGCATCCATGATTGTTAAATCTTGATAAGGTAATGCCAAGTTCATCACGATGTCTGGTTTCACTTCTTCTATTAACGCGATTAGTTCATCTACATTGTTAGCATCAACCTGTGCTGTTGTGATTTTAGTTTTTCCGCCATCAAGCTTAGCTTTTAAATCATCGCATTTTGATTTTGTACGGCTTGCAATACAAATCTCTTCAAATACCTCGTTATTTTGTACACATTTGTGGATCGCTACAGAGGCTACTCCACCACAACCAATAATAAGTGCTTTTCCCATTTTTCATATCTCCCATCTGTATGTTAGTAGTTTATTAATCAATCATTTGCTAAAAATTTATTAATCACCCTCTACGTCTCTCAGTAACTCTTCAACATACGTAGGTAAAGCAAAAGCTCCACGGTGTAAGTTGAGATTGTAGTAGCGTGTTTTAATAGTTAACTGCTCCCAGTCCTCTTGATTTAAGTCTGCAAGGGGTTGATATTTCTTGGATGCAAATCCAAATAACCAGTGTCCAGAGGGGTAGGACGGAATATGCGCCTGGTATACTCGGCTGATTGGAAAACAGTCGATTATACGTGCATGCGCCCTCTGCATGGCTGCTCTGTCTTCTGCATAGAATGGACTCTCATGCTGATTAACCATAATCCCATCTTCATGCAAGGCTTTGTAACAATTTCCGTAAAATTCCTTTGTAAACAAACCCTCACCCGGTCCAAATGGATCCGTGGAATCTACAATAATCAAATCATATTGATTTTCACAGGAGCGAACAAATTTCAGACCATCTTCATAGTGAATATGTACACGTGGGTCATCAAGCTTAGATGCTGTGATTGGCAAATATTTTTTGCATGCTGCGATCACCATTTCATCAATTTCCACCATATCAATATGTTCAATCTGTTGATAACGGGTTAACTCCCGAACAACACCGCCATCGCCCGCACCAATCACCAAAACTTTGCGAGGGTTTGGGTGAACGGCCATTGGTACATGCGTAATCATCTCATGATAAATAAACTCATCTTTTTCCGTTAGCATCATATAACCATCAAGGGTCAAAAAACGGCCAAATTCTTTGGAATCGAAGATATCAATCCGCTGAAATTCACTCTGTTCACTATATAAATGCCTATCTACCTTAATCGACAGCTTTACATCTGCTGTGCTTCGTTCATGAAACCACAACTCCATGATGTTACACTCCTTTCAATACATTCAGACGTTCAATCGCAAGGTCTTCCGGTCCTGTCATGGAACAGCCTTTTGCTTTTGCATATTCAATATAGTCAATAATTTCTTTTGAAATTTTTTCACCCGGTGCCAGGATCGGAATTCCCGGTGGATAGCACATCACAAACTCACTGCATACCCGTCCCTCTGTCTCACGTAAAGCCAAAGATTCTTTTTCCGCATAGAAAGCCTCTTGGGGCGTTGTCACAACCTCTGGATCAATATACTCTTGTGTAATCAAGCCTGATTGATCTCTGGAATAACGACGACGTATCTCTGATAAGGCACTGATGAGACGTTCAACATCCCGTTTTCTGTCACCAACAGATACATAAGCTAAAATATTGCCTATATCTCCAAATTCGATTTGGATGTCATATTCATCACGCAGCAAATCATAAACCTCAATTCCGGCCAGCCCGATATCCAGTGTGTGCACAGAAAGCTTAGTCACATCAAAATCAAAGATACTATCACCATTTATTAATTCTCTTGAAAAGGCATAATAGTCACCAATTTGATTGATTTCTTTACGAACATATTCTGCAAGATTAATCACCTCATTGAAAATCTCATGACCATTTAAAGCGAGGTTTCTTCGAGAAAGATCTAGACTTGATAATAGCAAATACGATCCACTGGTCGTTTGTGTTAAATTGACAATTTGCCTTGCATAACCCACATTGACAGATGCACCCATTAACATAAACGAGCTTTGCGTCAGGCTCCCTCCTGATTTATGCATGCTGACTGAAGCCATATCTGCGCCGGCAGTCATCGCACTCACAGGTAAATTCTTCCCGAAATACAAATGGGCGCCATGCGCTTCATCCACAAGAACCAGCATATTATGCTGATGAGCGAGCTTTACAATGCTTCGCAAATCAGAACAAATCCCGTAATAGGTGGGATTGTTAACTAATATAGCTTTGGCCTCGGGATTTTCGATAATCGCTTTTTCTACCTGGCTAATCGACATACCAAGCGCGATTCCGAGATTCTTATCCATTTCAGGGTTCACATAAACCGGTTCAGCTCCGCAGAGTACAAGCGCATTAATAACACTGCGATGAACATTCCGAGGAAGAATAATTTTATCTCCTGCTTTACAAGCTGTCAGGACCATTCCCTGTACGGCTGATGTCGTCCCATTTACCATAAAAAATGCATGGGCTGCACCAAATGCTTCAGCTGCTAATTCTTCTGCTTCTTTAATGACGGACACTGGATGACAGAGATTATCTAATGGTTTCATAGAATTCACATCTACACTAACTGCTTGTTCACCCAAAAAAGCAGTTAATTCAGGATTGCCTCTTCCTCTCTTATGCCCAGGTACATCAAAAGGGACGATCCGCTTTTTCTTGAACTCTTCCAACGCTTCATAAATAGGCGCCCGTCCTTGTGAAAGACGATACGATCTTTCTCGTTCATTCATCACAAAACTTCCTCTCGCTGAAAATTCTTAACTTCTCGCTTGTGGTCCGGCAAAGATACAACTATTCAACAAAAATAGATTTATTTGCAAACTTATATATGTTAAAAGACAACAAAAAAGCAAGTGTTCGCGCATATCATTGCACATCACTTGCTTGTAGAAAGTATTATCCCATTAAAAAGCATATGTAATCAGAGACATATCGATAGACATAAAATCCAAAGAATTTTATGTCTGAAAAGCTTTTTAATATTCAACATACCTAATAGGAGATCAGAGTCTATATAGCAAATAAATACTTTTACCACTCTTATTGACCGTTTCACAAGTTTTGCACGAATTATGTCGTACCGGTTATAAAGTAACCAACTTATAAAATTTGAGCTTCTAACTCAATCAATAGGGCAACAATTGTTGCCAATCGGCATTTGACCCGGCTGTCCGTATGGCCTTAACTTCCCGTGGGCAAGTGGTCAATTTTATCTGCTTGGAAAGACTCTTATCGTTTGAATATTTGCTTTCCAAAAATAACAATGCCCTAATATTATCAGCTAATGAAAAGATTGGCAATAGTTATTTTTAACTTTTTATACCTTTAAAACCTATAATAACCAAGCTGATAAATGTATAAATTTGTCTGCATCCTATGATTAAAGACTGATTCCTATAGGTAAATTGAAGGAAAAGTGATATAAGGCTCCATTTTAGGATATCGATATTAGACTAATAACTATGCTGAATATAAAGCTATCAAAGATCCTTCCATTTATTACGAATTTCAGAATATCCATATAAAGATATGGGTAGTACATAAAATATATTTAGGCGTAAAGATCCTAAACGATGTGGATATTATTTGAATGTATTCCTCCCTTTTTGTTAAATTCCCAACCTCTAGAATCACTTAAAAGAAATATTTTTTCCTTTTAAGCAAAAAGGTTACTATATTCCTCAATATTCTGTATAATCCACATATAGAGAACAAATGTATTTTTAAGGAGGACATCATGAAACGATTCGGTATTCTACCAAAGATTATAATAGCTATTATCCTCGGAATTGTTATTGGAATGATTGGACCTGTATGGATGATCCGTATATTTGCCACATTCAATGGACTTTTTAGTAGCTTTTTAGAATTTATTATCCCATTTATCATTATTGGATTTATTGCTTCAGGAATTGGAGTTATGGGGAAAGGTGCCGGTAAAATGCTCGGAATTACAACCGGTTTAGCTTATGCTTCCACTATACTGGCTGGTTTAATTGCTTTTATAGCTGCCAAAACATTATATCCAGTGATACTGAAGAATCAGGTAGCTCAAAGCTTTTCAAATCCTGAAGATGCTTTAGTATCTCCCTACTTTACCATTGAAATGCCTGCTGTCATGGGCGTTATGACAGCCTTACTTGTGGCTTTTACAATCGGTTTGGGAATGGCAGCAATCAAAGGGGAAGCCCTTCTGAATGTGATGGATGAATTTAAAGAGATTGTGGTTAAGGTGATTAATTCCATCATTATTCCTCTTTTACCTTTTCATATTTTCGGTATATTCGCCAATATGACTCAAGGCGGTCAGATTGCTTCAATCATTAATGTATTCGCTAAAGTATTCGTGATGATCATTGCTTTGCATTTGTTTATGTTAATCCTGCAATATACAGTTGCCGGGGCAGCTTCAAAGAAAAACCCGTTTAGTATGCTTAAGATTATGTTGCCTGCCTATTTTACAGCATTAGGAACTCAATCCTCTGCATCTACTATTCCTGTTACGGTGGAGCGAACTAAAAAAATGGGTGTAAAAAATAAAGTAGTGGAATTCACAGTTCCTCTGTTAGCAACTATTCATTTGTCAGGAAGTACAATCACCTTGGTCAGCTGTGCCATGGCAGTTATGTTATTACAGGGCGTAGATTCCAACTTTATTCAAATGCTGCCATTCATTTTAATGCTTGGCGTAACAATGATTGCTGCGCCGGGTGTCCCTGGAGGAGCTGTTATGGCCGCTCTCGGTTTATTGGAATCCATGCTCGGCTTCTCTGACAATATGCTATCCCTCATGATTGCGTTGTATCTTGCTCAAGATAGTTTCGGAACTGCATGCAATGTAACAGGTGATGGCGCTATTTCTGCTCTAACGGATCGAATTGTTCCTGATAAAAATAAAAAGGAAAACTATAAAGAAAATGATTGGTCTGAAAATGTAATATAAATACGATTCCAAAACAAAGTAGACAAAAGGAATTCAGAATGGCCCTTAAGGGATCAATTTCTGAATTCCTTCTTTGTTTTTTAGCTTACTCAAGAGGGATAGTCCGATCCTTATTTATTTTTCAGGCCATTTTTGGACCTTCCCAAGTCCAATTGGCCATCTTCTTCAAGTTCATGGCAGCGAAAGTAAGCATCGCCTGCATGGACAATTTTTCAAGTCCCCTTAAAGTCGTCCAACGCATTCCATGCTTTTCTTTCGCATCCGCAAAGACTCGTACAATCGTTTCTTTGCGTTTGGCATATATCACTTTATTCTCATCCGTGTGACGAAGATGTTCTGTTTCCTCCATATAGTCCTCTCACACGTGAAGGTGAATGAATGTCATTTTAATTAATACGACTGGATCAATACTTGGACGCCCACGTTCAGCCGAACATTTATCCTCAACCAGTGGATAAATAAATGAAAAATCAATCACAGCTTCTACTTTACGAACCAAATGATTCTCCGGTACAACTTGTTCTATTGTAATCATCTCTACCTGTTCACGATTCATTTGCGTATGTTTGGTTAACATTCTCATCACACCTTGGTAAATAATAGTTACCAATATTATACAATAAAGCACAGAGAATTTTATACCGTGGATACTCCCTATAACGCAGTGGCCTATTTTCTGCAGAATGGGAGAGACTCCTGCGGGAAAAACAAGCGTACCCCAGACCCAGCAGCGCAGAGCGCGAGGAGGCTTGATGCTTGCCCGCAGAAAGCGAGCCCATTCTGTAGAAAATAGTGTTCTTATAGGAAAGAATAGCGAAAACAAAAAGACTGTAGACAAGACCCCTAAAAGATTAAGGGATTTGTCTACAATCTGAAACTCCTAATTAAAGTATTAGCTTTGATTCATTTGTTTTTCATAGGCTTCAATTAGAAGACAAGTATGCTCCCATCTATTGATCAGATGGAAGCCTTGTGTTCATCTCCACGCACTTTTTGTCAAAAAAAGAATGGCCCCTGCTAAAATCACAAGAATGCCCGGAGCAAACAAAGTTCTTATCAAGCTAGAATCTGTTTGTACATCTTCTTCAACAAGCATCCCTTTACTCGTTATACATTTACTAGGTACTATACGCCCAATTAAGTCTTTGGTAACACTAGTGCCAGATAAATGTATGGTTGCCCCATCCTGTGACGATGTCTCAGAAAGTGATGTAGTTTCCATTGAATCAACTATACCTTCATTAACTGAACTCTTATAAGTATCGGTATGATATTCCACTAAAGTAGATTCATTTTTTAAAGGAACAGAACTAGCAGCGACCGTCTGTTTTGTTAAAGTAGGTGTAAAAAAGGTAAGCAACGAACATATAATAGCTAAAGTAAACAACCTATAACTCATACAATATCCTCCAACTATTCTGAATGGCTTTTAACTCTATTCATTTATAATATTAATATAATAAATATTCAAAAAATAATAAACAGAAGAACATTAATTAGAAGATAAAAGTTATATTAATATTTAATAGCTCATACGATCAGTGGCTGAATTAGTTTATAGACTTCGATTCATTGGTCATGAATATAAAAAAAACCAATCCCTATTGGAATTGGTTTTTTAAGCCACTGTTGCCGTTACATAGAAGAAAGTTTTAAACCACCACTTCTCCAAGTGGGTGTTCGCAAAAGCGTTCCTGCTTGTCCTCCAGGTCATATAGACAGAGGCTTGTCATTCCCGCCTTCATATTAAAACTCCCTATTACAGCTTAAAGGTTAAAACTTAAATTATGCATCACGTACAATGTAGCTTGTATAAAGTATATTACTCCTTCATTCGTTTAAATGCAATGGAGATGACTTCCAAAACGAAAGAAATCTTTGGAAGCACAAAGGGTTATTGTTTTTTGTCATTCAAACTTATGTTAAATTAAATGATACAAAATGTATTAATTAAAAATATATCCTTTCAAATAGAAATTATAAGAGTAAATAAACACTATAGTTTACATTTTTTATTTGAAATAGTAATATTAACTATAATTAATAAGCAAATATCTATGTATGGAGTGTTTTAGTTGTCATTACTAAGTTTAATGTCTTCCCAAGAACTGAAAGATTGCATAAAAACCCTAAGAGAAAATGTAACTGCGAACGTCTTTAAATATGGGTATTATCACGAAAAAACTCAACAAGCCAGCAAACGATTTGAAATGTATAAATGTCATTACGAAAAAATAGTTGGCAAAGACTAATTTGCAATATAGAGAATTGGATGACTATCTAGACTTTAAATAGTCTTATTTTAGGTATCCTTAAATTAATTAATTTTTATTCCAAATAATTGTAATTCACTTTTCGATATATTAATTTCTTTTTATGCTATCCAATTTTCGCTGAATAAATCTATCGATTTAGCTTTTCATTGTTGCCAGGGCACTTTTTAGATTTCTATTTAAAAGGATACCTAGCCTATACATGCCTTACTGGAATGGCCCAGAATCTACCTTTATCCATAATTTTAAAATAAAGGGGTGTTGATATAGGTTAATCAGATCATCTGTTTAGCGATATACTCCAAGTATATATGTACAACATCATAATCATATTGCTGATAGAGCGTACGGGTACCCACGGCATCTTCTATTTCGTTAAATAAAAATGCGCCATCATGGTCGATTAAAAAATCAATCCCAACAAAGTCAAAATTAAGAATCCTTCCTATTTTATTCACTAAAGCCCGTTGGTCAAAAGATAAATCATAGCGTTCAGCTCTTCCACCCAGTGAAAAATTTGATTTGAAATTATTGCTGGAATAACGCTTAACAGCCCCAATAATCTCTCCACCAAGTATAAAGACTCTCACATCTATTCCTGGATTATTACACATTTCCTGCAAAATGATTTCATCAGGTTTAAATTCTCTTCTGTATTCCGTTAACTCTGTTTGATTATTCACTTTATAAACTTCCGTACCGCCATGCCCTCGATTGGTCTTTAAAATAACTGGATAGGTTAATATGGACTGTCCACCCGTAAAAATCGCCGTTTTCACCGATTTAATCCCATGGCTATTAATGATTTGGTGTGTTTTAGCTTTATCGTTACAAATTTCTGTCACCTGAGAATTATTAAAGACTCTACAGCCCATCAGCTCAAAATGGAGACTAATTTGACTATTTCGGCTTCGATTAATAACAAAATCAGGGGGACTCATAGTCTGATCCCTTTTATAAACAGATAACTCCCCTTCTTCAATCATTAAACTCAGTTCGTCAGTAAAAACAAGCTGGATATCAAGATTAAACTTTTCTCCCTTTTGAATAAATTGGTCGGCAAACCATTTATTTTTATCGTAATCTCCTTTTTGGTAGATAAGCAATCCTTTATACATGCCACACCTTCTGCGCTATATAATCGAATATATACTCAGTTACATCAATCCCTGTGCAATCATAGATATTTTTAATATGAGCATTTGAATTAATTTCACACAGAATTGGTTCCCCCTCTTCTCCAAACAATAGATCCACACCTGTAAAATCAGCTCCAATAATCCGGCTTGCCTGAATCGCGAGTTCTTCAAATACTTTAGGCGGTTTATATTCATGCATCTTCCCACCATTCGTTACATTTGCCCTAAAATCATTTTCAGATGTACGCAGCATGGATGCGACCACTTTGTCACCTACCACATGTATTCTTACATCTCTCCCTTTGCTACTTTGTATGAATTCCTGATAAAGATGGGGTCTTAAAAGTAACTCTTTTCTCTTTTCCTGTAGTTCTCCGCGACTTCTTACTAGGTATACCTGTTCACCAAACGATCCGAAAGCTTCTTTCACCACCATTGGATAGGAAAGTTCTTTTTCGAGGAAATTAATAAAGGAATGATCGATTTCTGGTGAATCAAAGAAAACCAAAGGTGAAAAAATGGTCTTTGGTAATCTGACTGACTGATTAGCCAGTGCTTGGAAGGTCATGATTTTATCATCGCATGTTTCTATTACTGAGGCCTTGTTAAATAATCGATAACCCAATTGCTCTAATTGTTTTGCCAGGCGAACATCCTTATCCAAAAACAAAATAAAATCAGGCTTTTCGTACCGATTTTCTGCTTTAATAAACGTTTGGTTCTGTTGGATGACAGAAAATATTTCCGTGTTTTTAATTAAATCGAGAATAATCCCTTTCTCTGCAGCCGTTTGTTTATACCAATTATGGATTTCCATAAATTTTGAAGATAATAAACTTCCATTATAAATTAACCATCCATATTTTCTTACCATTTGAGGATACTCCTTATCATTTCATTCGTTTTTGTTACATTATAGCAAAACCTTATGGATCTGGTATTTCCCCTTGTAAACATTTATCCATTTATTTTCATATGATGAAGTATTCTCAGAATGGGCGTAGGTTAACTATACTTCAAGGGGTTATCTCATATGAAAAAATTACTGATTCAATCTGATTTTGAGAAGGATCTTCATCTTCCAAGCTGGCTGGTTAATTCCTATCAATACTGGGCGTTCACTGTCAATAACAATCACTTTCCATGCCACTTTGGCGTGAAAGCAGAACTGGATGGTCACCTGCGCTATACGTATTGTGAAAAAAATGATTTTTCAGCCCTTCCCCAGACACTTATTTCATTCCTTGAGCTTTCAAAGGCCAATCCGTCTATACGATATGCCTTAGTCCTATTCGTACAACCTGAATTGCAAATCCGTGATTTCAATTATTACAATGCCTACTTTTGGGATATCTTATCTTATTTGCATAAACAGGACTTGAGAGAGTGGCCGGATGAGATCCCCCTGGACCCTCATGATTCCAATTGGGAGTTTGTTTTTCATGGGGAACCTATATTTGTATCTGGTAATGCTCCTTTTTATCAAAATCGGTTCACCAGAAATTTAGGGGATTGTTTGATTATGATCTTTCAGCCCAGGAGAATTTTTGCTGATTTATCCTACTCGACTCCTTATGGAAAAAAAGCGATTGAAAGTATTCGAAGAAAAGTAGAAAAAATGGAAGGTATGCCCTTTCATCCAGATTTAGGCGGATATGAGGATCACACCAAAAGGGAATGGAAGCAATACTTAATCACAGATGATACAAAGCCAACTGAAGGGAAATGCCCTATGAGGGAGATCCTTTTATCAAATCACAAACAAAAGCAAGAAAAAGAAAAACCATGCTGAATGCATGGTTTTCCTGATTGCTTATGATCGGCTTCAGAAAAGCTGAAGCCACGGATTGTTTCTACATAATTGATTAATTAATTATTATTTGCGCGGGCTTTTCCGCCTTTTTCACCGATTTCTTTATAGAAATCCTTATCATGATTTTTCTTAGTGGCTTCTCCGCCCTTTTCGCCAATTTCTTGGTAGAAGTCCTTATCATGATTTTTTGCTGTAGCTTCTCCGCCTTTGCGTCCTGCTTCTTCTCTAGACATTTTGTCTGCCATGAACAATCGCTCCCTTATAGAATATTTTTTTGCTTACTCTACTATATATATCCCAATTTAATAGAGACAAACAGAATTACAGGTATTTAACATGTTTGTGATAATCCTGTTAAATGGATTTAATGTTTACATATAAAAAATTTACTATCATTTAAAGTGATATATTGATTTTCTATTACTTGTTACCACTTTCTTATAAATCATGTACAGACAAAAGCTTCCTTCTGCTTACTAGAATCGCTGTATATTAGGTCTCACCAAACGAAGAAGCTACTCTATTCTAAAATGCGACTCATTCCTTTATTTATCACAAGGATAAATGCATCCAATTCCCTTCAATCCAATTTAAATTAATTCCTTTAATCCAACACTTTCAATCTATTTTCTTCATTTGATGCTTTAAATCCATTGCTTTAGTTTATATATCTGAGCTTGGTTGTTCTCGTTCATTTGTGACAGACAGTAAAGGTCGCATCCGACCTTTACTTTTTAACATATTCTTTGAATTAACTGTTCGGTATTATTTTTAGGTGAATTTACTTCAGCGCTTACTTCAAATGCTTCCATCCATTCAGAGTCAAATGGCTGTAAATATTGATTTAGTTGTTGGGAATCCCGAATCTTTGGATCTAACCAATTTTGTTCATCCTCTGGTTTAAGGATAACTGGTATCCGGTCATGAATGGATGAGGTCAACTCATTTGAGGATGTGGTAATGATTGTACATGTATAAACTGCTTGTCCCTCAGCTGATTTCCATGACTCCCACAAACCAGCCATTCCAAATGGCTCTCCATTTTTTAATTTAATCCGCATCGGTATTTTACGATCAGGTGTCTGCTGCCATTCATAATAGGAATCAGCCACAATCAGGCAACGTTTGTTTTGATAAGCTCTTCGAAAACTTGGTTTTTCTGCAACTGTCTCCGACCGAGCGTTTATTAATTTATATCCAATTCGTTCATCCTTTGCCCACGATGGGATAAGTCCCCATCTCAAATAGCCCATTCGGTTTTTTAATCCATCATTGATGACTGCAACGACCCTTTGGGATGGTGCAATGTTATAGCTAATCTGGTAATCCATCTCGTCAAAAGCTGAATCGATTTGAAATCGTTCTTTAATTGTTTCAAATGTAGAAAACAATGTAAATCTGCCACACATAAGATCACCTCAGTGCCATTATAACAATCCACATCCACAAAACAAAAAGGCACCCACATGGGCACCCAATTAAGTATGAAAGGCTTAATATTTTTTTGCCAATGCTTTGTTTGCATTGTTAACATCATTTTTAATTAATGCGCTCAAATCATAGGCAGGATACATATTGTTTTTTAACATGTAGTTAAAAATTTGACTATGGAGATCAATTAAGCCATTCAGTTGATTTGTTAATGTTTTTTTCAGCACAGGAGTAGCTGTTTCAGTGATTGTAATCGCATAATTTCGTATTAAATTTTTTGTTAATCCCAAAAGATTGCCCGCATAAAATCCAGCATCCTGTTGATCTCTTTCATCTTCTTCTCTTTGTGGTGCTCTTGGAAAGAATTGCAGCAACTCTTTAATATACCTTTCCATGACTTTAATAGTGGTTAAATATAAGTTTTTCAATTCTTGATTTGGTACATCCTTGACCTTCATTTTCAGTCCTATTAGGGCATTCGAACTGAATGCTACTAACTCATGTAGTTCCAGAGTTTCATGATATGCCAATGTACTAGCCAATTAACCATCCTCCTTCCTTCAAGAAGAATATATGATTCTACAGCTCGTCACTTGCCTACTTTTTTCTCGGAGGCGTTTTACGTATTTAGACCATATCCTTTCTTCTTACAAAAAAGGAACAAATGTTCTATTTTAAATTGCATAAGAAACGTATGTTCGTATATAATAGATATAGGAGGTGAATACATGAATGATTTAGTTAGAAGCATGCAAGAACAAATTCCAGTTGATATTATCTATGTCTCCAATCAAAATATATTTACAAAACGACGTATCCTGGTCAAATCAATCGAGGACCAACGGATAAGAGCCTTTTGTTTCCACCGAAGACTTTATCGAACATTTAAAAAGGAACAAATTCTCTCTACTCAGCTAGCTTATTGGTCAAAACAATCTTCCTAATAAGAAAAAGAAGAGGTTTCCCCCTTCTCTTAGCCTATCAATTCTTCTTGATCTCTATCCTGAATTTCACTTTCGGACAGGGACTCTTCTTTATCACGCTGGCGATGAGCTATTCTGGAAGCAGCACTTGCTGCAATCGCAGCTACCAAATCATCAAGAAATGTATTTACTCCTCTACCCTCTTTCTTCGTGTCTAAATAACGTATGATTCCCAACTTATTCTTATCTAGGTGACCAAATGTTGTGACACCAATACTTCCATAACCGAGAACAGCACCAAAGGCAATCGTCTCATCCACACCAAAAAGTGACTCATCAGATTCTACAATAGATTGTAATGGTTCTGACAGCATTCCCTTTTCAGCCAACCGATCTAGTTCAATCCCTACAAGAAGAGCGTGCTGAATTTCACGTTTCATTAGGACACGTTCCACACTGTATATGCATTCTTCCATTGTTAAGTCTTTATTATACGGAATCTGCATCTCATAAACGATTTCCGAGATTGCTTCTATTGATACACCCCGGCTTTGCAAAGCAAGCTTGGCAGCATTTGTAACAGTTTTACTATGTACACGGTTTTTAATCATCATTAATACTCCTTTTTTTACTCTTTCATCAATTATAACATCTGAATGTTCGCAATTTAACAAATTAAAGATTATTATTCAATGGATAAATTATGCTAAAATAAACCTGAAAAGAATGCAGAGGTGAAGCAATTGGCATTAAATACTGGATCGATTAAGGGAGTATCTTTTTACAGTAAGGAATTAAATGAGGATGTCGAGCTCCTTGTGTATTTACCATCCACTTTCTCTCCTTTATATAAGTACTCTGTTCTAATAGCACAAGATGGAAAAGATTATTTTCAAATGGGGAAAATTGGACGAGTTGCAGATAAGTTATTGGAGAAAGAAGAAATTGAGAATATTATCATTATTGGGATCCCGTATAAGAATGTCGATGACCGCTGGAATAAGTATCATCCTGATGGTCATAAGCATACTGCCTATAAAAGATTTCTTGCTCATGAGCTAGTACCTTTTATAGATGCCGAATATCCAACTTATCAAATGGGGATGGGCCGTGCCTTAATCGGAGACTCTCTTGCGGCGACTGTTTCATTGATGACAGCTCTGGATTATCCCCATACATTTGGCAAAATCGCTTTGCATTCACCACTCGTGAACGAGACGGTTTTATCAGCGGTGAATATATTTTCATACCCACACCTAATGCAGATTTACCATACAATTGGAAAGAATGAAAGACAAGTGCAGACATCCAAAACAGGAATCATGGATTTTGTGGAACCAAATCAGGAACTCAATTTACTAATTGAAGGTAAAGGTTTCCCTTCCTTTTACGAGGAGATAGATGGGGATCATACATGGAAAGCATGGCAGTCAGATATGAAAAGAACAATCAAATGGCTTTTCCATACACCATAACAAGTTCGTTAATTTATTGAATATTTGCTATAATAATGTAATATCATATTTTTCAATATAAGACAGGAGGTTCTTCCATGAATTTTGGCATTGCTATTTTTCCTTCCGAACAAATGCAAGAAGTTGTTAACTCATACAGAAAGCGTTACGATTCACATTATTCTCTTATTCCACCACACGTCACATTAAAATCCAGTTTCACAGCCACAGAGGAAAGAATCAAGGAAATATCTGCAAAGCTTAAGGAAGTCTCAGGCAAGCACGAACCTTTTACTTTAAAGATTTTAAAAGCCAGCACCTTTCAACCAGTCAATAATGTCATTTATCTAAAAGTTGATCCTAGCTTGGAATTAGTTGCGCTGCATGAAGATCTACACAACGATTTTCTGGGCAAAGAAAAGGAATATAAATTTGTTCCCCATATTACCATTGGACAAGATCTTTCTGACAAGGAACATAATGATATTCTTGGGCAAATGCGCCTTATGAAATTTGAACATGAAGAAGTAGTGGATCACATCCATTTACTCTATCAAACAGATAACGGAACATGGAAAGTCTATGAAACTTATCAATTAGGAAAGGAAAATTTATCTCTATGAACATCAAGATTGTATCAGAACAGCCAGAAATAGAAAAGGTATTTTCCGTACGCACTCAAGTCTTTGTAAATGAACAAAATGTACCAGTAGAAGAAGAAATTGATCATTTAGAAGCGGAATCTACACACTTTCTTGTAACTGATGATGAAGGAAACCCTGCGGGAGCCGGTCGTTTCAGAGTGGTTGATAGCTATGGAAAAGTCGAAAGAATTTGCATCTTGCCGGAGTACCGCTCAAAAGGTGTAGGCAACGCACTAATGAAAGCGATTGAACAATTTGCTTTATCTCAACAAATTGAAATTCTTAAATTAAATGCTCAAAACCAGGCAATCCCTTTTTATGAAAAATTGGGGTATGCTGTTACATCTGATGAATTTTTGGATGCAGGCATTCCACATCATGCTATGAAGAAACATATTTAAAACTGCAGCCGGCTAAATGCCACTGCAGTTTTCATTAATTATATAACCGATTTTGATTTCGACAAAATATACTAAATGTAAGAATGAAAAAAGAAGCGCATTTCCTTATGAAATACACTTCTTTAGAATTAACTTTCCTTGTCTTGATTATATACTCTCATTTACAAACTGGCCGATCCCGGTCACTTCTGTAGCCGTTTTCTCCACCACATCCATCGGGACATACTTTTTAAACATCCGCTTTGAAGAAAATTGGTAATCATCATCTGTACCGATATCCCCGTCATGCAAATCCCGTTCCTCATCCTTGCGATGGAATTTGATTGGTTGTACAGGCTTAAAACGAGCAATCGTATCCTTTGCGAGTTTCTCTGCTGCAATCGTTCTGTTTGTATATTGTATGTATTCATATTGTGTTACTGGACTTATGTACCCCATCCTCTTTCCACCTCACTTTTATATCCTTTTTTTACTTTTATTACCCAAATTTTTAATGAATAAACACTTATCCTCTTTTGTAATATATGATTCGATTTGATAAGATGATATTTGTCTGTCGTTAATAAAATTTTTTATATAAATGAGGAATAGGATGAAAACAGCTAATTGGAAAAAAGAATCTATCTCTTTACTTACATGGCCGAAGGAGGCATTTGGTCGTATTCA
This sequence comes from Pradoshia sp. TA40_28, assembly GCF_059694525.1. NCBI lineage: Bacteria > Bacillati > Bacillota > Bacilli > Caryophanales > Bacillaceae > Pradoshia > Pradoshia sp. TA40_28. The sequence continues at coordinate 272,156 of NZ_JCATZO010000006.1, forward strand.
TGAAGCTGGTAAAAATGGTGAACTTCAATGTAATCATTGTGGTCAACCTGTCTATATGTATCTTGGAATTCATGAAGAACCATATTTTATTCATCGTGATTCTTCACGGCCACCATGTGTGGAACAAACTGATAAAACGAATCCGGCAGTTAATGAGGCTACCATGGAATATGGTGGATTTCGGCTACCACAATCAAGGTCCATTAACAATTGTACCGATGAATCCATTTGGCAAGGTCCAAAGTCTATCACAAACCTGCCTTTATATAATAAAAAGCATTTACCCGGGGTGTATAACTCCCATCCCTTTATCAATAGTATGAAAGAAAACGGCTGGTTGCTGGATGATCAACAAGCGAGCGCTGTCATAACAGATGCAAGGCATTTACTCGTACTGGCAGGGGCAGGCAGCGGAAAAACTCGTGTACTGACCGCTCGTACAGCTTTCTTACTAATAGAAAAACAAGCCGACCCTAAATCTGTAATGCTCGTTACGTTTACATCCAAAGCAGCTGCCGAAATGAAGAACCGTCTGCAACAAATGCCTGGTGTAACACCATTCATGCTGAATGATGTATTTACAGGCACCTTCCATTCTATTTTTTATCGAATTCTTTTACGTCATGAACCTCAAAAATGGCATTCAAGTAAACTGATAAAATTTGATGGAGAGAAAGAATATGTGCTAAAAATGGCTGCTCCAGAATTAGGAATCGATGAACGGGAATTTGCATTTGATCAAGCGTTGCAGCAGATCAGCAAATGGAAAAATGATCTTCTCTCTCCTCAGGATATTCATCCTACAGAAGATTGGGATATCAATTGTCTAGAACTCTATAAAAAATATGAATCCTATAAAGAAGTAAATGGTAAATTTGATTTTGATGATATGCAAACAGGCTGTTATCAATTTTTGAAGGAGAATAAAGAAGTACTGGATTTATATCGAAATAGGTTTAAACACTTTTTGATTGATGAATTCCAGGATATTAATAAAGTACAATATGAGATTGTGAAACTACTTGCCGCAAATGCAGAATCTGCTTGTTTCGTAGGAGACGATGATCAGGCAATCTATTCATTCCGTGGCAGTGATTCAGCTTTCTTGCATAATTTAAAGCTTGATTATATCTATCTTGAAACGATTATTTTGACGGCTAATTACCGCTCTGGCCATAAAATCATCCAAACGGCCAATAAAATTGTGTCGCAAAATAAAGTTCGAACACCTAAAAAAATGGTTGCAACACATGACCAATCCCCATCACCGGTTTTGTTTTATCCATTCGATGAAGACTCTGAAGCGATTATGATCTTGACGGATATTTCCGAAAAAATAAGGAATGGGGCTAAACCTGAGGATTTTGCGGTTCTTTATCGAACCAACACGATGAGCCGTGCTATTTTTGAAAAACTTGCAGCTTCTAGTCTTCCATTTCGTGTTGACAATGACTATGATTCCTTTTATACAAGAAAAACTGTACGCAGTATACTGGCTTTTATGAGGGCGAGTTTAAATCCAGATGACCCAGGAATGCTGCAGGATTTATTGCCGCCCTTATATTTAAAAAAGTCGGTAGTTCAGGACGCCAAAGCGTTATCGATCTTAAACGATTGTACCTTGCTTGAAGCTCTGCGTTTTATTACTAATTTAAAACCATTCCAGAAGCGGGCTATAGATAAAGCTGTCTCCGTTATCGGTTCACTGAAAGATCTATCCCCCTCTTCTGCTATCGAAATGATCGAAAAGGAACTCGGTTTTCAAGCTTACCTCAAAAAACGGGGTGAAGAAGGAAATAAAATGGATAAAGGCTCTGATGATATTAAAGATACCAAAATTGCAGCTAGACGCTTTGATACCGTTCATGACTTTATTCTTCATGCCGATCATATGACAGCCATGGCAAAAGAAATTAAATCGATGTCCAAAAAAACGTTAAATGCTATCCAACTGAGTACAATCCATCGCTCGAAAGGTCTAGAATATAAATATGTTTATATTCTAGGCTGTGTAGACGGAAATATGCCTCATGACTACGCTTTAGAATCCTGGCGTGATGGTGACCGAAAACCTTTGGAAGAAGAAAGACGTTTATTATATGTCGCTGTAACACGAGCACGCACGGGTTTATATCTTTCTGTACCTGAATATAGACGGGCAAAACGAGCAAGAGCATCACGATTCTTAACCATTTTAAAAGGGGAGCCATCTTACAAAGAAGCATTGATTTCTAAATAACCAAGAATGCAGGCTTGGATTATTGGAAAATGAATGATTTCTTATGTAAAGGTGGCTCCTTTACTCTTATTTTTTATTATTCATCATATTAGCTATGGTATTAAAATCCAATGATTTACCATCTTTTATAATAGATTGAACTAGTTGATCCTCTACATCCCTCGGTACAGGTTTATTGGCAATTTGAGATACCCTCTTAATAACATTGCGGACTGTTTTTTCATCTTTAAAATTTGCATTTTGTAAGGAATTAGCTAAATCCATTACATCTTTCATATTGACGCCTGTTTTCTTTTCCATATTTTTAAAGAATCCATTATCCATATTTCAGCCTCCTTATCGTTACAGTTATCCTATGAGCACTAGTCTAGAAATGTGAAATTCATTTTTCCATGCAAGAAAGGGATTCAGACCCAGCTGAACCCCCTTCTTTCATTAATAAGTTGTAAATGCGTGATTATGAGTTTGGTACAGAGGAGGTTTAGGACCTCTTCTGTACACTTTTATCATTAGCAGAAGCTAGCGCCAACGATAATCAACAAGATAAATAATACAACGATTAGAACGAAAGTAGATCCGTAACCGCCGCCGCCGTAGCTACCACCGCCGTATCCATAGCCGCCGCAGTTACTACCACCGCCATATCCATAGCAACCAAACATGTAAGTCACCTCGCTTTCGCTTAGTACACTCATAACATATGTCAAAAGTGATTCCTCTGTTTGGGCTAATCTCCCCTCATAAATACCTAATTTTTTATATTGGGTATAAACCCTTGATTTATCGCCGAGTTATCTTTTACACTTAAAGAAAATCGTAAGGAGCCCTGCACCATGGCTATAGAATGGAATGAAATCACCCATTTAGAGGATGGACCGTAAAAGAAACATTAGCTCTATATCATTCATGCTTTCCTGAATACGTACGGGAAGACCATACTGTTTTTTACGAGTCCATCAAGCAAAGTGAAAAATATAAACCAAATCATTTTCATTTTTTAGTTGGGAAGTCCAACAATAAAGTCATCTGCTTTGCAACTGCTCATTATTTAGCGGAGGTAAATAGCGGGTATATCGTATATATAGCAGCAGATCCGCAAGAGCGCGGGAAAGGTATAGGGAAACAAACACTTCTTAAAATAGAGGAATTACTTTCGATTGATGCGAAAAATGCCGGACATCCTTCTTTACTCGGGATTTTCCTCGAAACTGAAAGAGAAATAGATGCGGAAAATGAAGAAGAATACAAAGAAAACATAAATCGTCTCCATTTTTTTAGCCATAATGGATTTTCACCAATTAGAGACTATCCGTATGTTCAACCACCTTTATTTCATGGACAAACTCCCGTGCCCCTATATTTGGCATTTAAACCGTTAACTGAAGTAAAAGAGCTAAATTATCAACAAATCGTCAGAGCCATTTATCATGAAAAATATTATAAAATGAATAAGATTCCGTTAAACATACTCGAGGATTGCATGACATCTCCGACTCTTTCCCATCGAGACAATCTTTTGGAGGACACAAACTTATCAACTTATTGATTACAACGTTAAACTTTCCAGTGAAATAAAAGAAACCCCGGCTAAGCCAGGGTTTTAATGCTTTATAAACGCTTTTTCTCATCTTTCGCCCATACTTGACCTGCCTTTGACCGGGTATAGCCTGGGCAAAGCCGCTCCATAGGTACTCCATAGCCACTTTCTCCGGCCTTTCACCTAGACTTGACCCGCCTTTACCCCGGGATAGCCCGTCCATAGCCCGTCCATAGCTACTCCATAGCCGCTTTCTCCGGCCTTTCACCCACA
>NZ_JCATZO010000007.1:0-245619 GCF_059694525.1 Pradoshia sp. TA40_28
CTTTCACCCACACTTGACCCGCCCTTACCCCGGTATAGCTCGGGCATAGCCGGTCCATAGGTACTCCATAGCCACTTCATTGGCCTTTCTCCACACACTTAAATCGCCCTTACCCGGGTATAGCTCGGGTAAGGGCGATCGATAGGTGCTTCATAGGCTGATTTTTTTCTTTACTTCTTCACTTCTTACTAATTCCTTGACCTTTTGATCAATTCTTTCGATTTCTTTACTAGGTGTTTTCCACCAGTTTCTGCTCCAGATTCTCTCAATCGTCCAGCCTCGGCTTTCGAGGAATCGCTGACGATAGATATCTCGTTCTTTTGCATTGGCAGAACTATGGTACATGGCCCCATCGCATTCTATTCCCAATATATATTTTGAAGAATCATTTGGATGAACGATGGCCATATCGATTCTGTATCCGGACATCCCTACTTGTGTAGCTACTTCATAACCCAAATTTCTCAGCTGTTTATAAACTTGTTCTTCAAAAGGCGAGTCAAAATGAAGGCCTAGTTCTTGTACATGCGTGTTGACATTTTCATTGATTTCCTGGACAACCGAATCAATTTCAACCTTATGATTCTTGGAAACTGCCCTTACATATTTTAAATAGGATTTAAGAAGCTTCGGTCCAATTTGTGCTGTGTTCGCAACATTCAATTCTTCTGGTTCGATGCTTGATACTACGATAATACGTTCTTTCGCTCTTGATACGGCAACATTTAATCTATTTTCTCCGCCGTATTGGTTTAACATACCGAAGCGGTTATAAACCTTCCCTTCTTCGTTTTTAGCATAGCCAACAGAGAAAATAATGATATCTCTTTCATCCCCTTGAACATTTTCAATATTTTTAACAAATACTCGTTCGTCCAATTCTTTTGCCATCGCTTGATTATATGCAACATTAAATTCTTGATCTTCTGCTGCTGATCTTTCGATGATATCCAGTATTTTGGTTTGTTGTTTTGCGTTAAATGTAATAATACCGACTGTTTTTCCTGGTTGATTGATCAATGTGTCTTTTAAAATTTTATATACCTCGATTGCTTCTACTTCGTTGGATTGATTAATCCATCTTCCATTTACTTTCTTCCATTGGATAGCTGGAGGATCTTTCAACGGCTCAACATTAGGAGCAATTTGAACGTGTCCATTATAAAAAGCGTGGTTTGAAAAGTTAATTAGTTCCTCATATTTGGAACGATAATGCCACTGAAGAATTTTCTCCGGAAATCTTCTTTTCGCCAAATTTAACAAACTTTGCGATTCATCAATTTCATACTCTTCTTCATCATCTTCATTAACAATAGAAGACTGGAACATATTAAAAGGTGGCAATTGCTTTTCGTCTCCTGCAACAATTAATTGTTTTCCTCTAAATACAGCAGGCAGACCGCTTTCTACCGTACATTGAGAAGCTTCATCGAAAATAACTAAATCAAATAATTGATCATCTAATGGGAAAATAGAAGACACTATTTCAGGTGAGGCCAGCCAAACTGGCATTAATTTCACCAGCCCTTTACCGGAAAATTCATTGACCAATTTGCGCAGTGGCCAAATCATTCTCTTTTTTCCTACCTGATGTTTTAGATTCCTTAATTCTTTCGGGAAAACTTTCTGTAGCTCATCGACAGATTTGGTTAATTGATGAATTAGATATTGATTGGCAGCCACTCTTTTTTGCTCAATCAATTGGCCAAATCGCTCCCTGATCCTTGAATATTCACTTGTTGATATCTTTTTAACCTCAGGATATTTGCTTTCCGTTTCATCAATCCAATGAATATAGGTCGAGTTTATAAATAAAGAAACCCAGTATTCCGATAGAGCTTGATCTGAGACGGTACCTTTCTTTATAAGTTCTTGAACAATTTCTTTCGTTAGCTCAGAACAATCTTCCCAATAAGAATCCATTTGTTGGATATCCTCAAAATCCTGGTGAACATATTCTAGTATTTTATCTAATTCTTGTAACGGAATATCACCTTCCGCAATTCTATTTTGATAACGTTCAATCACTTTATCATCGAAATATCTTTTTAATCGGTCGATTTCCTCGGACATCTTCTTTGTTTCATTCCCTAATTGATTCATGATCATAAGGGCTTGCTTAATCTTCACCCATTCCGAGGAGTTTGTTCCTTTAAACTTTTCACCTTCTAATAGCTCCTCGAGAATTGATTTACCGGAGAAGGATGTCCACCACCAAATCCTCAAGCTTTGCATCGTTTTTTTGCTATTATCCTCTAAGTCCGGATATATCTTTGCTAACTTGTCTTCCATCAGCCATGTGTAGGCAGGAGTGATTTTTTTATAATCCAATGAATTTAAATAATCGGAAGCGTTCTTCGCCTTTTCTATTAAATCATTAAGCAAATCTACCAATTCCAGCTTATCTTTGATCGTAAATCGTGCAAATGATTTACGTTCTTTCAGTTCGTATTGCTCACCGCCAAAACGTTCATACCATTCGGCATAGCTGTATATTTTTTCACTTATATCAACTAAGTCATCTTTGTTCAATTGACTTAATACTGGTTTTAAATTCAACATTTTAGTCATATCGTCTAATGGAGCTGCTTTTCCATAAAGATCATATAAACGGTATCCATAGTCCTGATACTCATATAGCCCCTTGGCAATCTGATTTAAAAGTTTTTCATGCTCCATTAAACTTTTAGAAGCAGATTCCAACTCAGATTTCGATCGCTCAAACATGACTCTATTATTCTCAAGAACAGCATTTATTTTGCTATATAGTGGCTTGCGATCCACCTTTTCATCATGAACTAAAGCTATATGGTTTGTTAACTTTAAGCTATCCAAGCGTTGATAGACTACATCAAGAGCAGCTCTTTTCTGACAAACTACCAATACTTTCTTTCCCTGACTCAGTGCATCAGTAATTAAATTTACAATTACCTGTGATTTTCCTGTTCCTGGAGGACCATGGACAACAAGTCCTCTCTTGTATCTTGCTTCTTTTAAAATTTCCTCTTGTGACCCATCTGTAACAAGTAGATTCAGGATATCCGGTTCTTCAGCAGGAGGAGTATTTCCATTGTTTTCATCAATCTCAACATCTCCAAATTCCAACTCTTGTGGATCAATCAATTCACTTACAAGTGAGGATAATGCTGCTTCTTTTGTTAGGTCTACCATTGCATCATAGTCTTTGACAATTGACGAACCACCCTGTGGAAAGTTCCCGATAATCGCATGTTCCAATAAAGTGATACCAGTTGTTTCAGGAATATCTTCCTGCTTATACTCTTTTAATTTTGCCAGTCCATCATTCGTAAATGATAGATTTAATTCATATTTTTCAAAGAAAGCACTCCATTGTTCTTTATCATATGACTTAGCAATTTCTGCAGCTTCTTCAAAGAAATCTTCAGTAAAGTCTACTTTGTTTAATTTCTTAAAAGCTAGGAATAAGGTCCGATTAATCTGCGGACCTCCTTCCTCTACTCGGATTATCCATTTATTCGTATTTAACCTGCTATTTTCTAAACGGATGGGATATAAGAATAAAGGGGCTTGAAAAAATGTACCATCCGCGAGGGTACCTGATATAAAAGGGAAACCTAAATAAAAATCGTGGACACCAGTTTCTTCTTCAATGGCTTTTATATTCCGTAATAGATCCGTCAATTTTTTTGACATCACCATAGAATCTTCATTTCTTTTTGTTGCTTTAAGTAAGATAATTTCATCTTTATATTGTTTTACAATCTTTTTTACTATAGATTCACTAATATTTTTATTATCAGTAGATAACTTATCTAATTCAGTCAAATCAAAACTCCACTTATTGTATATCTTTAATAATCTAATGGAGCGATTACGACGACTAATATTATTTAATTTATCTCTCATATGAATTAGTTTATCTTTCACCGTTTAACCTTCTTTCCAGAGAAAATCAGCATCATAATAAGGAACCATATATGCTCCCATAAAAAGTAATTTATACAATATCTTTTATAATATCTCTTATTTCATTCTTAAATTCAATGGAATGTAGTGCTAAAAGAATAATAAAAAAATACAAAAAAATCCCCACCATCCATCCTTATGCTTAGTGGGGATTTTTCATTAACCTTTTGGTTTAAAAATCAAGGCTGCGATAAATCCAAAGACGATCGCTGCCGTTATGCCTGATGAAGTAATTTTAAACATTCCGGTTAGCACGCCAATAACGCCATGCTTATCTGCCTCCTCTAAAGCACCGTTTACAAGCGAATTTCCAAAGCTTACAATCGGAATAGAAGCCCCAGCACCTGCAAAATCCAATAACGGCTCATACCACCCGATACCACCCAATATAGCTCCAATGACAACAAATGTCGAAAGGGTATGGGCAGGCGTTAATTTCGCTACATCAAATAGAAGCTGTCCAATCACACAAATAATGCCTCCTACAACAAAGGCCCAAAAAAACATTGCCAGCATATATGCTCCTCACTTTCAAGCGCTATAGTCTTTCAATTGCAACCGCATGTGCTATACAAGGAATGGATTCCCCTTGCTGGAAGGTCAGGGGAGATAGAAGAGCTCCCGTTGCTGCCATTAAAATTCGTTTATATCTGCCATTACGCATTTCATTCAGTAAATGGCCGTATAAAACTGACGCTGAGCAACCTGCTCCACTTCCTCCTGATTGTACGGGCTGATCTTCTTTATAAATCATTAATCCGCAATCCCTAAATTTATCTTTATCAAGCTTTATACCCTTCTGTTCTAATAAATCTAGTGCAGTTTCCTGGCCTATTTTCCCTAGATCTCCCGTCACGACTAAATCATAATGATCATCAGGAAGATTTAGATCCCTAAAATGATGATAAATTGTATCAGCTGCAGCAGGGGCCATCGCGCCTCCCATATTAAACGGATCCTTTAATCCCATATCAACAACCTTGCCTATGGTTGCACTCGTAACCACCAGTTTACTTTCAGGAGATCTATCGTTTTTCTCAATTAAGGCAACACCTGCCCCCGTAACAGTCCATTGAGCAGTTGGTGGTTTTTGACCCCCATATTCTGTCGGATACCTAAATTGCTTTTCTGTAGCGGCATTGTGACTAGAAGCACCAGCCAATACTTTATTGGCACCACCGTAATTAACAATAAAGGATGCAAGCGCCAAGCCTTCAGTGGTTGTTGAGCATGCACCGAATAAACCCAAGTATGGAATTCCCAATGTTCGGGCTGCAAAGCTGGTGGGTGTGATTTGGTTGATTAGGTCACCAGCAAAGAAATACTGGATATCAAGTGTTTTCAGGTTCTTTTTTTCCAAAGCTGTTTGAGCGGCTTCTTCTAGTAATACACGACTTGCTTTCTCATATGAATCTTCATTGAGCCAAAGGTTATCATGAATGATATCAAAATCATCTGCTAAATTGCCGTTGCCTTCAAATGGTCCAACAGCCACGCCTGTGGAGGAAATGACCGGTTGATTTTCTAATATCCAAGTTTGTTTACCAGTTAGCATATTAACCTCCTATAACCATTAGATAGATTTGCTTTATTAATGCAACGACAAATGCTGAAAAAACACCATATAGGATTACAGTTCCAGCCAATTTAAATAGATTTCCTCCTACCCCAAGCACAAATCCTTCTGTTCTATGCTCAATTGCTGCTGAAATGACTGAATTACCAAATCCCGTAACCGGAACAGCACTTCCCGCTCCAGCAAATTGACCAATCCGATCGTAAACCCCAAAGCCTGTTAATAACATCGATAAAAATATCATCGTTGCCACAGTGGGGTTACTAGCTGTTTGTTCAGTAAAGTTAAAATAAAATATATACATATACGTAATAGCTTGTCCTAGAAGACAAAATAGCCCGCCTACAAAAAATGCCTTAATACAATTCTTTACAACAGGGCGTTTTGCTTCATATTTTTGTTCAAGCTTTTTATATTTTTGTTGTTCAGGGGTTAGTTTTTTATTCTTTTTATTTGCCATATGTACACCTGCCTATGCCATATCCTTTTGTAGTTTCATTATTTTATCAAACCATTTTCCAGCTTTTTTCTTGGGGTATCCTTTGTCCTTCACGTTCACGATTAACTCGACTGTTTCAAGAAATATTTTCATATCACTTGATACAGTGAAATTAAAGGATTTAAAGTTTTTCTTTAATTCCTTATCCAACTTACTTTCAATACTTTTCATGCGAAAACGCTGCATATGCTTAACCTTGTACGCCACCAAAATATCTTTATCCTTTTGGACAACAGCCACATCATAAATTTCTTTATGGGAAGCTACTTTCTTTTTTATTTCTTCTAATGGTGCCTTTGAATGATCACCAAGGTAGACCGGGTCTTGGTCCACAGACTGAATAAGCGACATTCTGGCTTCCTTACTGCTTGAATCACCGGAACACCCACTTACCATTGTGAAAAACATTGCTATGGCTAAAAATGAAGCAATCCTCTTATGCATAGCATTTTTCACCCCCTCACTTCATATTGAAATCATTTTCCTGTATTGTTTGTAAAAAGCTGCTTTTTATCCACTTATTTTAGGGAAACTCACTTGAATATGTTAGAAATATCCAAATAAAAAAAAGCCCGCTGACTAAACAGCAGGGTTACGGTTGTAAACGGCTTCTCTTTTTATTTTTCGTACATCCACAATTTTTTTTCTTTTGCTTTGATAGTGTTTTCTTGATTTCGGTTGCTGTTTGTTTTTGTATTTTCATAAAAAGGTCCTCCTTCCCTGATTAGGACTCATATAGTATAAGTATGTAGAAAGGGAAGGTTTGTCTAATACAAATAACCAGAAAATATGAAAACTAATTTGCTTGGTTATTAAAATCGAACGATCTTTATATCTTTTATTTGCCGCAATGTGTATTTGATCCATTTCTTCCCGAATGCAACTTTAATATAGACATATTCTCCTTTAACTTTTTCAACGGTCCCCCTCAATCTCTTTCCATCTTCGATTATAAAATCACACACAGGGCTCGGCATGAGCGTCGGCATTTTTTCCAAATAAGCCACCAACTCATCCTTTGACATTTCTTCAATACGTTTCCGCTTCATCTTTCCATTCGTATCAAGGGCTTCCGAAAAATTAGATTCCTGTTCTTTTGGCGGTTCTATCGCATGCTTTTTTTCAGTACCAAAGCTTAATAGAGGCGGTTGCTGTAACGGTATTTCCTCCTTATCATGGCCTTCATGTGAATTTTCTCTATTTTCCGTATGATATTCCTTTAGCTGATTCACTTCCTTTGTTCCAACGTTTGTAAAAAAATCGTCAATTTCTACTATTTCTTCTTCACTTAATCGTATCATGAGTTGTTCCTTGTCAAGCCAGGCATTTGCCGGCAATGGACCCTTGATTTCATTATGGCTCATCCTTTAACCCTCCTATGCCTGCAGTCTATTTAGTATGTATATGTGCATTAGCTTGAGGATATTTCAAATATACATAATGGGTTTACTCCTTGAATGGATCGTTCAATCGAGGTGGTTTTCCATACATACACACAAAAAAACTCCCAATTGCCGTCCTACCGAACAATTGGGAGTTTTACTGTTCTTTATTTACAACCTAACGCTGTTTCATTTTAGGATCCAGAGCATCTCTCAACCCATCACCTAATAAATTAAATCCAAGCACAGTTAACATGATCGCTAAACCTGGAAAGAAAAGTGTACCCGGAGCCTGAACTAAAAACCCTTTCGAATCCGCCAACATTTTCCCCCACTCAGGTGTTGGTGCTTGGGCTCCCAATCCGAGAAACCCAAGCGCTGCTGCTTCAATAATTGCTGTTGCAATGGCCAAAGTAGCTTGAACAATGATTGGTGTCATGCTGTTCGGTAAGATGTGACGAAAGATAATTCTTGAATCCTTCATACCTATTGCGTTTGCTGCCATCACATATTCTTCTTGTTTCACACTCAGTACTCTTGATCTTATGAGACGCCCAAAATTCGGTATGTTTATAATTGCAATGGCAATCAGGGCATTTTGCAGAGACGGCCCTAAAATAGAAATAATCGCAATGGCTAATAAGATACTTGGAAAGGCAAGAAGGATATCAAAAAAACGTGAAATAATCGTATCAATCCATCCACCATAATATCCGGCAACAAGTCCCAGCAACGAACCAACAATGACAGAACCCAATACTGAGAAGAAACCAACCGATAAGGATATCCGTGCCCCATATAATATACGTGAAAGGATATCTCTCCCAAAGTCATCTGTTCCAAACCAATGCTCGGCAGATGGCGGTTTTAAACGGTCGGCTAAATTAACCTCCTTAAATCCATAAGGAGCAATAATCGGAGCTAATAAGGCCAATAAAATAAAGAATAGAACAATTCCCAGGCCTACCATTGCCAAACGGTTACGCTTAAAGGCAGCCCATGCTTCTCCCCATGGAGAAATCACTTTTTCTTCTATTACCAATGGTGTTTCATCTGTATTTCGTACCAATTCCCCCAATGCCTTACACCACCCTTCCTATTTGGAGTATTTAATTCGTGGATCGACCAATGCATAAAGGAGGTCGACAACTAAATTAATAAAAACAAATGCGGCAGCAATCAGTAAAATACCGGACTGAATCACCGGATAATCCCGATAGCCTATCGCTTCATATAAATATCTGCCTATACCTGGCCAAGCAAAAATGGTTTCGGTCAGAATGGCTCCTCCAAGAAGTAAACCAGTTTGCAGCCCTATGACAGTTAAAACCGGAATAAATGCATTTTTTAAGGAGTGCTTGTACACCACCCAAAACATACTGACACCCTTAGCACGAGCTGTACGTATAAAATCTGATTGCATAACTTCCAGCATAGTTGATCTTGTCATTCTTGCAATAATAGCCATTGGAATAGTTGCTAACGCGATACTCGGCATAATCAAATGCTTGATAGTGACAATAAATTGGTCAAAATCTCCTTGCAGCAACGTATCCACCAAATATAGATTAGTGATCGCATTGATTGGATCTCTGATATCTTCACGTCCAGTAGTCGGTAACCAGCCCAGCTGCAATGAAAATGCCCACTGCTCCATTAACCCAAGCCAAAAAATGGGCATGGATACCCCTATTAAAGCTAAGATCATCGCTAAATAATCAAACCAAGAATTTGAAAACCACGCACTGATGATGCCCGCATTTACACCGATGACGATGGCAATGATCATCGCTACAAACGTTAACTCAAGAGTAGCAGCAATATACGGCCAAATCTCATTAGTAATCTCAGCATTTGTTCTAATAGAAGTACCTAAATCACCAGTAAACAAATTCTTAATATAATCTATGTATTGAACATACCAGGCTTTATCCAATCCAAGCTCCTGAGTTAATACGGCAATGGACTCCTTTGTTGCCCTTTGTCCTAATATAACCTGTGCCGGATCTCCAGGAATGGCTCTGACGATGGCAAATACAATCAACGTCATTCCAAACAGAACCGGTATAACAGACAGAATCCTTTTCATTGTATAAGAAAACATCTGTATGCACCCCCATAATAAACAGGCGCCCTTATATGAATCATCCATGTAAAGGCGCCCTTACTTAACGCAGTTTTACTTAAATTCTACATTTTTTAAAATATCGGATCCCGTAGGATGCGGTACAAGTCCTGTTAAATCAGCTGATGCTGCCAATAAAGGTGTTGAGTGCACTAATGGAATCCATGGCGCATCTTCATGAATAATTTCCTGAGCTTGTTTATAAAGCTCATTCCGTTTATCCTGATCAACGATTGTCTGCGCTTCAATTAAAATGTCATGGAGCTTATCATTCGCATAATAGGAATAGTTATTGGAACCAATTGAGTCTTTATCAAGCAATGTATAGATAAAGTTATCAGGGTCTCCATTATCACCTGTCCAGCCAAGCATATAGGCCGGGAATTCACCAGCTGTTGCTTTCTCAAGGTATGTGGCCCATTCTACCGTCTGAATTTCTGCTTTAACTCCTATTTTCGCGAAATTTGCCTGGATTGCTTCTGCAATTTTCTTACCCTCTGGTATATATGGACGCGGAACTGGCATAGCCCAAAGATCCATTGTAAATCCATCTGGATAACCAGCTTCTTTTAATAATTCTTTTGCTTTATCTAAATCAAATTCATAATCCTGAATTTCATCATTATAGCCTTCAACAGAATCCGGCAGAGGATTTTTTGCTGGTTCTGCCATTCCTAAATAGAAAGCGTCAATGATAGCTTGCTTATCAACGGCATGGCTTAAAGCTTGGCGCACCTTTGGATTATCAAAAGGTTTCTTCGTAACATTAAAGCCCAAATATCCTATATTCATGGAAGGCCGTTCAATTGCCTGAATAGCTGAATTCCCTTTAATGGTTTCAAGATCTGATGGATTAACACCATCCATTAAATCAATTTCACCGCTTGTTAATGCATTCAATCGAGCGGAGTTATCAGGAATTGTACGGAAAATAATTGTCTTTAATTTTGGCTCACCATCTACATAATAGTCTTCATTCTTTTCAATCACGATTTTGTCATTTGCTTTTTCTTTAAATTTATAAGGACCAGTACCAACCGGGTTTTCCCGGAATTTATCGCCATCTTTTTCAACTGCAGTAGGGCTGGCAATTCCAAAACAGCTCATTGCGATGTTTTTAAGGAAAGTCGCCTGAGGACGCTTCAATGTAAATTGAACAGTTGTTTCATCAACCGCTTTTACTTCCTTAATGACATGCCCTTCATCCTTTTTATAGCCGCCAAACATGCTGTAATAAGGGAATTGATCAGCATCTCCATTCATCCATCTATTAAAGTTGAATACAACTGCTTCTGCATTAAAATCAGTACCATCATGAAACTTAACGCCTTTTTTCAATGTAAACGTATATGAAAGACCATCATCAGAAGCCTCCCATTTTTCAGCTAATCCAGGCTGCAGCGTGGTATCCTGTTTACCGTAAGTTAGCAGTGTATCAAAAATGTTAATTGTGACTTTAAATGACTCTCCTTCGGTTGTTGTGATTGGATCTAACGAAGTGGAATCACCGCCACGTCCAAAAACAAGTGTATCCTTTGTATTTCCTTTCTCTTCACTGCCACCACCCTCAGTTTCCTTGTCGCCAGAACTACATGCTGCCAGTACAACGCTTAGCATTAGAACACTGACCATAGCCAATAAAAGCTTTTTCATATGAAACCCCCTCTTATATTTGTTTATTATCATTGCTGCCATGTTCACCATGGAGATGACATGCAGCATAATGACCGGCTTTTATTTCTTGGTATACTGGATTAATGGTCTTACAAACTTCCATTGCATGCTGACATCTTGTATGGAAAGCACAACCACTCGGTGGATTGGATGCACTTGGTATATCTCCAGTTAGGATGATAGATTCACGCTTAATATCCGGATCTGGTATTGGTACTGAAGATAATAGAGCTTGTGTGTATGGATGGAGAGGTTGTTCGTATAACTCTTCGCTGCCCGATAATTCTACCATTCTACCCAAATACATAACTCCCACGCGATCACTGATATGCCTGACAACTCCCAGATCGTGGGCTATAAAAATATAAGTTAGGCCAAATTCTTTTTGGACGTCTTTTAAAAGGTTTAATACTTGTGCCTGTATGGATACATCAAGTGCAGAAACAGGCTCATCTGCAATAATTAATTTAGGTTTGGTCATTAGGGCTCGGGCAATACCAATCCGCTGACGCTGACCACCACTGAATTGATGGGGATAGCGTTTTAAATGATAGGAACTGAGTCCCACAACATCTATCATTTCTGCTACCCTATTAGCCCGCTCCTTCTTATTGCCAATCCCATGAACAATTAAAGGTTCCTCTAATATTTGCTGGATGGAGTGCCTCGGATTTAATGACGCATAAGGGTCTTGAAAAACCATTTGGATATCACGTCTCACTTGTCTAAGCTGCTTTTTTGACATGGACATGATTTCCTTATCCTCGAAGACTATACTTCCTTCTGTCGGATCAATT
This sequence comes from Pradoshia sp. TA40_28, assembly GCF_059694525.1. Taxonomy (NCBI): domain Bacteria; kingdom Bacillati; phylum Bacillota; class Bacilli; order Caryophanales; family Bacillaceae; genus Pradoshia; species Pradoshia sp. TA40_28. The sequence continues at coordinate 12,002 of NZ_JCATZO010000007.1, forward strand.
AACCTCATTAATAATCTGCCGGTCGTTGACTTTCCACAGCCACTCTCTCCAACAATCCCAAGGGTTTCTCCTTTTTTCACATAGAATGAAATGTCATTTACAGCTTTTACTTCACCAATTTTCTTGCTCAAAACTCCACCATTAATCGGGAAAAACTTCTTCAAGCCTTCAACTTTTAATAGCTCCGTCATGAATGATGCCTCCTTCCTGCCCCTGATATAATAGGCACCTTACCCATTGATATTCAGGAGATACCTTTTGTAATTCTGGGTTCACCGTGGCACAGGCGGGCATGGCATATTCGCAACGCGGAGCAAAAACACAACCATTTTGAATCATCCCTGGTTTTGGCACATTACCTGGAATAGAATATAATTTGCTGTCTTTCTGCCTGATATCAGGTACAGATTTCAACAATCCTTTTGTATATGGATGTTTTGGGTTTTTAAAGATGTCCCTGACCGTCCCTTTCTCCACAATTTTTCCTGCATACATGACCAAAACCCGATCGCATATTTCAGCCACCACTCCAAGATCATGAGTAATGAGGATGATTGACGTTTCCGTTTGACTATTTAAATCTTTCATCAACTTAAGGATTTGGGCCTGAATAGTAACATCTAGAGCCGTAGTTGGTTCATCCGCAATTAAGATATTTGGTTTACAAACCATGGCCATCGCAATCATAACCCTCTGTCTCATACCGCCAGATAATTCATGAGGATAATTTTTCATTAAATCAGCAGCCCGGGGTAACCCTACCTGCTTTAACATTTCCAAGCATTCCATACGCGCCTGAACTTTATTGCCGTTTCTGTGTAGCCTGTATGCTTCGATCATTTGTTGACCGATTGTAAACAAGGGATTAAGAGAAGTCATCGGTTCCTGAAAGATCATAGATATCTGGTTACCGCGAATTTTTCGCATTTGTGATTCAGTTTTTTTTAATAAATCGTCCCCTTCAAAATTAATGACTGATTGGGGATCAACAATAGCCGGTGGTTGGGGAAGCAATCCCATAATCGATAAAGAGGTCAAACTCTTTCCACTACCGGATTCACCAACAATTCCAAGAATTTCTCCCTTATGAAGCTGGAAATCGATATTCTCTACTGCAGGAACTAGTTTTCCGTCATCCATAAAAGAAACAGTTAAATGGTTTACATCTAAAACCACAGAGTCCTCCAAGCCTTTCCCTCCTGCATACAATAATTATGTAATTTATTAAAATATTTAAAATATTATGATTTATTATGTCATAGCTTTTCGTAATTGACTATCATTTTATTAGAATTTATTAACATTTTTTATTATATTTGAGAATAAATAAGGGGATTCACCTGTTCATAGGCGTGGATGATCTGACCATTTTTAATGCTATTCCATCATTTTTTTAGATAGAATAAAAAAACTCTTCAACGCAAAACGGTTATCAAAAACCGCTTCACATTGAAGAGTAGTCATTATCATTATAAACTTAAAATATGATATCCTGAATCAACATGGATATTCTCACCCGTAATCCCACGGGACAATGGACTAAAGAGAAATAGCGCTGTATCTCCTACTTCTTCCTGAGTTACTTGTCTCCGCAATGGTGCCCGTTCTTCAAACACTTTTCGTATTTCGTTAAAATCGCCAACACCTTTAGCTGACAAGGTTCTAATAGCTCCTGCAGAAATAGAGTTCACTCTTACACCTCTAGGTCCAAGATCATTAGCCAAGTATTTGACACTTGCTTCAAGAGAAGCTTTTGCTACACCCATTACATTATAGTTTTGCACTACCCGCTCTCCGCCAAGATATGTAAGAGTAATAATACTTGCTCCCTCATTCAAGATGTCCTTCGCTTCTTTAGCAACAGCCGTTAAGGAATAAGAACTAATATTTTGAGCTAATAAGAATCCATCTCTTGTTGTATTCATATACTCGCCCTTTAACTCTTCCTTGTTGGCAAAAGCAATACAGTGTGCTATTCCATCTATTTTGCCATACTTTTCTTTGATAATGGCAAAACACTGTTGAATCTCTTCATCCTTCGTTACATCACATGGCAGTACAAAGGTCTCTGCTCCGCCCTCTAAACTGTTTACAAGCTCATAAACACTCTTTTCCATTCGTTCTCCAGCATAAGTGAAAATTAATTTAGCGCCAGCCTGGTAGAGTGAAGTAGCTATCCCCCATGCAATACTTCTTTTATTTGCTACACCCATAACAACAATGGTTTTCCCATCCATACTCAAGTTCATACGAAGGATTCCTCCTTAAATTTAATACATGTTATTAGTACCTACTACTAATTTAAACTAAGTAAGGAAGAATCGCAACCATTTTCTGTTTTTTCAGCTAAATATATCATGCTAGATACCCCATAAAGAGGGTAGCCATTCCAAAATAGATAAGGATACTGATTAAATCGTTAATTGTTGTAATAAACGGTCCAGAAGCGACGGCAGGATCAATATTCATTTTATGCATCAATAAAGGCACTAGGCTTCCAGCTAATGTTGCAACAATTAAACTCACCAATATTGAAATTCCAACAAGAGCGGCAAGTACCGGCTCACCTTTCCAGACATACACAATAATAGTTACCACGATCCCGCATGATACACCGGTTATAAGACCTGTTCCGGCTTCTCGCCATAGAAGTTTCAGCTTGCTCTCATCCTCAATTTGACCAGTAGCTATTCCTCGTACAATAACAGCCAAACTTTGGGTACCTGAGTTACCGGCCATCCCTGCGATTAAAGGAATAAAGACAGCAAGGATTGCTTTTTTCGATAGAGTCTCCTCAAATTGACCAATTAAATTAGCCGTCATCATGCCTAAAAATAATAAGATAATTAACCATGGCAGCCTTTTTCGAGCAGATGAAAATGGACTCTTGTCCATGTATTCCATATCGGATACCCCAGCTAGTTTTGAGTAATCATCCGAAGCAATTTCATACATAACATCAATCATATCATCAAAAGTAATAATACCGACCAGATGATGTTGAAAATCGACAACCGGCATCGCTATAAAATCGTAGTCTCTCATTTTTCGAGCTACTTCTTCCTGGTCATCACTAACTTTTACTACATAGACCTGTCTGTTCATTAACTCAAAAACCATTGTGTTGTCATCCGCCACAATCAAATCACGCAAGGAAAGAACCCCAGTTAATTTATGATCCTCATCCATCACATAAATATAATAAATTAATTCAGCATCCTGAGCTTCCTTCCTCACTAATTTCATCGCAGATCCTACTGTTTGATTTTCCACAATGCTAATAAACTCCGTAGTCATAATACTGCCTGCAGTTGATTCTTCATAGTGAAGCAAATGCCTGATATTTTGCGATTGCTCTTCATCCATTAAAGACAAATAACTAATAATTTGTTCCTTATCCAAATTACTAAGCAGGTCGACTGCATCATCCGTATGCATTTCAGCTAAAATAGAAGCAGCATATCGAGGATCCATTTCGGCTAAAATTTTCTCTATAACTTGATCTTCATACTCATAAGCAAGATTTCCAATAAGCTCTGCCATTTCATCTGGTGAAAGGAAATGATGAACGGTAGCTCTTTCTTTTTCTTCTAATTCCGCATAAAACTGCGCTTGATCGTATGGATGTATTCCCAAAAATATTTTCCGGAACTGTTGGAGATTTTCTTCTTTTAAAGTTTGCAGCAAATCTCTTTGTTTGCTTTCCTGTATGTCCATTCTTTGAGGTCACCCTCTCATTATTATGTCGTCTCTAATCTGTCTACTATACCCTATACAATTTCCTAAATCGTTATAATTGAAACAAAGTAAAAAAGGGTAATATAAAGGTAATAGAAGGAAGTGATTTAAATGATTTATGATTGCATCGGTGATGTACACGGTTGTTATGATGAATGTATAGCATTATTCAAAAAGATGGGCTATCAATTTGATAGTGAGGGTATACCTGAACATCCAAACGCTTATACTCCTGTATTCATAGGGGATATAACAGATCGCGGTCCTCACTCAATCCAGATGATTCATCTCGTATGGACATTAACCATACAAAGAAAAAAAGGATTATATATCCCAGGAAACCATTGCAATAAATTATATCGTTATTTCCTAGGTAATAAAGTGAAGGCTGTTCATGGCTTAGAGACGACAATTGCCGAACTCGATGCCTTGTCTAAACCGGATAGAAAGAAAGTTCGCGACCGATTTGTGCAATTATACGAGTCTGCTCCCCTGTATCTTGTCTTAGATCAAGGAAAGCTTGTCCTTGCCCATGCAGGAATCAAAAAAGAATTGATAGGATCCAAGCATAAGGGTGTTAAAACGTTTGTCCTGTATGGGGATATAACGGGGAATACCCTCCCAGACGGAAGACCCGAGCGAAGGGACTGGGCACTCCACCACCCTGGTAACCCGATGATTGTCTATGGACACACGCCTGTTCGTGAACCAAGAATTAAAAATAATACGTACAATATTGATACCGGAGCTGTATTTGGAGGAAAATTAACAGCACTGCGTTATCCTGAGCTGACATTATTTTCAGTTAACTCTTCCCTTCCCTTGGTGCCGGAAAAATTTCATACTTATGCTGAATGATTCCTTTACCACACCCTTCCTTATTTAAAGGGGGTGTGGTATACCTTCTTCTATCTCTTCATGTAGACTCATTTTTCCTATTATCTACTTTATTACCCGCACGAATAACATTCTTAATATCATCCGGTAAGGCACATTCAAACGAAAGTGTTTCTTCAGTTATAGGATGGGAAAACTTCAGTGAATAACAATGCAGTGCCTGCCGTTCAATCAGCTGTCTACTCCCCCCATATAAATCATCGCCCATCAATGGATGACCCATAAAGGCCATATGTACTCTTATTTGATGGGTCCTTCCGGTTTGCAGCTTTAATTCCATAAGTGAAAAATCCCCACATGCTTGAAGGGTGTTATATTCCGTACAGGCATACTGGCCATCTGCACGAACCTCACGTTTAATAATACTCGAATCCATCCGGCCGATAGGTTCTTCTATGATACCGTTTAAAGGGGAAATCACACCCGTAATTATAGCTTTATATTTCCTTTCAACCGTTTTTACTGACCGTGACAGACTTAATAAATGATGTATATGGCGATGCTTCGCAATCAAAACCAAACCTGAAGTATCCCGGTCCAGTCTCGTGACAATATGGACAGTAGCCAAGTGTCCAATTTGTTCATAATGCCCTCTAATTGCATTAGCTAAACTGCCAAGCGGATGTTCTCTTGATGGAATTGTAGACATACCGGCTGGTTTTTGAACAACCATTACATAGTCATCTTCATAAACGATAGAAAGCGGAATTTTTTCGGCCTTAAGCTGATTACTTCCCACTTCTTCCGGAAAGACAATCGTAACCTGGTCACCTGTCTTTAATATGTATCGAACAGTTACCTCTTGTTGATTTACATAAATGTAGCCGCCTTTAAATTTAATATCCGCCAGAGCTGATTTTGATATTTTCTTATCAACCAAATAATCTCTCAATACTTTATTGCAATCCTGATTTTCTATTATCCATTCCATCTTAAATGGCGTCCCCATAATTACCTTCCTTTTGTCTTTCATACTTCAAAAGTTTCTGTACTTAACGAGTAGTTTATTCAGTAAAAAAGGTGCCCAAAAGCTACATGCATACTTTTAGGACACCTATTATATCTTTCCTTATTCTGTAACAAACGAATCACGTACTCTTTTCCAGAATGGAAAAGGCCTGAAACGTGCGAATCGAATTTTTTCATCGGCTACTCTGAACTGGATTGATTTTACATCTTTATGTAAAAGGCTCAAATGATCAATCGTAATCTGAAAATCATCGTTTGTTACTGGTTTCATCATACAGGTATGATGAGCTGGCAGTATTAAAGGAGAACCAATTGTACGGAACACTCTATTATTTATAGAAGCCATTTCCGTTAATTGGATAGCAGGGATAGATGGATGAATAATGGCACCACCAAGCGCTTTATTATAAGCTGTACTACCGGAAGGAGTGGATACACATAGTCCATCTCCTCTAAATCTTTCAAAGGATTGTCCTCTTATTTCTACATCCATTACAAATGTACTTCCCACACTTTTCACGGTTGATTCGTTTAAAGCCAAATATTTAGCTTCTCTGCCTCCATGACTGTATCGTACCGTAATCTCCAATAATGGATATTCCACAGTTTGATAAGGTGTTTTAGCAATAGCGTTCGCAAGCTTATTGATCTCTTCTGGAGTCCAATCAGCGTAAAAACCCAGGTGCCCTGTATGTACACCTACAAATGCCGTTTTATCAAGGCGTGAACTGTAGCGATGAAAGGCATATAATAATGTTCCATCACCGCCTACTGATATAACAACATCTGGTTGATCTTCATCATAAATAACACCCATACTATCAAGTTGATCTTTTACTTGCTCCATGAAATGATTAGATTTGGTATCTCCTTTAGACGTAACTGCATATTTCATCATAATCCCCACCTGTAAATGTTATTTCCCCCTCTTCTTAAAGACATATCGCTGCGCTTCCTGTATTTCCAATTTAATTTGGGTCATTTCTTCATCCATATGGAAAGCTGCCTCAGCTAATCTCTCTAAGCGACTACGTAAAATTTCCGGGAATTGTCCGTTATACTTATAATTAAGCGAATGCTCGATTGTAGCCCAAAAATTCATAGCAAGGGTACGAATTTGAATCTCCGCTAATATCTTTTTCTCCCCGTGAATCGTTTGAACCGGGTATTCAATGACTACGTGATAGGAACGATATCCGCTTGCTTTTTTATTTGTAATATAGTCTCTTTCTTCAATAATCACGAAATCAGTTCTTTGTCTTAATAGCATGACTACCTGCTTTATATCATCCACAAATTGGCACATAATTCGAAGACCAGCTATATCCTGCAACTCCATTTCAAGTCTTTCCTCAGGTATTTGCTTTTGATAAGCCTTATCCAGAATACTCGCAATCGGTTTGACACGTCCAGTAACAAACTCTATTGGTGAATGTTCTTTTTCTAAGTCACATTGGGTCCTTATACCCCTTAATTTGATTTTCAACTCATCAACCGCCTGTTTATAAGGGGCTAAAAATTCATCCCATTTTCTACTCATGGATTCCACCACCTGAAATACTATTCAATATCTTCTTATAACGAGCAAGGGAAAACTTCAGATTGATGCCGTTTTCATCTATATGTATGTTTAAAACTCGTTCACTGAATGTTACCCATTATAATGAATACAATTCGTACTATTATTGCCCTTATTCTGTTCCAAACCATTTTAACACAAAGATTACAGGGATATCTAAGATTGATGTTATCTCACTAAGAAGTCATAATAGTTATACATAATTTTATCATGGAGGATGAGTATATGAGCGAGCAAATCGAAATAGAATTCAAAAATTTACTGACAAAAAAGGAATTTGATTACCTCATACAAAAGTTTGGGATAAAGCCTGAACAATTTATCATGCAAAAAAATCATTATTTTGACACCGAAAACTTTGACTTAAAAAAATATAATTCTGCTTTACGCATCCGAGAAAAAAATTCAACCTATGAAATGACTCTTAAGCAACCTCTTAAAAATCAAAAAGGCTTACTCGAAACAAATTGGGATTTGGATCATTTGACGGCCAATAGCATAATGGAAAACGGTGGGATACCTGATAGTAAAATTGCTGATAAGATTAGCGATTTAAAAATCGACCCACAAACGATTCAATATTTTGGCACCCTGACAACAAAACGAGTTGAAGTTCCTTATAAAAACGGTCTGCTCGTTTTAGATAATAGCTCCTATTTCCAAATTGAGGATTATGAGGTAGAATTTGAAGTGCATGACTACATCCAAGGAAAAAACGAATTTGATCAACTTTTAAGAGAAGCTGCTATTCCAATCCGACCAACCAAAAATAAAGTACAACGCTTTTATAACCAAATGGTTTTAAAACTTACTGAGGAGTGAACCAAAGTGAACGTAGGAGACATAAGTACAATTATTCAGCTTCAAGCTCTGGGATCTCTAAGACCAACCAGTACTCAATCTACATCTCAAACAACGTCTTCTGCTAATTTGTTTCAGGATTTGCTGAATGAGGTACTAACATCTGCCAGCAATCCAACTAATGCGATTCAAGCCAATAGTGGATTAGGTACCTTGGCCACTATATTAAATAATAGCTTACTTACCGTTTCACCAGCGTCATATAATCCTATCTCTGTTTCTAGCCATCCAACTGCTAAAACAGAGAATGTGGAACAGCCTACTGGCTACGATAGCATTATAAAAGAAGCAGCCAATAAATATCAGGTTCCTGAAAAACTAATCAAAGCTGTCATTCAGCAGGAGAGCGGTTATAATTCCAATGCCATAAGCTCTGCCGGTGCATCCGGCTTAATGCAGCTAATGCCCGCGACTGCTTCTTCCCTAGGTGTAAATAATATTATGGATCCCTATGATAATATTATGGGTGGAACGAAATATCTTAAGTCTATGCTGACAAAATATAATGGAGATATTGAACTGACTTTAGCTTCTTATAATGCAGGTCCAGGAAATGTGGATAAATACGGTGGTGTCCCTCCTTTTAAAGAAACACAAGCATATGTAAATAAAGTCATGACTTCCTATTACGCATAATTGAAGAAACAAGCAAAGCTATTCATGTATATGGATAGCTTTTTTAATGCTCAGGAAGCTTGTTAACCATTCCAAATCATTAAGATAGCTATCGGATATAATTTTGGTCACTTCTCCCCATTATATAGACACTTATATTGCCATAAAATTATAAAAGGAGGCAAAAAAAAGCAGGATATTGGAAAATTTAGGTCTCTCTTGTTAATATTATTCTTATCAACTCATGGAGGGAGAATTATGTATGGCTGAACATCCAACTCCATATGATGCATTAGGGGAAGTGCGGCTATCTGAATTAATAGATACATTCTACGATCTTGTGGGTTCTCATCCACTGCTCGCTCCACTATTTCCAGATGACCTGACAGAGACAGCTCGTAAACAAAAACAGTTTCTAACACAATTTCTAGGGGGGCCAACATTATATACAGAGGAACATGGCCATCCAATGTTAAGAGCCAGACATCTCGCTTTTGAAATAACCTCTATACATGCCAAAGCCTGGCTGAGCTGCATGGAGATGGCTATGGATACCATCCATCTAGAGTCTCCCTTAAGAGAGTATCTATTAAACAGACTCACCTTAACAGCTGAGCATATGATTAATACGAAAGATTTACAGCAAAAAGGTGATTTTTATGAATAAGCATAATTCTTCTATTCCTAAATGGCCAGATTGGCTTTCCGCACATCAATTTTTTAAACCGTTAGAAAAACCATTAGAAATCTATTTATTCATAGATCCTACTTGTCCGTCTTGCTTTCAGTTAGACCGAATTATAAAAAGACTTAAACTAGAATTTGGTCACTATTTTTCTTTAAAATATGTATTTAGTAAAAAAATCGGACTAAATCATTCAAAGTCTAAAGTATACTATAAAAATCCCTCGCCTCTTCCAGCCATAAGTAGAGCAGGGATTTCCTGCGATGAAAATATCTGGATCAGTAATCCCGAGAGCTCTTTATATATGACCCCTATCGCGATTAAAGCGGCCGAATTGCAAGGAAAAAAAGCAGGTTATCGTTTTTTCAAAAAGATTCAGGAAGCTTTATTTCTTGATCAAAAGAGTGTGTCCAATTGGCAAACATTGTTGGCCTGTGCTCGTAAAGCCCATATTGATTGTGATGAATTTGTACGTGATATCCAATCAGAAAGTGCCATAAAGGCTTTTCAATGTGATCTTAAAATTTCTTTTGAAATGGATATCACTGATTTGCCAAGCTTAGTCTTTTTCAATCAAAAGATGGAAGAAGAAGGGATTAAGATATCAGGAACCTATCCTTATGAAGTCTATGTACAAATACTTGAGGAAATGTTGGGATATCCGCCTAAAGCTCAGTCACTTCCACCTATAGAGGAATGCATTAAGGATTTCCAAATTATTAATACTCATGAAATCACCTTTATTTATCAAATGGATAAGCAGGAAGTTGAAAGAGAAATGAAAAAATTACTTTTGAAGCGCACAGTTGAGAGGGTATCATCCTCCAACACAACGTATTGGAGATATGCAGAAAACTAAGTGAATTCGCTATTATCATTATTATTTTAAAATATTTTACCGCATAAATAAGAAGAAGACTCTGTAATCGGACAGAGTCTTCTTCTTCATACGAACAAAGGGGATGGGAGAAATTTTTCACGGTCAAACAAAGGGGTAAATGTTTGCTAGTGATCAACTTCACAATAGTAATATAACAAAAGTTGAGGACTTATGCAAGTACTTTGTTCATTTATTCACATTTCTGTCATTTTCTCAGCATACTCTCTCTTTCGGAGCCATAATCTATAGTAATCAATACATTTCCCACTATATATAATAAAGGGTGATTTCTATGAAAAAATTTTATTTTGGCGGCTTAGTTATACTGGTTTTATTTTCTTTATTCCTGCAATTACTTGGTATTATGCGTATAATCCCTCTCTATGTATCTTCACCGATATTATTCCTCTCTTTTTTTATCTTTCTTTATAGTATAGGTTATCAAAAGAAATTTAAGGGATTTTAAATAGCTATTGAGTAGACCACTCGTTGCATGAAACATAACCACCGTTGGATAACAATCGAGGTAGGATAGACACTCGTTTAGATTGATCAAAACGGGAGCTGCAAAACCACTATGTAAACTTATGAGATGGTATTTATTTCTCGTTAAGGTAGTCGGCCTTCTCATGTAAAAAAGAGTAGCACAGACCTTTTCTGGATCTGTGCTACTCTTTTTAGTCTATCCTTATTTATTCAATAAAGCTTCCATCTCATTCAATTTTTCTTCAAAGACTTTACAAGCTTCTTCAACCGGCTGCGACGATGTCATGTCTACGCCAGCTTTTTTAAGAACCTCAATTGGGAAGTCACTTGAACCTGCTTTTAAGAAATCAATATAGCGCTCAACTGCAGGCTGCCCTTCTTCTAAAATCTGTTTACTTAATGCAGCCGCTGCGCTGAAGCCTGTCGCATATTGGTATACATAATAATTGTAGTAGAAGTGAGGAATTCTGGACCATTCCAAACCAATTTCCTCATCTATGACAATATCATCACCAAAGTATTTTTTATTTAGTTCATAATATTTTTCTGTAAGACTCTCTGCAGTCAGAGCTTCTCCATCCTGCGCCATCTTATGGATGATATGTTCAAATTCAGCAAACATCGTCTGACGGAACACTGTACCTCTAAAGCCTTCAAGATAATGATTTAATAAATAGATCTTTTTATTCTCATCATCAATCGTTTTCAGCAAATAATCATTCAATAAAGCTTCATTTGTAGTAGAGGCTACTTCAGCAACAAAGATTGAATAATTACCATATGGGTATGGTTGATTCTTGCGTGTGTAATAGCTATGCACAGAATGGCCAAACTCATGTGCCAGTGTAAATAAGTTATTCACATTGTCCTGCCAGTTCATTAAAATATACGGATTAGTTCCATATGAACCTGAGGAGTATGCCCCACTTCGTTTACCGCGATTTTCATGCACATCTACCCAACGATTTTCAAATCCTTCTTTCAATACATTAATGTACTCTTCACCCAGAGGCTCAAGTCCTTTTAACACATATTCCTTTGCCTGATCATATGGAATATCCATCTTCACATCTTTTACTAATGGTGTATATAAATCATACATATGCAGTTCATCCACACCCAACAGCTTCTTACGCAATTTTACATAACGATGTAATAAATGCAGATTGTTGTGAATGGAATTAATTAAGTTTTCATATACACTTTCCGGAATATTATTATTGCTCAACGCTGAATGTCTGGCAGAATCATAATGACGCACTTTAGCATAGAAATTATCTTTCTTTACCGTTCCGGATAAGGTACTCGCAAATGTATTGCGGTATTGCCCATACGTCTTATACATCGCTTTAAAGGCTTCCTCACGAACTCTGCGATCACTGCTTTCAAGAAATCTGCTGTACCGACCATGAGTCAGTTCCACTTCTTCTCCATTTTCATCTTTAATGGTAGGAAAACGGAGATCGGCATTATTTAACATACCAAACGTATTGGAAGCAGTCCCCATTACTTCTGATGCCTGAGCCAATAAGGCTTCTGACTCAGCTGATAGTACATGAGGCCTTTGCAGATTAATTTCTTTTAAAGATTGCTCATATAGGGAAAGCTCTTTTTTATCTTGCATAAATTGATTGATTGTTTTTTCATCAATTGCAAGGATTTCAGGCAGAATATAGGAAAACGCACTGGCAGCCTGAGAATATAGATTTCGTGCACGGTCGTCCATTCCTTGATAAAATGTATTACCAGTGTCCTGGTCGTATCTCATATGGGAATATGTATATAAACGCCCAAGTCTCTCAGTAATCATATCCTGAAATTGTAAAGCCTGCCATAAAGTATCGGCACTATCTCCCAATTTCCCTCTATATTGATCTCCTTTTGGCAATTCCGCCAAAATTTCCTTGAATTCCTTTTCCCACGCTTCATCACTTGGGAAAATGTCCTCCAGTCTCCACGTATCTTCTACAGGTATATCTTTTCTTTCAGGTAATTGCTTTACTTCTGCAGCCATGCAGTTCCCTCCAATCATTTACTTCTTTCATAAAAGTTCTTCACAGTACCTTTATTTCCCTTCAAAAAAATCGAATAACCTCAATTTGATTATCTCTTCAAGATTATCATCTAAAAGGACTTCTTCTCTTATTATATAATGATTTGTACTGGATACTTCCAAATAATCAATTTTTTCGAGGAAATGGAGATATTCTTTTAGTGCAGCGAATAAATCCTGATTTATTAAAGGGCATTTATTTAATATGATATCTTTATTCTTTATTCTTTCCAAAAATCTTGTCCGAATCCATCCCTCACTAATCGATTCATGCAGCTTGCCCGCATTCTTTAAATCGATATAGAGGAATCCTTGCCAGACAAAGGCCGGTACCCCATACATACAGCCACTTAACAAAGGAATTCCTATAAACCCAGGTATTTTATAGGGAGATACCCCTGCTTGATATAATTCTTTCATCAGCTTACTAGTTAGACCCTTAAAGCGTATTTCATTATATAGTTGCAAATGACGTTTATTAAACCACTCGTTTAGATACGAAATTTCTTTTTGAGGGGGGAATAAAATAGTTTCAAGGGGCTTGTCATTAGATAACCTTACATTTATCATTTGCCCAAAATAATCTTCAATTGAAGCAGGTATGACATTAACGAGTGCTATTATAGAGTTAGGTGTCTTGGGATTATGAAAGAGGAGATAAGCGGTAGAAGATTGACTGAGGGCAGATTTCAAGGTAGAGGTTAACTTCCATAAATAAGGACTCTTTCGTTTAATAAAATGGCTGTGAAAAATCCAGACTGGCACAATCCCAGCATTTATATACCCCATTGTCCTTTTCAAAAATAGGTCCTCATGAATGGGTGAACATTGATATTCAATGGCATACGAGTGGTTATCCTTCTTTATAAAAATATCCGGTCTTTGCTTGATATCTGCTAAATATTTCTCTAGTTCGACATTCATATTACATCTTAGTAACCAACGGTATAAATTAGTCTTACCTGATAGATGATCTGCCGTTTCAGATTCAGCGGCTGCCTGGCAACTCTCTTTGGAACGATGGGCAAAATGTGGAATTGTATGAGGACCTGAACGATAAATGACTCGATTAAGACATGCAGGACAACGATACTCTTCCACAGGTTTATTCATAATAGTTCTTGCAGGGATTTGCTTGTTTTTTTTATTAATCGCAATGAGCATGTACAGTCTCCTTCCTATGTCTGATACATACTCTATTCCCGACTTTTATTCCTAACCCTTCACCTAATTAAAATCTAATTGTCAATCTAATGAACAATTTTCATAAGTAATTTCAACATTATAGCATCGGAGATAACAATCTTGACAAAGATTCCAACATTCTCATACCAAAATTCCGTTCCTTAAATATTTCTATATGAAGCTCGTTAGAAACCAATAAATCATGTAAATAATCATTTACCAATGTTTGTACACTCTCCGTTTTATAGAGAAAAGCATTCACTTCAAAATTTAAATGGAAGCTTCTCATGTCCATATTTGAAGTACCTATGGAGGCAAGCTCACTATCTACAATCACGATTTTCGAATGCATAAAACCTTCACGATATTCATAGACTTTGACCCCTGCTTCTAGTAAGTCTGGATAATAGGATCTTGAAGCATGAAATACGATTCTTTTATCTGGGTTGCTTGGTACTAATAAGCGAACATCAACACCGCTTAATGCAGCAATTTTTATGGCTGAGAATATATCTTCATCCGGAATAAAATAGGGAGAAGCAATCCATACCGATTTTTTTGCTGAAGTAATCATAGAAAAGAAAATATTTTTAATGGTACTGTATTCATTATCTGGGCCACCTGATATAATCTGTACTCCTCCCATTCTTTTATCAATGCTCATCTGCTGAGGAGCAAGATACTCATCCGTCAAAAAGCTATGATTGGTCATATAATACCAATCCTGCACAAAAATGAGCTGCAAACTGCGTACCCCTTCTCCCATCAACATCAAGTGGGTATCACGCCAAAAGCCGAAGTTCTCATCTTTACCCAGATATTCATCTCCGATGTTTAAACCGCCAACAAATCCAATATTTCCATCGACCACAACGATTTTTCGGTGATTTCTGAAGTTGAATTTATTATTTAGAAAGGGAATCTTTACTGGACCAAATGGGACAACTTCAATCCCCCATTTTCTCATTTCATTGATATATTTCTTGGAAAGAGTCCATGAACCAACAGCGTCATAGAGAAATCGTACCTTCACGCCGTTTTTTGCTTTATTAATCAAGATATCTTTAATTTCGTTTCCTAGTGTATCATGGCGAACAATATAATATTCTATATGTATGTGATGTTTGGCTTGTAGTAACGCTTCTTTGATGGCATTAAACGTCTCTTTCCCATTCGTAAGGACCTTTGTATCAGTAGATAGAGAGATTGGTGTGTTTCCAATTTGTTCAGCAAGATGGAATAATTGCCTGTAATCCTGATTTTCATCAGAAATCTCCAGTAACTTCTTTTCTTTTTCCCCAGTTATGTCCATGTACTTTTGTTTATCTAAGAAATATTTCTTCTTAAAGATCTTTTCTTTTCGATAATTCCTACCAAATAGCAAATAAAATAAAAAACCAACAACAGGAAATGCACCTAAAACGATTAACCATGCAACCGTCTGTGTAGGGTGTCGATTCTCCATAAAAATGACAAAAGCAATGAAAATAACAGATAAAGTAAACAATATACTTGCATATTGAATATATTCACCACTGTAATATTCATCATAAATAAAACCAATTACCCCTAAAATCACGATAAATAAAAGAACATTAATAAAATTCTTCATAATCCTCACCTTATCCGTTTCTTAAACAACTTTCATTATCTATACCCAAATATTGACGTAATGACTCAAATACGCTATTGGTTTTATATGCGTTTCCTGAAAAAATGTCTCTCTGTATGGAGCGGTTACTAAAAAAGGACAAAAAAGCCGACTTCCATCAGGAAATCAGCCTTTAATAAATATACTTAAGCAAAGTATTGACTTACAGTTGAAAATACATCATTAGGTATGATTACTTTGCCGTATTCCTCGAGCCGATGGATTGTAACTACAGACTCATCTGCATATTCAAGTAAAATTGATAGCATATTATCAATTTCCTCTTCTGCAAAATCTCCATCCGGAAACTCAACATACAAATAATATATATTTTCAAAGGAGATTAGTTTGGTCATAACTCCTTGGATTCCATTTGTTTTACTTAACGCAATGACATCTTCAAAGTCTTTAAATGAAAGGACAAATTCCAACGTCTCATCCTCTGCTGTTTGCTCTTCTATCGCGTGATTAGTTTGAAAATGCTCTTCAAGCATAGATTCAATTTTCACATCAACAGAATTGGCGGGATCATCAATTGGCAAATCGAATTTATGACCATCCTTGGACAAGTGGGCTCTAGTGACTAAAATCTCCAACCCTTTTTCAAGAGCTTGGATTTGAATCCAGAGTGGTCCTTCGACAGTAAAATCCTCTTCTTCATGCACTTCGTCCATCATTTCCCAGAAAAGTTCCTCACTTCGATCACGATTATACCAGATCTCTTCTCGATCGAAGCCTCGCTTTTCAATATCTCCATATGAAATGTAGAATTTTACTGTATTCTCATTAATACGTTCGATTTCCATGATTCACTCTCTCCCTTCTGGTTTGAGGTAATTGAAGGGATATACCCCCAAACTAGGTTGTTATATCTTTTCCCTGTTTTAAAAAATGTTAATCATGGATGTACTATTTATAAAGCAGGTGGTAGTTATATTTTATGATAAATTAAGAATAGTGGGAAACAAAAAGCCTATATTTCATAAAATAATTATGTCTAATAATTTAAGATACACCAAAAAACCCCTTGCTGTCCAGGCAGGGGGTTTTTAATTATAAAAAACTAATTGACTAAGCGCTGCGCTTCCCGTAGTTGAAATGTTCTTACTTTACGTGGTAAAAATCGTCTGATTTCATCTTCATTATAACCAACTTGCAGACGCTTCTCATCAATGATGATTGGTCTTCTTAGCAAGCCAGGATTCTGTTGAATGATATTAAACAATTCCTGTAATGGCAAATTATCAAGATTTACATTTAACTTTTGAAAAGTTTTTGAGCGCGTTGAAATGATTTCATCGGTACCATCTTCAGTCATACGTAAGATTTCTTTAATTTCATCAAGACTTAATGATTCAGAAAAAATATTTCGTTCTTTATATGGAATATCATGTTCTTCCAACCATGCTTTTGCTTTTCTACATGACGTACAGCTAGGTGATGTGTAAAGTGTAACCATTCCCTGTCACTCTCCCTATTCTTAAAGTTCCCTTATCCCGATTGAGCTATATATTTAACATTTTACAATGCTTATGTTACTATCTAAATTATAATTATTATAATTAAGAAATATATAAAATTATTATACATGATAAATTATGGAATGTGTAGAGATTTTTTTGAAAATGTTTCCTCGTTTACAAAATATTAAAGTTACTAACACATAAATGAAATAATTGTTATATTACTCCATTCCTTTGCACTATTTCATTTGACCTGTCCCTTTATATTCCGATATAATCTACTATTTATATACCCGAGAGCGAAGCTGTTAAACATCCTCAAAAAAAAAGAAATTACAAGCTGGAGAATCTATCTTCAGCTTGTAATTTCTTTTAAAATATCTAATTTATCTTCTTTTATTTTCAGTGCTTTCTCAGTTGGTCTATATTTACCGCCATATAATTGTTCATCTTTATACGTGTGCAATTCCCTATAAACTTCCTGCATTGCTTTTAATACTTCTTGATCCATATCAGCATTTGGTTCTGGACTCCAATATAATAGTTCTAATTCCACATCTTCGTTTGTGGCAAGAGAATTTTTAATGTAGGAAACAGTGTTTGCATGCTTGAATCCTTCTCGTTTATAGAAACGCAATCTTCTTGCTGTATCTTCTTCTGCCTCATCTGCAGGCTCTACCTCTAAAAATATCAGTTTATCCTTCAACTTCAATTTCTCTAAAACCTTTTTACCTGTTCCATTCCCTCGGGAATTACTCATCACATATAAATAATCTACAAAGATAAAATTCTCTCTTTCTGCATATAATAGGATATGACTTTTTCCTTCATCCAGAAAATAATCCTTCTTACCGTGATTAAGCAGCATGTTTATATGTTCTTCTGATTTCATTTCTTCTTTCGGGAAATATTCGCAAAGTTTTTGATACCAACTCATATGATGCACCTTCTCCTTCTCTATCTATTTCTATATTCCCTTTTTAGGGGATTATGTTCTGCTGTCTCTATTAAGTTGTTGAATATTCATTCACTATATCGAACACCAGGCTTCTCATGCTAATTCATTCGAATCTATCACCTGCATGAAGGATATAGGGTACTAGTTGTATAATTTAAGTAAATAAAACCGAGTCACTTAACAACCAAGGTACATATTCCCTTTCCTACCACTTTTTAAACTATTAGAATACAATTGTAAAGAACTTCACAACTATGAAATATAGAAGGAGGAGCTAATGAGCCAGTATATCCTTGATTTCATTTTAGTAGCCTGTTTAATAATTGGACTGACCGCTTTTATGGGTCCCCTAACGAATGGTATTGGTAATCTGATTTTCGGCAGGAAACAACGCTCCAAATATGTTGTCCAATCCAATCACTCGACAGCCGGCTTTAACAAGGTTGGCGGCAAAGGTAACAAATAGCAGACTACAAGATTTTCATTATTTATAGAAGGAAAAATATCTATCTGTCCTGTAATTTACTATGTTATCACTAAAACAAATATTGATATTACAAATTGATTTAAGGTCTGTATTATCCGATCAACGAATCAATTAAGCACTTTATCTAAACTTTAAAAAGCTATTTCCACTACCCATTAAAAAGAAATTCAAGTTCAGAACCCCCGCACCCAGTCCCTCAGTGTTAGATCACCATAACAGTGAAAAATGGGCTAACACATACTCTTTTCATTGTTTGTCTATTTCTTTTAAAACTAAAAAAAGGATTGGCTTTTGGCCAATCCTTTTTATCTGAATGAAGTTGACTTATTGCTTATAATCTACTCCTGTTGTATAGCGGTTTCCTGAATTCCATAATAAATACTCATTGATTCCTTCCTCTTTCAAGGCTCGAATTTGATCCTCTACCTCTTGTTTGCCATATGGCTTATAATTTCCTGTTCCTAACCATGGCGCTGTAAAATCCTGAATCCATGGCCTTGAGATTGGCGGCGTCTCTAAACTGCTTAATTTCTTATTTTCGAGTTTTGCATATTCTTTCACGAGCTTATATGGTTCTAAGTCGGGCTTGGAAATTCCAAAATAAGATGTCCAATGACTTGGATAGATCATTGAAGAAATAACATCGACATGCTCAGATATCTTGGAGAAGTTTTGTCCTATTCCAGGGGCTTCAGGAAGAGTAGCAGAGTAGCCAAAGATATCAACAGATACTTTTACCCCGTATGGCTCCAATTCACTCTTAGCATACTCCACAAAGTCTGTGACGGCGTTTACACGGTGCTGTACATTATCTACCGCTTTATCCCCATAATTACCCACTGAATATTTTAATTCTTTATCGCGCGTCTCAAAACCTTCGGGGAAACGAACATAATCAAACTGAATTTCCTGGAAGCCCATTTCAGCTGCTTCTTTCGCAATCTCTACGTTATATTCCCAAACTTCTTTCACAAACGGGTTAACAAATGATTCACCTCTGCCATTCTTCCATACTTCTTTTCCATCCATGAATGACCATTCAGGTTTTTGTTTTGCCAAATAGCTGTCCTTAAATACAGTTATTCTCGCAATTGGATATATCTCTCTTTTTTCCATATCTTTTAATAATTTTTCTGGATCTTTAATTAAATTCACGCCGGCCTTTGCATAGGATTTAGAGGAATCTGGCTTATAGGTTAAATTACCACGGTCATCCTTAATATCAATAACCATGGCATTTAAATCAGTAGATTCCACTAATTGAGCCAATTCATTATATTTACTGCCACCAGCAGAGTTTCCTGTTACATAAATGCCGCGAACTGCATCTGGATATGTAAATGAATAATTAGATTCCTTTATAAATCGGTTCATTCCATCAGGAAGTTCTTTATTTTCCAGAATAATTGTCTGTCCACTATGTAATATAAACTCTTTTTCCGATTCTGTAGCAGCATAGGATACTTCTGCACACGACACTCCTATTAGTAGGATTGACAAAAACGCTACCATTTTTTTAACCATTTCCATTCCCCACATCACTCCTTATTATCACTATCATTATACCTCCTATTATGATGAAAAAACCTCTCCCACCTCTTTTTCCAAATATAAACCAAAAAGGCTATCCACAGCTGGATAACCTTTTTGATAGAAATTCAATAAGATTAACAAACCAAAATTAGGTAAACAGATCTTATTTGATATACGTTTTTTTATATTGCTCAAATTCCTTTAAAGAACATAATACATGATGTCCTGGAGCTACTTCACGCATTTCTAGCTCTTCATTCTCATCATAATTATGAACTTCTGGATTATAAGGTTTTCTTCTACGTGTACGTTCACTTTCCGGATCCGGTAGCGGAATGGCAGAAAGTAATGACTGTGTATATGGATGCATTGGGTTTTTATATAAGTCCTCGCTGTCTGCGACCTCAACCAATTTACCATAATACATAACACCAATACGATCACTGATGTATTTAACCATCGACAAGTCATGAGCGATAAACAAATACGTTAAACCTTTTTCTTTTTGAAGATTTTTCAGAAGGTTAACAACCTGCGCCTGAATAGAAACGTCAAGTGCAGAAATCGGCTCATCGGCAATAATAAACTCAGGATCCACTGCCAATGCACGGGCAATCCCTATCCTTTGACGCTGTCCACCAGAGAATTCATGCGGATAACGGTTCGCATGCTCACGATTAAGACCAACTGTTTCAAGAAGATCATATACACGTTTCATACGATCTTCTTTATTTTTCGCCAAACCGTGTATGTCAATTCCTTCGGCAATAATATCCGCTACAGTCATACGAGGGTTTAATGAAGCGTAAGGATCCTGGAAAATCATTTGCATACCTCGGTTAAACTGCTTTAAATCTTTACCTGATTTTCTACCGTGGACTTTATTCCCTTTAAAAATGACTTCTCCGCCACTCAAATCATATAAACGGATGATAGATCGGCCTGTTGTTGATTTACCACAACCAGATTCCCCTACCAGACCAAATGTTTCACCTTTAAAGATATCAAAAGATACATCGTCAACCGCTTTAACCATATTAGGTTTACCAACATTAAAATATTGCTTAAGACCTTTGACTTCAATTATTTTTTCTTTTGTAGCCATATTAGTTACCCCCTCCTACTAGTACCGGTTTTTCAAAATTGGAGGCCATATGGCGTATTCGCTGTTGGACAAGCTCCGGCGGTGTCACTTTTGGTGCATCCGGATGCAGGAGCCATGTTTTGGCAAAATGAGTGTCTGAAATCTGGAACATAGGCGGTTCCTTTTCATAATCAATTGCTAGGGCATATGGATTCCTTGGTGCAAATGGACAACCCTTTGGTGGATGAATCAAATCGGGTGGAGTACCAGGAATAGCAGTAAGCTCCACATCTCCACTATTATCTAAACTTGGCATAGAGGATAACAGCCCCCATGTATATGGATGGCGCGGATCATAGAAAATTTCATCTACCGTTCCAGTCTCAACAATTTGGCCACCATACATAACCGCTACACGGTCAGCTACGTTAGCAACAACTCCCAAATCATGCGTGATGAAAATAATCGATGTATCAATTTTATTTTGTAAATCCTTCATTAATTCAAGAATTTGCGCCTGAATGGTAACATCTAATGCAGTTGTAGGCTCATCGGCAATCAACACTTTAGGATTACAAGACAAAGCAATCGCTACAACAACACGTTGTCTCATCCCCCCAGAGAATTGGTGGGGATATTGGTTCATTCGAATTTCAGGCTGGGCAATACCTACTAATCTTAAAAGCTCAATTGCGCGCTCACGGGCAGCTGCTTTGCTTAAATTTTGATGCTTAATTAAACCCTCCATAATTTGCTTGCCAACTTTCATGGTTGGGTTTAAAGAAGTCATTGGGTCTTGGAAAATCATAGACATTTCTTTTCCACGGATTCGTTGCATTTCTTTTTCAGTCATTTTAACAAGATCACGATTTTCCCCAAAAAGGATCTGTCCCTCTTTTATACGCCCAGGAGGATTAGGAATCAATCTCATTAACGCCTTAGTTGTAACGGATTTTCCAGAACCGGATTCTCCAACAATCGCTAATGTTTCTCCTTTGAACAGGTCAAAACTAACTCCACGTACAGCTTTAACCTCACCACCATAGGTATCGAAGGAGACATGCAAGTTTTTTACTTCAAGTAATTTTTCCATTAGAATTCTCCTCCCCTATTATTTTCGCATTTTTGGATCTAGCGCATCACGAAGACCATCAGCCAATAAGTTAAAGCTTAGGATTAATACACTGATAACTACGGATGGAATAATCAATAAATACGGATATGATTTTATATATCTAAAACCGTCATTTACCAAAGAACCTAACGAAGCTTCAGGTGCAGCGATTCCCAATCCGATAAAACTTAAGAATGCCTCTGTGAAAATAGCACCCGGTATCGTAAACATTGATGTAACAATAATTGGGCCTAATACGTTTGGTAATAGATGGCGGAATATTAAACTTCTGTTTGAAGCACCAAGCGTTTTCGATGCGAGTACATACTCCTGATCTCTTAGTTTTAAGAATTGACCCCTTACCATCCGAGCCATTCCAATCCAACCGGTTATGACCATGGCGAGTGTAATTGAAAGCACCCCCGGTTTTTCAAAGATCAAAATCATCAGAATAACTACTATTAGATATGGAATCCCAACGAGTACTTCGATAATCCGTTGCATGACAGCATCAATTCTGCCGCCGAAGAAACCGGATATTCCTCCATAGGTTATACCAATAAAGAATTCAATTACGGCAGCTAAAATAGCAATATATAACGAAATTCTTGCACCGTACCAAACCCTTGTCCATTGGTCACGTCCCAAATCGTCTGTTCCAAACCAATGATATTTATCTTCTATTCCATTTTTTTCATAGACATTTACACCATTTTTATCTGTACCATCAAACGGAAGCCAGCTAATGTTTTCCAAGCCTTGTACACGAGGAGGCAATTTAGAATTTGCTAGATCTTGCTCCTTAAATGTGTAACCTGAAGTCATTGGCGCAAAAATCGCCAAAAGGACAAAAATCACGACCATAACAAGACCAAAAAGTGCTCCCTTATTTTTAATTAAACGTCTCAAGGCATCATGCCAAAACGTCAGACTGGGACGAACTATTTTTTCTGATTCATTAGATTCTTGTCCGACTACCTTAAACAAATTAGGAGAAAGATTTTCGTTTTTAAGATTATTTTCCATTATTTTTTCCCCCCAGCAAGGCGGATACGAGGATCAACAATTCCATACATGATGTCCACCAAGAAGATTACAAATATAAATAGAGCACTGTAAAAAATTGTAGTACCCATAATGGTTGGGTAATCATTCATATTAATAGAGTTAACAAATTGTTCCCCTAATCCAGGAATAGCAAAGATTCGCTCAATTATCAGCGTTCCAGTCATGATATTAACAGCCATTGGTCCAAGAATCGTAATAATTGGAATCAGCGCATTTCTGATACCATGCTTAAATACTACACCAGCGTTGGATACACCCTTTGCTTTTGCTAGAGTAATATAATCGGAACCCATAACTTCCAGCATTTCAGACCTCATAAAACGGGCAATATTCGCAATTACACCTGCAGATAGCGCCAGAGTCGGCAAAACCGTATATTCGAATCCATCCCAGAAAGCAACCGGAAAGATTTCATATTTAACGGCAAAGAAATACTGTAAAAATGCAGCAAAGACGAAGGATGGGATCGAAACACCCAGGACAGCAATAACAGTGGCACCATAATCTATCCATGTGTTATGACGCAGTGCAGCAGCTATTCCTAACATTAGGCCAACAATTGTTCCTAAAATCAAAGCCTGTAAACCCAAGTGAGCTGAGTTTGGTATACGTGTAGCAATCAATTCTGTAACCGGTCTGTTGTCATATTGGAAGGAAGTTCCCAAGTCCCCTTTTACTAAGTTTGTCATATAAGTGACATACTGCTTCGGTACCGGGTCATTCAATCCATACTTTTCATAGATAATCTCTTTTTGCTCAGCAGTCAGTTTTTCCTGATTTTTCAGCGGGGATCCCGGCAGCATTTTCATCAAGAAAAAGGTAGCAGTTGTAATAACAAATAGGGTAATAATCATGTAGAATATCCGTTGTAATGTATATCGCAGCATTAATAGCCCCCCCTTTTTCAGTTTTCTCAAATTATTTATTTATTCTGAATTTTCTCCCATAACTAGGGAAAAGGAGAGTATATGCCCATTTCAGGCATGCACTCTCCCATTCAGGCACACGAGAATTTATTCCTCGATTGATACCCATTTGTAGCTGTAATCTCCACCAAAGGCGTGATTGTATAGATTTTTAACTTTACCTTTCATTGCGAAGGATAGTCCACGTTGATAAAGTGGGCTGATCGCCGCATCTTCTTCAATTAGGATTTTTTCTGCTTTTTCCAGTGCTTCCCAACGTGCTGGTAGATCACTTAAAAGTGTAGTTCCAGCTTCTTTAACTAATTTGTCATATTCAGGATTGCTATATCCCATTTGGTTATGAGCTCCACCAGTTATGAACATATCAATGAAAGTCATAGGATCTTGGTAATCCGGACCCCAACCAGCATAAGAGAAGTCATAATCACCTTTAGATTCTAAATCAAGTTTTTGTTTGAATGGTTGTTGCTTAAGGGTAACTGTAAGACCTGGAAGATTAGTTTCAAGTTGTTCTTTGATATACTCACCAGTTTTCTTAGCCGAGTCACCATCATAGTTTAGCAATTCCAAAGTAACTTTAGATTCGCCGATTTCTTTCAAACCTTTTTCCCAAAGCTTTTTAGCTTCTTCTTTATTCGTAACGTTCATATCACCGTTAGTGTCGCGGAAATCCTTACCATCCGGACTTTTAACAAAGTCACTTGGTACCAAGTAATAAGCAGGTACAGAACCATTGTTTAAAATGGTATCTACGAATTGTTTTTTATCATAAGACATATCAATTGCCTTACGGATATTAACGTTTGCTAATGCTTTGTTCTTTTGGTTAAAGCGTAGGAAGTATACAGATGTATCACTTTCAGTTAAAAACTCATCGCTATCTTTGTAGTTATCAACGTTTTCAGCAGTCAAACCTACACGGTCAATTTTGCCAGTTTCATATAAGTTTACAGCTGTATTCGTATCTTTTACGATTTTAAAATTGATTGTTTCAAGCTTTACAGTATCTTTATCCCAGTATTGATCATTTTTAGAAAGCGTGAAGCTTTCTTCATGTTTCCACTCAGACATAGTGAATGGTCCATTGTATATTGTTGTATCTGCTTCAAGACCAAATTTTTCGCCTTGTTCTTCAACGAATTTTTGATTTTGTGGCATGAAAGTACCGAAAGATAGTAGAGATTGGAAATAAGGGATTGCATTTGTTAATTTAATTTCAAGTGTGTAATCATCAACAGCTTTAGCACCTAACTCTTCTACTTTCTTTTTACCAGAGTTGATTTCTTCAGCATTTTCGATTACATACATCATATATGCGTATTCAGCAGCAGTTTCAGGGTTTACAGCTTTTTGCCATGCATAAATGAAATCATGAGCTGTAACAGGGTCGCCATTTGACCATTTAGCATCTTGGCGAAGTTTGATAGTGAAAGTTTTTCCGTCTTCACTTACTGTTGGATCGCCCTCAGCAACACCAGGAACAACTTTATCTCCCTCAGTTAGACGGTAAAGACCTTCCATCGTGTTGTTCATTACATTGAAAGAAACAGAGTCTGTTGCTAAGACAGTGTCCATAGACGGTATTTCAGAAGTTTCTACCAAGTTAAGTACTTGTTCTACCTTTTTCTCGCCTTCACCACTGCCGCCTGCCTCTTCGTCATTGCCAGAACAAGCTGCAAGAAAAGTGCTCAAAGCAAGGATGATTACAAGAAATAATGAGATTTTTTTTGCTTTCATACTAGTAAATGACCTCCCTATTCTTTTTTTTACTCTTCCATAATTTTCAGAAGATTTCGTAACCAATCATAAAACGTTTCAGAATTTTTTGCAATCTTTTTTTTACATTTTGTTTACGAACATATGTCATTTCGAATACAACAATGAACAGTAAAGCTTGATAAAACAATGTCTGGGTAAAATATCCTACTCAAATAAAAATAATTATTTTTTTCAGAAAATTCCAACCAGAGTTGGTACAAAATACTAAAATATGAAACGTTATAAATATAATAAATTTTTATGAAAAAACTTTCAACTTTAAATTTTTAAAAAATTAATATAAAATCTAAATACACTTCATAAAACATATTTATATCGGAGGAAAGACATGAAGTCTTCACAAAATAAGTTTTTTTTATTAAATGGCATAGGCCTACTGATTTCCATCATCTACTCGACTTTTTTACAAAAACATTTTCTGCTTACATTAATCGATGCCTACTTCATGATTGGTCTATTCTATGTTTGTGCCGGAGCAAGCCTTTACGTGATTGGAGGAGGTTTCTTCTCAGTCTTTTCCTACTCCTTAAAAAAATTCTGGAAAAAAACATCCAAAAAAGAGGAATATGTATCCGAACTTGAAGGTGAATCCGAACAAACAGGGCCGAATATGGAGGTACTTACTTTCTCCTGGACTAGTCCGTTACTTTATTCCGGAATCTTTTCCTGTGTCTTTACATTTATTTGTTCAATAATTTTCTTTGGATAGTTGCAATTTCAAGCCGGTTTAAGTAGAATATCATTACTTAATATTTATTATAGGCTCTGACAAAGAGTAGTAAGGTAGTACAAGGTTTCCAGAGAGTTTGTGGTCGCTGTGAACAAACAACTAAGTATACCTGAATGGACTTTTAAGCCTCCTGTAGGAAAAGTTACAGTATGACAGGACGTATGCCCGCGTTACAGGGCACGAATATCTTAATCGATATTCCTGAGTGGTTTATGTAATTGAACATAAACAATTAGGGTGGTACCGCGAATCCCATTCGTCCCTTTTTTATAGTGGAGACGAATGGGATTTTTTATATTGAAAGGAGAATAAAAATGAATATTATTTTTTCTGGTATTCAACCAACTGGTCTTGTGACCATTGGTAATTATATTGGTGCATTACGGCAATTTGTTGAATTACAAAATGACGCCCATTGCTATTTTTGCATCGTTGACGAGCACGCTATTACAGTTCCGCAGGATCGACTTGAATTAAGAAAAAACATTAGAAATCTGGCAGCTCTTTATCTGGCTGTTGGCATTGATCCTGAAAAAGCAACGATTTTTATACAGTCTGAGGTTCCTGCTCATACAGAAGCCGGATGGATTATGCAATGTAATACATCCATCGGTGAACTTGAACGGATGACGCAATATAAAGATAAATCAAAATCACAGGTATCTGTTTCAGCTGGACTTCTAACTTATCCACCTTTAATGGCTGCTGATATCCTGCTATATCAAACGGACCTTGTTCCGGTAGGCGATGATCAGAAACAGCATGTTGAGTTGACCCGCGATATTGCTGAACGCTTTAACAAAAAATACGGAGAGGTCTTTACGATTCCTGACATTCAGCTGCCTGCTTCTGGAGCGCGTATCATGGCTTTACAAGAGCCTACCAAAAAAATGAGTAAATCCGATCCAAACAAAAAATCAACAATTTCATTATTGGATGATTTAAAACAGGTAGAAAAAAAGATCAAGAGTGCTGTTACCGATTCTGAAGGAATCGTAAAATTTGATAAAGAAAATAAACCAGGGATCTCAAATCTTCTATCTATTCACTCTGCACTTAGCGGTGAAAGCATTGAATCCATTGAAAAACGATTTATTGGTAAGGGATATGGAGACTTTAAAGCAGAAGTAGCCCAAGTGGTCGTTGAAACCCTCCGTCCAATCCAGGAACGTCATCAGGAGCTATTAAACTCTCCAGAATTAGATGAAATCCTCGATAAAGGTGCACTTGAGGCAAACAAAGCAGCTAATAAGACATTACGGAAAATGAAAAATGCAGTTGGCTTAGGACGAAAAAGAAGATAAATAAACAGCATTAAAAACAGAAGGTAGCCTGATGGCTGCCTTCTGTTTTTTTGAGGATTATTTTGCACATTGGCTGGATTAATCCTAATTCGGCTGGATTTATGATGTATTCGGCTCTATTTCTCTCTTAATCGGCTGGATTATTCATTCATCTGGCTGGATTCCGCTCACTCAGCCGGGTTCTCTGTTCATTTGGCTCGATTAATTCTCACTCCGGCTGGATTTATGGTGTGTTTGGCTCTATTTTTCTCTCAATCAGCAGGATTTTTCATTCATCTGGCTGGATTCCGCTCACTAAGCCGGATTACCTTACATAATGGCTGGATTTGTTTACAATTATCCGTTTGTTGCTTGTTGCTCCTGATTAATGACCTTCAGGTTTTTACGCAATCTAGCTTCTGGGCCTAGCTGCTCTAGCAAATACTCTGCGGGAGGGAATACACCTCCCTACGAGTATTCATCTTATGCTTGTCGCGGGCCTACAGGATGTAGGTCATGAAGACGTTACCACAGGACGTGGTGTTCTTAGTCTTCGTTCCTTAATTAAGCTGTTTCAGCTTTTTATTCAATCTAGCTTCAACAGCTAGAAGCTCAGGACATAAGCATGTTCTCTGCAGGAGGGAAGAGCGCCTCCCTCCGAGACCCTGTCTTATGCTCCTCGCTTCTGGGCAAGCTGTTTCAGCTTTTTATTCAATCTAGCTTCTGGGCCTAGCCGCTCGAGTCATAAGTGTAGCTGCTGCGGGAGAGAAAAGCGCTCTCCCTCCACACCGCCTCTTATGCTGGTCGCGGCTAACCAAGGCCCTTCAGCCTTTTATATAAAAAATCGACCATCCATTAGAGCATGGATGGTCGATCTCCTACTTCCATTTCCCAGAGTTTTTCAAAAAATGGTTGTCCTTTTATTAGGCGTTCACATAGCATGGCATGTTTCTCTGTCCATCCTACTTTCATTTCTGAATATAGCTTGTGCCATATTTCATCAAAGTCCATTTTTACAACTGTTGAATATTGCTCAGGTGCCCATTCTGTATACCAATAGCGAATTTCGGCCGTATTGCTTGAACTTTTCAATTGATCAAGCACCATGAACAGAAGCTGCTTAAGCTGACGTTCCCTTCTTGTTAACCCAAGCATAAAGGCCGGAGATGGAGAAAGAATATGATATTCTTTCTTCTTATAATCGGTAACCATTGTCTGGTAGTCATATGGATGAGCGTCCACATTACGCACCATGTCATAGGCCAGTTGCTCCTGCCTAGGGATTAATCTGCTCTTGCGGATCGGGACGGTGTATCCTATCGTATCAATGGCGATAATGCCTGTCCCATCTGTCACAACAAAACAATAATCCATTGAAATTCTCTCATGATTCTTTCGAATATATGCCTTTTTGTATACATCCTGAAGAAGACT
Organism: Pradoshia sp. TA40_28; assembly: GCF_059694525.1. NCBI lineage: Bacteria > Bacillati > Bacillota > Bacilli > Caryophanales > Bacillaceae > Pradoshia > Pradoshia sp. TA40_28. The sequence continues at coordinate 41,460 of NZ_JCATZO010000007.1, forward strand.
GGAAGGCAATTCTAACAAATCATTTTCAATGTAATGAAAAAGAACTGGCTCCACTTTCAAAAGCGGAACCTGGTCAAGTAACTCAACCGTATCCTCTTTCCTCCACTCGTGAAAGCTGCAAATGTTATAACTATTTTCTTCTCCTTCAAACCAATTTACCCAAACATCATGGAGATACAACATTCCCGAATATCCCTCACTTCTATCCTATTTGTCAATCATTATAGGCAAGTTTCCAGTAAAATATTCCTTCATTAAGAGGCAAATTGATTTTCCGTAACTTTAGGTGGATCGTTTTATAATCTTATCAGCGGAGAGATTAATCATTTCCTTCGTTGTAAGCGAATGAAGATCTGCATAATCTTTAACCAGCTTATAACCTACCGCATACCCGGCCATTTTCGGCATGGTTCCGTGTCCGAATAACAACTTATCATGCAGTGGTTCAGACCTTTTGACCTCGTAATTCGGTTTAAATTTATCTTTGATTAGTTCTTCTAAATCTAGTTTTTTCTCACTTGTAATCCAGGGGGCTAAATAAGCTTCACCACAATATTCTGATACGGCAAACTCTGCTAGGCCTTCCATAATAACAGAATCAGCCAGCCTGTACTTGACCCGATTTCCTAAAGTGTTCAATCTGGTCGTATGATGGTATTCATGGACAAATAAAGCTTCAAGCTCTTTGTCCTTTACTTCCTCTGTCATAAACAAAAATAATTTATCAAAATAGGCTATACCAGACTTATGTTTATTGGGAGAGCGAAATAAACTAAACACTTCACTGGCCATTGGAAACAAAAAAATAGGAATATCTGGTCCATTCCACTTTTTTTTATACTTTTCATAATAATGCATGATCCTGTTCCATACCTTGCGTTCCTTCATCTCTTGAAACGTCTTTCTCGTTTTTTGATTGGGCCGATATAATCCTGTTCTATTCAAAGCTTCAATTAAAACCTGCTCCCTCATATTCACTGTGTCTAAGATGTGTTCTTCAATTTGTTCACGATTCGTAAAGAACTCATCCAACCATTTATCCGTGCTGATAACTCCCATCCCATTCACCCATCCTGTTCATATTTGCATAGAGCATTATATGAAATGACTTTTAAATGGGAATCATATAGAAAAGGATAAAAAAAAAAGCCCTCTAGTTGGATGTTCCAAAAGGAGGGCTTTGACTGATTTCTATCCGTTATACTTTTTAAACACGATTGTGGCATTGTGGCCGCCAAAACCAAGTGAGTTACTCATTGCACAGTCTACACGGTGTTTCCTTGCTTCATTTGGGACATAATCCAGATCACAGACCGGATCTGGTGTTTCCAGATTAATAGTAGGTGGAACGATATCATTTTTGATTGCTAAAACCGTATAAATGGCCTCAACTCCACCTGCCGCACCCAGTAAATGCCCTGTCATTGATTTAGTTGAACTTACTGGCATTTTATAAGCATGATCACCAAAGACTGTTTTAATGGCCATCGTTTCATATGAATCATTGTATTCTGTGCTCGTTCCATGAGCATTTATATAGTCAATCTGTTCAGGAGCCAAGTTCGCATCATTAATAGCCATTTTCATCGCTCTTGCTCCACCTTCACCCTCAGGGGCTGGTGCTGTGATATGATGGGCATCTCCTGTTGATCCATAACCAACAATTTCTGCATAAATTTGAGCATTTCTCGCAAGCGCATGTGACAATTCTTCAAGTACCAAAATCCCTGCACCTTCTCCAATGACAAAACCATCTCGATTTTTGTCAAATGGACGGCTTGACGTTTTAGGATCTGGATTAAAGGATAACGCTGTATTGGCACAAAATCCAGCTACTGACATTTTCGTGATAGGCGCCTCCGCTCCACCTGTAATCATCACATCTGCATCCCCACGCTGGATCACTTTAAATGCATCACCAATGGAATTCGTACCGGTGGCACACGCCGTTACTGTACAGGAATTTACTCCTTTTGCTCCAAGAAGTATGGATACTTGCCCTGCAGCCATATCTGGAATGAGCATTGGCACAAAAAATGGACTGACCCGTCGATATCCTCTTTTTTGGAATGTTTCATATTGCTGTTCGAATGTCTCCATGCCGCCAATTCCAGATCCAATCCATACACCTACACGATTTTCATTTTCAGGAGTAATCTCCAATTTGGCATCATCAACAGCCATTTTTGATGCCGCAATCGCGTAATGGGTGAACCTGTCCATTTTTCGGGCTTCTTTACGATCAATAAAATCTGTAATCTCAAAGTTTTTGACTTCTCCTGCGGTTTTGGCAGGATACTCATCTGCATTAACTCGGGTTAATGGGCCGATTCCTGAAACTCCCGCTAAGAGGTTCTCCCAATTTTCCTGAAGGGTATTGCCTATAGGTGATATGGTCCCCATACCGGTCACAACTACACGTTTACTCTCCATCACAATCTCTCCTTGAGTTAGTCTTGGTTTTTCTTATTTGCCCCAACGCATCGCAACGGCTCCCCATGTTAACCCGGCTCCAAAGCCAACCAACACCAGTAAGTCACCATCTTTAATTTTTCCGCCTTCTACTTCTTCAGCAATCGCAATTGGAATCGTAGATGAGGATGTGTTTCCATATTTATGAATCGTCTTGGACATTTTTTCAATCGGCAGCTCCAACCTTTGTCTTGCCGCTTCCATAATACGTATATTTGCCTGATGCGGAATTAAAAAGTCTACGTCCTCTTTCGTTAGTCCCGCTTTATTTAAAACATTAATAGATGATTCACCCATTTGTCTAACTGCAAATTTATAGACTTCGCGTCCATTCATAGTAAGATAATCTTGCTTTTTTTCCAAATGAATTCCACCAGATCCGTCCGCTCCAAGTTCAAACGATAAGATGCCCTTGCCTTCACTTACAGGCCCTATGACAGCTGCTCCAGCTCCGTCTCCAAATAAGACTGCTGTATTACGGTCATTCCAATCCGTAATTTTTGAAAGTTTTTCTACACCTACTACTAAAATCGTGCGGTAACTGCCTGCAATAATAAATTGGCTTGCGGTTATCATTCCATAGGTAAAACCAGCACAAGCGGCACTGATATCCATCGCCGCCGCATTCACTGCACCCAATCTTTCCTGAATCATACAGGAAACAGTTGGGAAAGATTGATCCGGTGTAACAGTTGCTACTAAAATCATATCGATTTCTTCAGCAGTCACACCGGCATCTTGCATAGCCCTCACCGCTGCCTCATAGGCCATATGAGAAGAATCCATTGAATCATCGGCAATTCTTCTTTCTTCTATTCCAGTGCGTGTTCGGATCCATTCATCTGACGTATCAACCCTTTTTTCTAAATCAAAGTTTGTTACCACATTCTCAGGAAGATATTTGCCAATCCCTATTATGCCAGCATTCATCCCTACACCCCTCTTGCTATATTCATCTGATTATATTAATTGATATTATGACTTGGTACTAATATTAAAAGAAATTGCTCTTTATTGCAACAAATTTTTCCTGAAAAGATGAATGAATGTCCATACGAGGAGGCATAATCAACATACATTATTAAGTAAGAATAAATGGTAAATGAGGTGAACATCTTGAACAAAGAACAGAAGAGTACTGCAGGAAATCAAGAGGCTTTTAATCGATTCATGTTTGGTGAACGCCATAGTAAAAATCAGACGGAAAGTCCTCCCCCTGCAGAACAGCAACCGTCCAATATTGATTTCACTAAACTAATGGAGCATTCTGATGTATTAATGACAACTTTTAACGAACTAAGTCCATACTTTAAAAAATTGCCTTCGCTATTGAGTAAGTTTACAAATTTAATCAAATAACTATCTTTTATCTTTTTAATTGCCCATCTTTAAATCCCTTTTCATAGGCTTCATCCATAACAGTAAAAAATATTTCCATAAACGGCTGTAACTGCTGACGATGAATATCTAAACCAGCCTCGCTTAATTTTTGCTTGATTTCGGGATAATGCTTCATAGCCATAGTCATATATTCAAGTTTCCTCTTCAATTAGAACACAACCTTTCTAACTAACATTAAAAAACCCCTTTACCCAGGATGAAAGGGGAGACTTATTAAATCTATTTTAATAGCGCAGGATTTCCCTAACCCTTATATGTTTTTTAACTAAATCGATCCCCTCATGCGGGGATATTTTTGTGACAGCCATATATTGCTGAATGCCTTGATTTTGAGAAATAGGATTCCTCATTTCTACATCATCCACCATAATTTGATATCCCATTTCTTTTAATAAAAGATCCCAATGCTTTTCTATATCCGTGTAAACCTGAAAGATCCCATCATCGAGTCTAGATATAGTTAAAATGACAGTACTGGCATCACTTATATAAATGGCATCTCTTCTATATTCCTGTACATATTGTTCAAAGGGAAATTGATCTTGACTGAAGCATTTATAAAAGAAGGTATCTACTGGCTGCCATGGACCATAGATCGTTGGCAAAATGATCGTGGTATTCACTCGATTGGGTATACGATCGTTTTTCAGCCAATCTCTATCCATTACAACATAAATAAAAGTATCCTCATTTGTTTTAGGGATTTTCTCTATATATTCTAGCCATTCTTCACATTCTACATCTATATCACTAATATAGAGAAAAAATTCCCCCTTCCTTTCATCGATCATCTGTTCCTGCTTCTTTAATGTGAAATTTGAATTTCTCCCTAAAAATAATTCTTTTTCTTCTTTTTCTAGTGGATCTACCCAAATGGGCAGGTCTACTCCAATAACCTCCACTCCTTCTTCCATTAACTTATTACATAGCTCAAATCCAACAAAGGAAAATGGAGACAGAACAATATGTTCAGGCATATAAAAACCCCCTGTCGGTTTATATAAATTGTATTAAACCAAACAGAGGGATATTCAGGTTTATAATTTTTTTTCATATTTTTTAAAGAAGGTACTAATTTGGTACGGAATAATATATCTTTTTTCTGCTGTAATATACTTGATCTCTGATAAAGGATGGTTGTTCAGGAAAGAATGGTATTTAATTGGCAAATGGCTGTCCAGCTTTTCAAGAATATGAACAACTAATATCGGTATATCCTCGCTTAATCTAATATCTTGTTTTTTCTCCATCCATTCCGCGAATGTATGATCATTCAAATGATAGGCCTCATATAATTCGTTCTTCATTTTTTTCAAGAACAGTTTATTAGCCTTTTCTTTCGCATAGCTCTGTTTTACGGATAATGTTGGGTTCATTAATACAACGGAGCGCACCTTTTCCTTTAATTTTCCACAAATTGTGTTTAATAATAATGCGCCGGTGCCTTCAGCAAGGATATGAATTCGTTCATTCACAATTTCCTGTCGGATGAAAAAAGCATATAATTCAACAGCCAAATCTGCTGCTTCCTCATTCCCCCAATGTGCATCGGATAAATAGGAACTAATTATCGTATACCCTTTATTCAATAAATATTCAATCATCTGTTTTTTACCGGGATGATCCAGCCAGAAATTCGCTTTTTCGCTTATATAGTGTTTATCCCCACCGAGTAACATAATCGCAAAACCACTTGGCTGCTCCGGGTAAAAAATGGTTGTCCATTCTTTATTAAGTTGAAACGTTTTATGATTGATCATAACTTTCCCCTCAAATAACCTTAGTCCATCTTAATGTATGTCGTTATAATTCAATATGTCCGGGCTTATTAACCCTCTTACTTCAGCAGATAGATTTATTCCTATATTTCGTATTCATAAACCCTTACCATTTAGGCTATGTTATGATAAAACCCAATGTTATAAAGCAGAAACCATTTTTTACTTAATTTATTTAAATTGTTTCCAGGGTTTTGTAATCTATGATAAAATAATAACGGATTGTAAATGAACGGGGTGAGAAAATATGAAATATATTTTGACATTTATATGGACATTTGCATTAACACATATGGTGGTCTATGTGACAAGTTCAATGGTTGAAGGCGGTAAATATGATTTCAATACGGCTTCCATACTTAGTGTGGTTATTACCTTATTGATTTTAGTCGTTTCAGCTATAATTCCCAATGATCCAGTACACGAATCCGGACATTAATTTTATTTCAAAAAAGGGCTGCTGATTAGCGGCCCTTTTTTGATACATATGTCCAATGACGATCATCATTGGTTGTTTCGGGAAAATACTCTCCTGCTTTTAATCTAATCTTCTTTGGGTTGACAACATTACTGCCAGTCTCCCCTATTTCAATATACTCTCCGTTATTCGGTGCCTTTTGGCCATGTTTAAAATGACGATTCTGTCCCAAAAAAATCCCTCCTTTTGATCTAGAATCCCCAATTCTTGTTCATCTTATTAGCTTGGATTAAGCAATAAATCAACCAAAAGCGCTTTCTGAGCATGTAAACGATTTCCAGCCTGTTTAATAACAATGGAATGGGCAGAATCGATAATGGAAGACGTGACCTCTTCACCACGATGGGCCGGCAAACAATGCATAAATAAATAATCCGGTTTGGCAACAGCTGCCAATTGCTCATTCACCTGAAACTCTTTAAAATCGTCCAGCCTCTTTTCATTTTCGGTTTCTTGACCCATACTGGTCCAAACATCACTATAAATGATATCCGCCTCGGAAACCGCAGCCTCAGGATGTTGAAACAATTCTATTTTCCCACCTGTAATAAGGGCCTCTGCCTTTGCTTTATCCACCAAATCAGAATTTGGCTCATAACCAGGCGGCGTTGCAATTGCGATATGCATTCCTGATTTAACGGCTGCCATCAATAATGAATTGGCAACATTATTTCCATCACCTACATAGGCAAGCTTAACCCCCTGAAGAGACCCCTTTTCTTCCTTAATCGTTAATAAATCGGCCAACGCCTGGCATGGATGTTCCAAATCGGTCAACCCATTAATAACCGGTACATTAGCGCTTGCTGCCAGGGTTTCCGCTCTTTCATGATCGGTAGTGCGGATCATAAGGGCGTCTACATATTCTGATAAAACTTTAGCTGTGTCAGCGATCGGTTCACCTCTCCCAAGCTGTGAATCATTAGCACTTAAAAAGATGGCATGGCCTCCAAGCTGGAGCATACCTGCTTCAAAAGAGACGCGTGTCCTCGTTGAATTTTTTTCAAAAATCATTCCTAATATTTTTCCTTTTAAGGGAGTATCCATATATCCCTTATTCATTCGCTCTTTTATCTCTTCTGCCAAAATCAGCAGATCAGCTAACTGCTCTGCAGAAATGTCCTCAATTGATAGAAAATCTTTTTGGCCGATTATTGGTTGAGTGCTATAAAGTAGTTTCATATGTGTATTCCTCTCACCTTCAATTTATTCAGCATACAGAATCAGGATAAAATACGGTTTTATGCCTTTGTCATCGATAGATTGACTTTGCATACTTCCTTCATAATTCCTAAAGCTACTAAAAGTTCATCCTTCGAAACAGTCAGAGGGGGAAGCAAACGAATAACATGTGAACCAGCCGGCAAAACAAGTAATTGGTGATCAAGCATTTGGCTGATATATGGAGCGGCCTCTTTATGTAATTCAATCCCAATCATCATTCCGTCTCCCCTAATTTCTTTTATAATCGGAAGATCCTCAGCCGCTTTTTTCAATTCATTTATGAACCATTCAGCCTTATGCCTGATTCCTGCTAAAAATTCCGGATCACTTATTTGCATTAAGACCGCTTTGCTCGCCGCCAATGATATGGGATTGCCACCAAAGGTAGAACCATGCACACCCTTGCCGAATGCTTCATTCAGTTCTTTTTTAGCAATCATGGCTCCTATCGGAAGACCATTGCCAAGTCCTTTGGCTGTGGTTACAATATCCGGCTTTATCCCTTGATACTTTAAATACGCATATGGATAGCCTGTTCTCCCATTTCCTGTTTGCACTTCATCTATAATCAGCAAGATATTAGTCCTATTGCATAATTGAGAAAGACTCTGGAGGAAAGCTTCTTCAATTGGGATAATACCGCCTTCTCCTTGAATGATTTCTACCATAATTGCCGCTGTATCTTCATCTACAGCGTCATGGACTGCCTCCATATCATTAAATGGAACGTATACAAAGCCTTCCAGCAAAGGTCCGAAACCCTCATGTATGCTGCTTTGCCCTGTAGCAGCCATAGCCCCAAATGTACGTCCATGAAAGGACTGTTGAAAGGTGATGATTTTTGTTTTACCCGTTGCTCTTCGGGCCAGCTTAAGTGCCGCTTCATTCGCTTCCGCACCGCTGTTGCAAAAGAATACACCCTCCAATCCGGTAAGTTCATTCAGCTTTTCCGCGACTTCTTCCTGTATTGGAAGCTGAAATAAATTAGAGGTATGCCAAAATAACTGTAGTTGATTCTCTATAGATTTTTTAACTTCTTCATTCTGATGACCAAGATTAACTACCCCAATGCCGGAAGTAAAATCAAGATACTTCTTCTCCCCCTCAGCTTCAATCCACGAACCTTCTGCTTTTATCGGGGTAATATCCCATTTTTTATAAACTGGTAATAGCGCAGACATTATATCACCCTCTCTTCAGCTCCAAGAAATGTACCCGACCACTTATTATTGGAGAAAAATCCGGATACACCGCTTGTAATTAATATTGTTGACGCACCGTGCCTTTTAGCAGTCAAAGCTGCCTGTACTTTCGGAATCATTCCTCCATATATCATGCCTTGATCAATCATTTCGGTAATCTCAGATTCCGTTATATGTCTAAGGATTTGATTGCCATTTTGTATTCCTTTAACATCCGTTATAAATATGCACATTTCAGCCTGCAAGGCCGCTGCGACTGCTCCTGCCGCGGAATCTGCATTCACATTAAGCTTTTTGCCTTCTCTAGACATTGAGATTGGGGTAAGCACAGGATACATTCCATTTGCTAATAGACTCTCCAAAAGATGGATGTTCACCTTTGTGATGGTCCCTACCTCCCCAAGCTCATCTTTATTAATATAATCTGCTTCTAAAATGAATCCATCTGACCCGTTTATACCGACTGTTTGAAATCCCCTGGATTGTAACTTATGCACTAGCTGCCTATTCGTCTTACCCGCAAGAACAAGCTCTGCTATCTCCAGAGTCTTAACGGACGTTTTCCTTAACCCCTTTTCAAATTGGACAGGAATCTCAAATTTCGCGAGCATATCATTGATATCAGGACCGCCTCCATGAACAAACACAAAGGAATATCCACACTTCTCTAATTCTGATAAGCTAGTAAAAAAATCATCGGTTAATTGATCAATAATACTGCCCCCACATTTGACAACGATTATCTTCATCAACACATCTCCCTTTATGTTCGATAGCTCGCATTAATTTTCACATAATCATACGTGAGGTCGCATCCCCATGCAGTTCCGGTACCAAGTCCATCTGTCAATTGAATATTGATTTGAACCTCATCACCAAGTAAATAATCACGCGCCTTTTCCTCATCAAAAAGAATCGGCTCACCAAAACGCAGAACTTCCACGGGTCCAAATGAAATACTTACCCGTTCCTGGTTAAAAGGAATATTGCTTCTCCCCATCGCTCCTACAATTCGTCCCCAATTGGCATCTGCACCATATACGGCGGTTTTCACTAAATTGGATCCAATTACAGTCTTGGCAAGGACCAGAGCTTCTTGATCTGTTTCGGCTCCGCTGACAAATACCTCGACAAGCTTAGTAGCTCCCTCGCCATCACGAGCAATTTGTTTAGCCAATGATTGAGAGACCTCTTTTAACAGATCGACAAAACGGCTCCACTGCGGATGCTCTTCTGTAAGCATTTGATTATTTGCCATTCCATTCGCCATGACAACGACCATGTCATTGGTTGATGTATCTCCATCTACTGTAATTTGATTAAATGATACATTCGTCACTTTTCTTAATACTCTTTGCAGGGCGTTTTTATCCACATTTGCATCCGTTGTAATAAAGCCAAGCATCGTAGCCATATTAGGATGTATCATGCCTGATCCCTTTGCGGCTCCACCCATTGTGACGATAACCCCATCGATTTCAGTTTGAAAAGCGCAACTCTTTGTCCTAGTGTCTGTTGTCAGAATGGCTTCTTCAAAATGCTCGGCTCCTGTTTCATCGTCCGTCAAATCCAGTTTGGCAATTCCTCCGCAAATTTTATCGATATCCAAGAATTCACCAATCACTCCAGTAGATGCCACAGCCACATAGGAGGGCGGTAAGTCTAATTTCTCCGCGACATGCGAACGCATAAGATAGGCATCCTTTAATCCACGACTCCCCGTACATGCATTGGCACAAGCACTGTTTACCACAATTGCCTGCAGTTTCCCCTCCATTTTTAAACTTTCTTTTGTTACAAGGATTGGAGCTGCCTGATACGCATTTAATGTATATACAGCCGCTGAATTCGCTGGAACAGTTGAATATAAAATAGCCAGGTCATTACGTGAGTATCGTAGACCTGCATGGATTCCTTCAGCCTGATACCCTTGCGGTGTAAGAATTCCTCCTTTTACTGCCTTGATGTCTTCATTCACTAGCATATTCATTAATATCTCCACTCCCTTTGTCTCTTATGGATAGACTGGATAGAAACCTAGCCCCTCTGTTTCTTCAAGTCCCAACATGATATTTGCATTCTGAATTGCCTGGCCAGCAGCTCCCTTAACTAGATTATCAATCACGGAAACCACTGTGACTCTGCCTGTTCTTTCATCTATTCGAAAACCGATATCACAAAAATTAGAGCCATACACTTCCTTTGTGGAAGAAAAGCTATTTTCACCACGATATCGGATAAAAAATTCATTTTGATAAGATCTAAGGAAAGCATTGTTGATATGTTCAGCTGTAACATCAGGCTTTACTTTTGCATGCATTGTTACCATTATTCCACGTGTCATAGGGGTAAGATGCGTAGTAAACATAATGGGAGCCATCGTAGAATCCCATTCTGATAATTGCTGCTCAATCTCAGGAATATGCTGATGCTGATGCACTTTATAGATTGATAGATTTTCATTTGCATGAGCAAAATGTGTCGAATCATTACTCTTTTTACCTGCTCCTGATACACCTGATTTTGCGTCAATAATAATGTCAGATGATTCAATTAATTCACTCGATAAAAGTGGTGCCAATCCTAACAAAGCAGCAGTAGGGTAACAACCCGGATTTGCAATCAAACGACTTTCACGAATCTTAGCTCTGTTCCATTCAGAGAGCCCATACACGCTTTTGTTCAATAAATGACCTGGTGCCGGTTCCCCTTTATACCACTTTTTATACATTTCGCTACTTTTCAACCTGAAATCTCCGGATAGATCTATAATTTTCATATCATATTCAGATAACTCCGGGATAAGCTTCTTTGATATACCGCTGGGCAAAGCTAAAAAAACAAGCTCACTTTGTTTTGCAATTAGCCCAGGATCTACTTCATTTAAAATATGTGGAATAAGTCCGAAATGTTGCCTATTCTCAGCATCAAGGCTATTTCCTGCACTTGACGATGAATATACAGCCGTTAAACGGAAAGTTGGATGATTCGAAAGTAACCGTATCAATTCCATTCCGCTATATCCTGTAGCCCCTACAACAGAGACATCCATGTTTCCACCCCGCTTATTGTTTGTATATTCTGTAATATCTATCTATTATAGTATGTATATTTATAAAATCAAATGTATTTTTATTTAAATTCTAAAAAATGGACTTTAGCCCAATCAATATCGGTAAAAATAATTAGCTTCCATGATTAAATGATATGGAAGGTAACGTAGGGGCCTTATTTACTTTTAAAATTGCCAAGTAATCATATACTCATTATTTGCTTGCCTGTTACTCAAGTAAAAAACCGCTATTCACCAAAATTATGATTAATCACCTACCATTTATGTATAGTTTTAATGATCTCTCCACCTTTATTTAAAACAAAATAAAAGTTACTCTAATTTGATCAGTAAGTGAAGGACCCTTATAGCTACGGACTTTACTATTTTGTATCCTACTTCGTGATATACTAAAGCCTCATTCTAAAAGGACAGTCTTTCATTCGATATATCAAAAGGATTCGTTAAAATGCTATATAATTATTTTAGATAAGAAATGAAGGTTAGAAAGTGGGAAGGTTATGAAAATTGATACACCAAAAATATCGTTAGCGTTAACCGAAAGGAACTTTTCTGATATTTTTCATGAGGAAGATCCCATATTAGAAATGTGTTTAATCTCCAACTCTGATTTTACAAATGAAGTTGTGGATCGAGCACGCCTATATAATTTAGTAATGGCTAATTGTCGGTTTTCTAATACAGATTTTAGTCATATTGAATTGGTAGATGTTCGTTTCGAAAATTGTGATTTATCCAATGTAAACTTAAGTAATGCTTCCATACATAGAGTAGAATTTATTAACTGCAAATTACTGGGATGTAATTTTCCGGAGTCCTCTATTCGTAATGTAAAATTCGAGAATTCGATATTAAACTTATCTACATTCGGATATTCAAAACTTGAAAAAGTAATATTCAATGAGGTTTCATTAGAAAATGCGGATTTTTATGACTGTAAACTTAAAAAAATAGAATTCAATTTATGTAACCTGAATGGAGCAAACTTTGAACAAACCTCATTAAAAGGGATCGATATCAGTTCGTCTAATTTTGACTCACTTATGATTTCCCTAAATGATTTAAACGGATGTAAAGTATCAACACACCAAGCTATTCAATTGCCTCCTTATTAGGATTAATTATTAAAGAATAACTTAGGAACTTGTTAAACCTTTCGTTAAAAAACCACAACTAATCTTCCTGTTCTGGTTAACACTATTTTCTGCAGAATGGGCTCGCTTTCCGCGGGCAAGCATCAAGCCTCCTCGCGCTCTGCGCTTCGGGGTCTTGATTAGCTTGTTCTTCCCGCAGGAGTCTCACCCATTCTGCAGAAAATAGGACAATGCTTGTATATGGACTTCCTCGGTATCAGATTGAAATTCTCTCTCCTTTAATCATTACTAAAGAAAACCATTGATAAGGGCTTTATGTATACGTAAGAAACCCTCATTTAATATCTAAAAAATAAAGAAGGAATTCAGTATATGGACTCTATAAAAGCCTTCTGAATTCCTTTTATCTACAATCAGAACTCCTTATAGAATTAAAGAGTTTTTGTTTTGTCCATTTCTATCTTTTCATTCTTTTTATCATCATCTTCAATCATACCTTTTGTTGCATTTTTAAACTCTTTTAATGTTTTTCCGAATGCTCTCCCTATTTCCGGAAGCTTTGATGGACCAAAAATCATTAATGCAAGCACTAAAATCAGAATAAGCCCTGGTATTCCAATATTTTGAAGCATATATATCTCTCCCATCCGAATATTAGTCTACTAATATTTAACAATCATACTCATAGTCATCCTAACATTCTCATCACTTAAAAACAATTATCTCTACTAGTATTCATTTACAAAATGACCTAATTCTGCAATCTCCAGTAAGACTATAGTTTTCTTTCCAAGCGAATCATATCCCTGCATAATATTCCGTTTTCATATATGGACTGAGGGTAATTCCTCGTAAAATAATCATGGTCGATCCCCATTATTCTAAAGCCAGCTTTTTGATACAAGGCAAGTTGATTGAGACTTGAGTTCCCAGTGCCAATTTCTGCAATGCGATATCCTTTAGAGACTGAAAAGGAACAGGCATATTCAATCAGGGTCTTCGCGTATCCTCTGCCCTGCCATTGTTCATGTATGGATAGATTCATAATTTCAACCCTGTCTGGTGTTTTCGGTATGATACAAATAATTCCTGCTACAATCTCATCCAGAAGAAATTCAAAAATATAGCCTGTTTTACAATACTTTTGTACTTGCTGCTTGGAAGGATCTGCTTTCAATAACAGCTCCCAGTGCTTTTCAGTAAGTTCTGTGCACCTGCTAATCTTTTCAATCATCACTTTTTCCATCTCCATTAATTAATCTATATATCTAATGCTCGTATGTTTGGATCATCTAAAGATAAACAAAATGTCTATCTAACCTTAACCCAACTCCTAATATTTTACTAAATATTAACAATCCAACTTCGCTCAAATGAAAAAAAGACGATACAGCTGTTTATAACAGCAATCGCCTTTTCATATGAAATTATTTGGTTACCTCATCATTATAAGCAATTAAGATAATATCCTTACCTAATTGCTCACTTAGTTCGTCCTGATACTCATTTAATTTCTTGATCTGATCTTCATTTAATTGTGCTACGTCATAACGATGCATAATGTCCCTCCTGTATGAGTAATGACAAAGAGAACTTCTCTTTCCTTGTTTATCATTCCCCTAGGCGTTGCATCCGTTTCACACTTTTTCACTTTTTGTCATCTCAAGCTTAAACAGGTCAACTGCTTTAGTTGGATGTTCACTTAAAGAAACGGCAGAAACAACGGCAATTCCATCTGCACCTGCTTCTAACACTTCGCGTGTATTGTCCGGTGTTATGCCGCCTATCCCTACAATCGGCAGTTCTGGATAAAGATCTGCCACTTCCCTTAAAAATCTGGTCCCGCTTGGTTTCTTGGCATCACTTTTTGAATTTGTAGGAAAGATAGGTCCAATTCCTACATAATCCGCTCCATATTTAATGGCTTCTTTCACTTCAGCCATAGTATGTACAGATACGCCAACCCATTTGTTCCCCATCATTTCCCTAACTTTTTGTACCGGTAGATCATCCTGTCCGATATGAATACCATCCGCATTAAGATGGATTGCTAATTCGAGATCATCATTTACGATAAACGGTACACCATATTGTCTACAAAGGCTCTGACAGTTTATTGCCAATTCCAGATATTTAGCCCCGGAGAGTGCTCCCTCACCCTTTTCCCGAAATTGAAAAGCAGTGATTCCCCCTATTAACGCTTCTTCAAGCACATCTAATGGATTGTTTAAGACATTTTGTGATCCCATTACAAAATAAATACGTAGGAGATTACGATTCAATTTAGAATCACCCCACATTTATCATACTGATTATAGGCAAAATGATTCGTCGGTCCATGCCCATGTCCCAATCGTAAATCATATTTGATTCCCATTTGGATGAATTTTTTCGCCTCTAAAATTGCTTCACGGGTCGAATATCCCTTTGCAAGAAAAGCTGTAATCGCAGCAGAAAAGGTACAACCTGTTCCATGTGTATTTTTTGTGTGTATTCTTTCCGTTTGCAAACTGAATGTCTCTCCACCCGCCAAGTAGACCGTATCCTCAGCAATATGTTGATGATCTATATGGCCGCCTTTTATGACCACGCATTCTGCTCCATAGCTCAAAATGATTCTTGCTGCCTTTTTCCTATCTTCTGCAGTTACGATGTCTATTCCACTCAGTACTTCCGCTTCCGGTATATTGGGTGTAATCATGCTAGAGATAGTAAATAACTTTGTGCGCAGGCTGTGTACCGCTTTTTCATGCAATAGACTCGCTCCGCCTTTTGCCACCATAACGGGGTCAATAATAAGTGGGATGTCGAGATCCTTTAGTACTTGATATACTTCCTCAATAATTTCCTCAGAATATAACATGCCTGTTTTAATGGCTGCTACATTAAAATCTTCAACAAGTACTTCAATTTGCTTCCGAACAAACAAGGGATCAACAGGATAGATTTCATGTACTCCGTTTGTATTCTGCGCTGTTAAGGACGTAATGGCTGATGTCCCAAATACTTTCAACTCCTGAAAAGTTTTTAAATCAGCCTGGATTCCTGCTCCACCGCCACTGTCAGAACCAGCAATCGTCATAACTACTTTCATATCAAGTCCTCCCCCCTGGATAACCGATTCAATTCATTTAAAATGACTGTTTGGAAGTCACCTATATAGTGAGATTGTTTACTGGCCAAACTGCCGACAAGTTTATATTCATGTAACAGTTCCTGCAAATGAACCAGATTTACCTCTTTGATTGTCAAGGCAGCAGCAGAAATTGCACTTAACAAGCAACCTGTACCGGTAATCTGTGTCATGTTGATATGGCCTCCTTCTACCATGGCGCATATTGACCCATCCGTTAAAACATCTTTCTCTCCAGATACAATCACAAAGCAGTTATATAGATTGGCGATTTTCTTTGATTCCTTTTCTATATCCATCTCACCTGATCCACCATCTACTCCCTTTTGTGTCCAGTCCACACAAGCAATGGTGGCAAGCTCCCCTGCATTGCAACGAATTAAAGTAAAATCAATTTCTTCCAAGAACTCCTGAACACTTTCTTTACGAAATGTACTCGCTCCCACACCTACCGGATCAAGTACGACTGGAATGCCATGGATATTTGCTGCCTTCCCCGCTGTCAGCATAGCTTCTTTTGTCCGTTTATTAAGTGTTCCAATATTGAGGAGTAAAGCATCTGCCCTCCTGACAATTTCCTCCATTTCATTTTCTTCATCAGCCATAATAGGAGCTGCACCAATTGCCAAAAGACCGTTTGCCTGTATAGGTGCTGCCACATAATTAGTCATACAATGAATAAGCGGCTTCCTTTTTCGAATTTGTTTAAACATTAGTTAACCCCTCCGAATTCCAATTTTGTTTAGGCAGTGCCTTTTTACAAAAAATCGCTCGTACAAATGGCTTTTTTGGAAAGGTTCTTTTAACTTATATTGCTTTTGTTCATCGGCATGCTGCACATAGCGGCTCAAATTCACAAACGGCAATGTCCTTTCGGCGAAATTTAGCATGAATGGATATTCGAATCTCCTTTGCCAACAAATACTCTTCTCTCTTTGTACTTCTTTGCAAAAATTCATTTTCAGCCCTCCATTTTTCTGGTGGACGTATGGAAAAAGACCCTTTAATAGTGTGAGTATTTCACATACTAAAAAAGGGTCTCATATCAACTGATGATATTGCTCCCTACGTCAGTATTAACTGTACAGGTTCAAAGGGTCAGGTTTTACCTTCTCAACTCAGAAATGAGTCCCCCCGCAATCAAAACTATTTAATTGGAAACAAAAAAAGCTCTTCTAAATACCTTGAAGAGCTTTTCGCACATATCGAATAGGCCTATGTACTAATTGCTCCCTACGCCAGTGTTAACTGACAGGTTCAAAGGGTCAGGTTTTACCTTCTCAACTCAGAAATGAGTCCCCCTGCAAATAATTTGATTATTTATACTTTAACAGAAAGAAAAGCTACTTTCAATCCAACTTTATGTTTGTTGCTGGATGTCGATTCAAGCTAAGTACCCTTCCGTAAAAAGAAGAGCTCATAAATAACTCTCTCTTTCGAAAAATTTCATCTTATTGAACGCCCAAAGCAATCTTTGCATAGCGGGACATACGATCTTTTGTCCATGCTGGTGTCCAAACGATGTCAACTTCTACATTTTTGACTTCTGGAAGTTCTTTCAGTGCATAACGGACCTGATCGACAATCGTTCCAGCTAATGGACAACCCATCGCTGTTAAAGTCATTTTCACTGTCACATCACCTTCTTCAGTCATGTTCACATCATAGACTAACCCCAGGTTCACTATATCAATACCCAATTCAGGGTCCAAAACTTCTTCCAACGCGCTCATAATGCTATCTTTCATATCTTGATCCATAGTAAATCTCCTTCCATCATATTCTTTCTTCAATCCTACCAAACTTTGAACAATCTGACCATTCTTAATCCTTATACAAGCTTTTCCTCTATCCAGTTAACAGCCTGTAGCAATCCTTTTCTTGTAACGGCATGTCCGGCGTTTTTTTCAGATATGTAAGTAATCATGCCAGATTCTACTTTTTCGTGGTGTTGATCAATAAATGCACGACCCCCTGCAATTGGTACAACCTGATCTTTTTCCCCATGCCAGAAGAAAAGTGGGCGATTCTTTAATTTCTCAGGTTGCAGGGATAAATCAAGTTCTTCAAGAGTACCGAATATTTTTAATTTCTCTTCTTCCGTAATTCCTAAATCAATCCCTTGTTTTTCAAATTCATTTACTTGATATTCCGCAAACTCTCTATAGGCTGGATTCCCCATCATGCTTACTCCAACACGAATCCAATCATATTGAGTTAATGCACCAAGCGTGGAAATCGCCCCCATTGACGTTCCGCCAAGACCTATACAATCATGGATGGCCAAACCATGTTCAGTGATAGATTTTTTTATCATATGCAGCTCTTTTATAGAGGTTATGACAATTTTCCAAAATGAACTTGATAAATTCTCTGTACCCCCATCCTCTCGTTCACCGTGTAAATAGGCCTCAGGCAAAAACACTCTGAATCCCTTTTCCGCCAAGAGGTAAGCATAGTGTAAATTATGTTCTTTCGCACTGGTGAATCCGTGAAGAAAGATAAACCCGGGAAGAGGTACATTATTCATATCCTGCTTTCCGACAATAAGCATTGGAATATGTTCTACATATACTTTTTCTATTTGTATCATTGTTATCCCCATTCTATATATATATTTTATAAACCAAACAATACCAATAACTCCTTATACTTGTTATGATATATAAATGAGGAATCTAAATGGAATTAATTAAACTTATAATTCTAAAATAAATTTTATTTAGAAGGAGAGCCCTATGACAGATAAACATTTAATTGTACTTGATTTGGATGGAACTTTGTTGAAAGATGATAAAACCATCTCTCCACGTACTAAAAACGTATTACAAACATTACAAAATAATGGCCATGAAGTTATGATAGCGACAGGCAGACCATACCGTTCCAGCGAACCATACTATCGTGAAATGCAATTTAAAACACCAATTGTGAATTTTAATGGCGCGTTTATCCATCATCCCCTCCATTCAGGCTGGGGCATGCATCATTCACCGCTTGATATTAAAGTGGCCAAAGAAATTGTGGAAGCTTTGAATAATTATCGTTATCACAATATTATCGCTGAGGTAAAGGATGATGTGTATTTCCATTATCATGATGAAAAATTAATTGATATTTTCCAACTTGGAAGCCCTAATGTGACTACCGGAGATCTTCGTCAATTTTTACAGACCTCTCCTACGTCCATGCTTATCCATTCTGACGAGGATGATGTTACCAATATCAGAAAGCACCTTTCCGATGTCCATGCTGAAGTCATTGATCACAGACGCTGGGCAGATCCATGGCATGTTATCGAAATCGTAAAAAGTGGGATGAGTAAAGCCGTTGGCGTTGATTTGGTTGCGAAAGATTTAGGGATCTCCAGAAAGAATATCATCGCATTTGGTGATGAAGATAATGATTTAGAAATGCTTGATTATGTTGGCACCGGCGTGGCCATGGGCAATGGTATCGAACAGCTGAAAACGGTCGCTAACCATATTACATTAACGAATGAAGAAGATGGAATTGCCGTCTTCCTTGAAGAAAAATTCAATATTAAGTCTGCATGACTAACATAATCTCTTGATGGTTAAGATAAAAATGACTCTCATTTCTAGAGTCACAACTTGAATGCGGGGGGTTATTCCATGGGAAAAAGGAATAAATCAAAGCGCTTTGTCCAAGACGGTAAGACTGCTGTATCCAAACATAGTGAGCGATTCCCATATCGCACAACTATGGCTGAGGCGGAAGCAGCACAGAATTCTACCTGTGGAGGTTTATAAATGCGTAATGAATTATTTAGCCGTGCTCAGAAAGCGGTAGAATTGGCGCAGACAAATGGCTCCAATCAGCAAGAATTAATCACCAAAGCACGGAATGAGCTTTCTTCTGCATTCGCTAACTCTACTCTGGCTGAGCAGGCTCAATTGCATACCATGCAGGATATACTTGATTCCCTTGAAAAGCATTCAAACTAATGAAAAAGAGCACAAGACTAAGGTCTTGTGCCCTTTTTTTAATCTTTACGGAAAGAACCGATAACACCGGTAGATTGAACGATATTCGTAAAGGCATGCGGGTCGACTTCTTGAATAATACTCTGCAAATCATAAAGTTCATAACGGCTGATTACAATCATCAGCATGTTTTTATCTTCACCAGTAAAGGCTCCGACAGCAGGGATCATCGTTATTCCGCGTACCAGCTTGGAATGAATAGCCTGTTTCAATTCATCAGCATGTCTCGTTACAATCATAGCCGTAACTTTAATATGTGTTGTATGAATCGCATCAATGACTCTTGTAGATACATATAAAGAAATTAATGTATAAAGTGCTTGTTCTTCTGAGTACATAAGTCCAGCAATGGCCACAATAGCTCCATTCAGCATTAAAAAGTAAATCCCAATTGGCTTATCATTAATCCTTGAAAGAATCATTGCCACAATATCCATACCACCCGTGGAAGCACCAAATCGTAAAGTGATTCCAACACCTGCGGCTCCAATTACACCACCGAACACAGCATTAAGGATAATATCATCCGAATACGACTGCACAGGTAAAATTTCTAAGAATAAGGACATTAGTAAAACAGCTAAAAAGCTGTACACCGTGAATGACCGCCCAACTTTAAACCAAGCAAGGATAGCAATCGGAATATTAAGAGCAAGTAATAATACCCCCGTTGATAAATTAATATTCGTAAACATGTCCAATGCTGCAGAAATAATTTGAGCTGTGCCCGTAAACCCACTCGCAAAAATGTTCGCAGGAATTAAGAAATAATTCATTGCGATTGCATTTAATAAAGCTCCAATCACAACAGCAAGTATTTTTTTTGTTTCATTCCAAACCAAATCTAGCTCCTCCTTAAGTTGACAACTACAAATAAATTCTCCATTATAAGATAGGTTGTGAACAATTTTTGTTTTCTAAAAAAGATTGTAGACTTATAATTAAACTAAGAAAATTTTAAAAAAGTAGGTGTCTATATGAGTGTACAAATTTTGGCTGATAGTGCAAGTGATTTGCCATTAGAATACTTCCAGGATAACAATATCATTCTTTTTCCATTAAAAGTACATCTTGATGACAAGGACTATGATGATCAAATCACCATCAAACCAAAAGTAGTCTACGATGCCATGCGTAAAGGAAAAGCACCTAAAACATCACAGGTGTCTCCACAAGATTTTTATGAAAAATTTGAACAGCTGGCAAAAAATAAACAATCCGGGCTTTATATCGCATTTTCTTCCGAATTAAGCGGTACCTACCAAACAGCGGTTATGATGAGAGACGAAGTTAAAGCTGAGTACCCAGATCTTCAATTGGAAATAATAGATAGTAAATGTGCCTCTTTAGGCTATGGCTTAGTCGTCATGGAAGCCGTACGCAAAGCTGCCAAGGGAGCCAGCATGGAAGAACTGAAAAAAACAGCACAGTTCACTGCTTCCCATATGGAACATTTATTTACCGTAGACAATGTGGAATACCTGGCTCGAGGCGGCCGAATTTCTAAAACTTCAGCCTTTATCGGCGGATTATTGAATATCAAACCACTGTTGAATGTTGAAGATGGTAAACTGGTTCCACTAGACAAATTTCGCGGCCGCAAAAAACTATTGCAAGCCGTAATTGAAACAATGAAAGAACGCGGCGACCAATTGGATAAACAAATAATTGGAATCAGCCATGGCGACGATATCGAAAAAGCGATGGAATTTAAGCAATTGATTGAGGAGAATTTCCAACCAAAATCTGTTTATATTTCATCTGTCGGTGCAACTGTTGGCGCTCATGCCGGCCCAGGTACCATTGCTATATTCTTCCTAAATAAATTATCCTGAGTCTGTATTCTGATGTATACATATTTTCCCCTACTTGCAACATACTAGACGTAGTCTCAGTAAATAAACTGCAAAGGGGATAGCACACATGGCATATCATACTTCAGATAACAATAAAAAAGCCAGAGATAACCAAGCAAAGCATGAATTAAAAAATATTCAGGAAGAGAAAAACCGAAAAGCCGGAAAAAAATCTTTTTCAAAAAAAACTGATCACTTATAAGTAAATCTCCATCTCACATCTTAACTGTGTATAAAGAGGATTTCAATTAAAATCCTCTTTTTTTTTACTTGTATTTGAACTTATATAGAGGTTTTTTTATAATTAGTATAAAAATGGAGGGATAATATGGCTAAAGAGAGCTCATTTGACGTAGTTTCAAAAATTGACCTATCTGAGGTATCTAACGCTGTTACGATGGCTGTGAAAGAAATTAAAACACGCTATGATTTTAAAGGAAGCAAAAGTGATATTCGTCTGGAAAATGAAGAACTAGTTCTTGTTTCTGACGATGATTATAAAATGGAGCAATTGAAGGATGTTTTGATTAGCAAACTGGTAAAACGTGGTGTTCCTATTAAAAACCTTGATTATGGAAAATTAGAGGGTGCTTCAGGCGGAACCGTTCGACAACGAGCTAAATTGGTTCAAGGCATAGACAAAGAAAATGCCAAGAAAATTAATGTTATTATCAAAAATACAGGCAATAAAGTGAAATCCCAAATACAGGATGACCAAATCCGCGTAACGGGAAAAAACAAAGATGATCTTCAGCAAGTTATTGCAGCAATTCGGGCAGCTGATCTTTCGATCGAAGTTCAATTTATCAACTTCCGCTAGTAGTTACATAGGATGTTTCAATCCATAAACCCCTTCCAAATATGGAAGGGGTTTCTTAGCTTTTTCAAACATATTGCAAATGGCAGTTGGCTCAACTGCCACTGGATCGCATATATATCCTAGGGTGAGTTTTCTCATTTATTTATCTTTCGTTTATTTCCCTTTCCCATGTTTCTTTTTCCATAAATGAGGAATAACAATAGGGAAACATTAATTGGAAAGGATGTTGTGAAATGAATGAAGATATAAAAATCGGTAAAGATGGTTTTCCCGAACAAGAACAAAGTACTCAACCGGGTGTCACAAACGAAATGAACCCACAGCCCAAAGAAGTGGATGAAAATTATAAAGGCAGTGGTAAACTAGAAGGGAAAGTAGCCCTTATTACAGGCGGAGACAGTGGAATTGGCCGTTCTGTTGCCCATTATTATGCTAAAGAAGGCGCCAATATTGCCATTGTGTATTTGAATGAACATGAAGACGCAAATAAAACGAAAGATTTAATTGAAAACGAAGGTGTACAATGCATGCTTTTAGCAGGAGATGTAGGTGACAGTGCGTTTTGTCGTGAAATCGTTGAGAAAGTGAAAAACGAATTCGGCAAAATTGATATATTGGTTAATAACGCAGCTGAACAGCATCCTCAAGAAAGCCTCCTTGATATTAGTGATGAACAATTGGAAAAAACATTTAGAACAAATATCTTCTCACAATTTTATTTAACGAAAGCTGTTCTTCCTCATTTGACTAAAGGAAGTGCTATCATCAATACTACATCGGTTACAGCCTATCAAGGTAACCC
This sequence comes from Pradoshia sp. TA40_28, assembly GCF_059694525.1. Classification (NCBI taxonomy): domain Bacteria; kingdom Bacillati; phylum Bacillota; class Bacilli; order Caryophanales; family Bacillaceae; genus Pradoshia; species Pradoshia sp. TA40_28. The sequence goes on from NZ_JCATZO010000007.1 coordinate 64,800, forward strand.
ACAATTGATTGATTATTCATCAACAAAAGGGGCGATTGTTTCCTTTACACGTGCTCTTTCCAATAATATTGCCAGCAAAGGAATCCGTGTCAATGCCGTGGCGCCTGGACCTATTTGGACACCATTAATCCCGGCTACATTCGAGGCTGATAAAGTAGCTGAATTTGGCAAAAACGTTCCACTAGGTCGCGCTGGACAACCATCCGAACTAGCACCAACTTATGTTTATTTGGCTAGTGATGATTCCAGCTATGTCAGTGGACAAGTACTTCATGTAAATGGCGGCTCTGTTGTGAATGGATAAATCCATTCGCTATTTAAGATAATTTCCAAAGAGAAGGGTAACGTTCACTTAGAATGGTTACCCTTTTCTATTTTCAAAGGCTGGATGCAACCTACTTTGCCTCTCTTCCCCATAAATCCATATGATTCTCTCAAGTTGTTAAATAGACAATCTCTTTCCTCACTCGCTTTAGGAAAAATGTTTTGTTTCACCAAACTGTGGAAAAGTATACTCATAGATGAAAAATATAGGAGGTTTTTAGTTATGAGTGAAAGATTTAATAATGCACCAGGACAGGAACAAGAGGTACAACCAGGATTACAGCATGAAATGGATCCTGAACCAATTACCGTTTCATCTTCCTATAAAGGCAGTGGGAAATTAAAAAATAAAGTGGCCATTATCACTGGCGGTGACAGTGGAATCGGCCGATCTGTTGCAGTTTACTATGCCAAAGAAGGTGCCGATGTCGCTATTCTTTATATCGACAGAGAACAGGAAGATGCTGAAAAAACAAAAGAGCTTGTGGAAGCTGAAGGTCGCAAATGTTTGCTAATTACAGGCGATGTCGGTTCTGAGGAAGTTTGTATAAACGCTGTGGAAAAGACAGTGGAAACTTTCGGCAGACTCGATATTCTTGTTAATAATGCCGGGGAACAGCATGTTCAGAAGGAGTTTACTGACATTACAGCAGAACAATTAGAACGTACATTCCGAACAAATATATTTGGTTATTTTTACATGGCAAAAGCGGCAATGAAACACCTTCCAAAAGGCGGTAAAATTATTAACTCTGCCAGTGTTACAGCCTACCAGGGTAATCCATTGTTAATTGATTACTCATCAACAAAAGGTGCGATTGTTTCCTTTACACGTGCTCTTTCTAATAGTGTCGCTCCTAAAGGCATTTATGTAAATGCTGTCGCACCGGGTCCTATCTGGACCCCTCTAATTCCTGCTTCCTTCTCTGCAGAACAAATTGAGGAAAGCTGGGGACAAAATACTCCACTGGGACGTATAGGACAACCAGATGAATTGGCACCAACCTATGTTTATCTGGCTAGTGATGACTCCTCCTATGTATCCGGACAAACTTTACATGTGAATGGCGGTAGTGTCGTTAACGGATAAACACCAAGATATAACAAACGGTGAAGAAACCAGATTTCGTTTCTTCACCGTTTTCTTATAATCAAGTTATAAAGATCGTTCCTTTTTAGCTACTGAAGATCGGACAATTAATTGATGAGGAATAATCATGCGCATGCTTGGTCCCATGGGGTTCTTAATTTTCGATATCAACAATTTTACGGCCTGATAACCCAATGTTTCAATATCGATATCAACAGATGAGAGTGGAGGCTTGGACAATTGTGAGGTCAATATATTATTAAAGCTTACAACTGAGATATCCTCCGGAACCCGAATATCCATCTCATCCAGCATATTTAGGACACCAAGTGCCATAAAATCATCTGCCACAATCAAGGCTGAAGGCGGATTTTCGAGATTCATTAATTGCTTGACTGCTTCTTTCCCGCCTTCGAGCATGAAATCTTCATGAATTGCGTATTCCTTTAAAATAGATATGCCAGCTTCCTTCAACGCTTCCTCATACCCTCTCATCCGTTCAATCGTGACGACAAGATGAGCACTTCCCCCTATAAAGGCAATATCCTTATGGCCGTTCGTCAGTAAATACTCGGCCACATCTTTACCAGCCTGAAAATTATCATTATCTACATACGTTATACTGCTATCATGTATAGGAGGCTTTCCGATTACAACAAAAGGGTAATCCATTTTATAAAGATAGTTCAATACTTTATCGTCAATTTTGGAATAAAGTAAAATTACTCCGTCCACCCTGCCGCCATGTATCATTTTCTCAACTTCGTCAAATATCCCATCATCTGATATACCCGTTGTAATTTGCAAACCATACAAATCTTCATGGGCTGCCTGACTCAACCCTTTCATAACTGTGGAGAAAAACGGATTAAGAAATGACCCATCACCGGATTTTGGCATAACGATGCCTAATACCTCACTCGATTTGTTTGCCAAACTTCTTGCAATAAAATTTGGGTGATATCCGAGTTCCTCCATTGCTTCTCTGACTCTTCTTTTTGTCTTCTCACTTATTCGTGGATTGTTGGCAATGACTCTTGAAACGGTCGATGGTGCCACATTTGCCAATTTCGCTACATCTTTTATCGTTATCGCCATACAATTGTTCCTCATTTCCTACTCGAGCGTCTATTTGAAGAGATAGACTCTTGATTCATAAGATGATAAACGAATTTGTCCCTGTCCGTCCGCATCATCATTATGATTATTATAATTACTAAGGATAAGCTCCGCTGTCAACCCATCGAATACTGGAAGTTTAATAACCTGATGAGCCTCACTGAAATTATTGATAACCAATGCTAGTTGATCATCCGTATATCTCGAGTACATGAATACATTAGGATCTTCTTCCAAATAAAGCTTATACTCCCCATACACAAAGCACTCATACTCTTTTCGCAAACGAATCATTTTTTGATAAAAGGAGAGAATTGAACTTGAATCCTGGCGCTGATGCTTAACGTTAATCTTCTTATAATTTGGATTCACTTTCATCCAAGGAGTTCCACATGTAAATCCACTGTTTACCGAATCATCCCATTGCATTGGTGTTCTAGAATTATCACGTCCATTTTTCCAAATCACTTTCATGATATCAAGAGGGTCTCTCCCTTTTGCTGTTTCCAAATGAAAAAAATTCTTCATCCCTATATCATCGTAATCATCAATGGAAGAAAACGTTACATTTGTCATGCCAATTTCCTGTCCCTGATAAATAAAAGGGGTCCCCTGCATGAAGAAATACATGGCTCCAAGCATTTTAGCACTTTCTTTCCAATACTTCTGATCATTTCCGAGCGTTGATACCATACGTGGCTTATCATGATTTTCAAGGAATAACGCATTCCATCCCCTACCATGTAATCCGGTTTGCCATTTTGATAGGATTCTTTTTAATTCTACAAGATCGAGGTCAACTTTAGCTTCCTTTTCCCATAATTTCAGGTGCTCAAATTGAAACACCATATTAAAAGCACCATTTTTTTCTCCTACCCAGGGGTCTGCATCCTCTGCGCTTACCCCACTGGCTTCTCCAACAGTCATAATGTCATATTTTGAGAATGTATTTACTTTTAGCTCTTGAAGGAATTCATGAATCCCTTCCTGATTCGTGTACATCTTAAACCCTTTTATTCCGTTATCTTCTAACACTGGTGCATCTGGTAAACCAGCTTTCTTTTTAATATGGCTAATGGCATCAACACGGAATCCATCAATCCCTTTATCCAGCCACCAGTTAACCATATTATATAAAGCTTCCCTCATATCCTTGTTTTCCCAATTTAAATCCGGCTGCTTCGTTGCAAATACATGTAAATAGTATTGTCCACTTTCCACATCATATTCCCATGCACTGCCGGAGAAAATGCTCTCCCAATTATTCGGTGGTATACCCGGTTTTCCTTCACTCCAAATATACCAATCTCTTTTCGGCGAATCCACTGATGTCTTAGATTCTAAAAACCAAGGATGCTCATCACTTGTATGATTAATAACGAGATCCATAATGAGCTTCATCCCTCTTTTATGTACTTCCTCAAGTAATTCATCAAAATCGTCCATGGTACCAAACTCATCCATGATTGCTTGATAATCACTGATATCATATCCATTATCCGCGTTGGGTGATTGATAAATAGGGCAAATCCAAATAACATCTATGCCCAACTCGGTTAAATAATCCAGTTTACTGATGACCCCCCGCAAATCGCCAATTCCATCTTTATTGGAATCTTTAAAACTCTTTGGATAAATTTGATAACAAATTGCTTCCTTCCACCATTTCTTATTCAAACGCTTTCATCCCCACTTCTGCTCATCTATAATTTTATTTAAATAATGGAGAGATATAAATCCCTCCATTACAATTTAATTATTGTTGTTGTCTGCCTTTTTTCCAAGCCAGATAAAGAAATCCAAGAAATGCGATAATAACGAAAACAATAACAGCCAAGTAAATAAAATTCACGCCGCTTTTTTCTGCTGCCAAATAGACTTCTGATGTTTCACGATCTAACGTGATCGAGTAAGTATCATTGCTTTTTCTTACCATATCTCCGTTAAGCCTGCCACGTAACTCTTCATTGGATGCAAGCGCAGTTGGATTAAGCTGAATCGTTTTCGTTTTCGAGCTATTATTAATCGCCACAATCATCATTTGGTCTTTATATTCTCTTTTATAGACGGCCATTCCATCTTGCTCATCCAGAAGCTCAAGTGTACCTTTTCTCAGTGCCGGATATTGTTTACGCAAGTCAGATATCTTACCGATATACTCAATTAGGTCCTTATCTGTTCTAAAATCCATCATCCGGCGATTATCGGGTACCTCGTTGCCATTCAAGGCTATTTCAGAGCCGTAATACACCATTGGAATGCCAGGTGTTGTGTACATATAGGTCATTAGCAATTCCCATCTTGTGCCCGGAAATTGATTATTATCTTCAAGTGATTTTGTGAATCTCGGTATCATTTCATTATCAACCATGATACCCAACTGATGAGACTGACTCAACGATTTCATTCGTTCATTCCAGATAGAGAATAATGAATCCATCTGCTGATCCGGTTTAGCAAATACATTTCTCAATGCGTTCATTTGTTGATCATCTATTAATCCGGAAATACCTGATTCCGCAATAGCAACCAAATCAGATTCATTTTCAATCGTTCCATTACCATGCAGGAAGAAATCATTCTTTACTGATTTCATTTCCTTACTGAAGGTTTTCCAAAATTCAACAGACACGTACTGAATATCATTTAATCGATAACCATCAATATTGGTTTCTGATACCCACCACTTGGCAGAATCTATCAAGTAGTCAGCAACCTCAGGATTTTCCTGTGCCAAATCAGGCAATCCATCTATCCAACCAGTCTGCATGTCTTCCTGTTGGCTACCTGACGCCAGTTTATTCTTATCGTGGAACCATTCTTTCTTTACTGGATCCCTAAGCCAAGGATGATCCGGTCCGACATGATTGGCATTAAAATCTATGATAATTTTCATATCACGTTTATGGATTTCTGTTACCAGCTGTTTAAATTCCTTTAATGTTCCATAATTCTCATTAATCTTCTTATAATCCAGAGCCCAATTCCCATGGTAGCCCGATTCTGTGTTCTCAACAATTGGATTCAATGCGATTGTGGTAAAACCCATTTCCTGTAAATAATCCAATTTTTGTAGAATACCGGCAAAATCTCCGCCCTGGTATGTATTTAAATTATCTGTGTCTACACTAAAATCATTTTTCGTATCCCCATTATAAAACCTGTCCACCATGATAAAGTAGATGGACTCATCCCGCCACTCTCTTTCTGCTTTTTCATCCGCAGATACAGGAATTGCGGAAAGCAGGATTAATGGCATTAGCAAAATAACCATTACCTTTTTCAACATAAGCTGTCCCCCTTATTTCTCCCATAAATAACCTTATCCCTTTGTACAGCCAGACGTCAATCCAGAAACAAAGTATTTTTGAAGAATAGGAAAAAGAGTCGAGATTGGTAGACAAATTAGCCAAAACCTATTGCCTACCTGGTAAATTCAGCACCAAATCTCCCGCCAATCGTTCATACAAACTACCTGCCAGCGTATACTGGTCAATTGGCTGCCAAGTTCAAAATTATATACAAATAGAATAGGTCTACCTTTTTTCAGTGATATTGTGAAAAAGCATAGACGTCGTAAAAGAAAATGGAATTTCTCTTTATTTACACCATATCCTTCTAAAATAATAAATTTAGGATCCGTTTATTATGTTAGTTTGGTCCCTATTTTGGGTAGAAATACAATGTTATAATCTGAAATTTTAGAGATTGATATCTTGTTTTGACCTGATATAGTTAAAACAAAGGATAGCGCAAACGTTTGCATTTTCACTATATGGAGAGGAGAAAGATTATATGGATAGAGCATCTGTTATTCACTTTGCCCGCGATCAATTTATGTACAGTTCTTCATTAAATACCATCACGATTATGATTATGAGTAAAAAAAATGATATTAAAAAAATGGAATTAATACATGGAGATCCATATGAATTTAAAGATAGTGAATGGGTTTATAAGGCTGAGGATATGAAATATACGGGCAGCGATGAACTATATGATTATTGGAGACATACTATTGAACTACCGTACCGCAGAGCTCGTTATGCTTTTCACTTAACTGACACGAATGGCGAAACCGCTTATTTTTCCGAAAAGGGATTTTATGAGCAACTTCCTGATGTCGGTCTTCTATTTGCCCTACCATACCTCCACCATACAGAAGTATTCGGAGCTCCTGAATGGGTTAAAGATACGGTTTGGTATCAAATATTTCCTGAACGCTTTGCAAATGGCGATCACAAATTGGACCCTGAAGGTACTCTTCCATGGGGAAGCACAGAACCAACAACAACCAATTTCTTTGGCGGTGACTTAGCCGGTGTCATTGATCATTTGGATTATCTAAAGGATCTTGGTATAACAGGTATTTATTTCACACCAATATTCCATGCTTATTCCAATCATAAATATGACACGATTGATTATATGGAGCTAGACCCACAATTTGGTACGAAGGAAACATTAAAACAACTTGTTGAGGAAAGTCACAAACGAGGGATAAAAGTCATGCTTGATGCTGTCTTTAATCATAGCGGCTATCATTTCAAGCCATTTCAGGATGTCCTGGTAAAAGGGGAAGATTCCAAGTATAAGGAATGGTTCCATGCACACAGCCTTCCACTGGATGAAAAAAATCTCAACTATGATGCTTTTGGTTTTGTAGAAACGATGCCTAAATTAAATACAAAAAACCCAGAAGTAAGAGAGTATTTGCTAAATGTAGCCAAGTATTGGATTCGTGAATGCAATATTGATGGCTGGAGACTTGATGTGGCCAATGAAGTAGACTTTGATTTCTGGCGTGATTTTCGCAAAGCCGTTAGATCCGAAAATGAAGATGCCTACATACTCGGCGAAATTTGGCATGATTCCATGCCTTGGTTACGTGGAGACCAATTTGATGCCGTGATGAACTATCCATTTTTAACAGCTATTTTGGAAATGTTCGCCAAGAAGGACATTACACCTGCACAATTCGCTGAAAAAATGACGAAGGTCTACCATATGTATCCTCATACCGTAAATAAGACTGCCTTCAATTTGATTGGAAGCCATGACACACCAAGGATTTTAACAGAATGTAAAAACAATCTGGATGAGATTAAACAAATTTTCACGATATTACTAACCTTTACCGGCACGCCGTGCATTTATTATGGAGATGAGATTGGACTTGATGGCGAACAAGATCCAGGATGCCGTAAATGTATGCCTTGGGATGAAGAAAATCAAAACCTTGAGCTGCATAAGCACGTACAAACCTTAATCAACTTACGTAAAGAGTATAAAGTTCTTGCCAATGATGGCGACATCCTTTTTGTCGCTCATGATCCTGAAGTAGTCATGTATAAAAGAGAAAGTGCTGATTCTATAGCCTATGTTTGCATTAATCTCGGCAAAGACTCAAAATCTATCTCACTTGATGAATGGGAGAAAGCTGCACCTCTTTACATGGATTCCAAAAGCCAATGGGATAATAAGAACCAGCTTACTCTTTCAGAAAACGGGTATGCGATTCTATTACTATCTAAATAACCGGGAAGGCCATCTCTATTCTAAGATGGCCTTTTCCATTATCCCTTCGTACCACTCACTTTTCTTTGAACGCTCAATAAACCTAGTCGTTCCGCTTCTCTTTCCTCTAACCTATATCTTAAAGATGGCTAACCGTTTATCTCCTTCCAATAATAGATTCTACAAGTTCTGCTATTGTTTCACCAATCACTTCCACTCCCTCCTTCCAATCTGCATAGGTTTCATTTCTAAAACAAGGTACTTTTAAAACCCAACTAAATCTTCTACTCTAAACATCCGTTATCTCTCTACTTTTACCGTAACCATATTTTTTTGATAGAATACTCTATGTGGAACTTTTTTACATACCAAAAAATACAACAATGGATATATACTTATAGAGTTCATCTCAATAAGAAATAGATTACAGATTCTTTTCATTTTGGCGATTTCAGTCGTAATTTCTTTGATTTTCTATGTATAATAGGAAGAAGATTTTTTTTAGGAGGATTTAAAACCAATGAAAATAGCGCTAATCATTTTATTTAGTATAGCAGTCATTTTGCTCCTTATTTCATTTCTTAAAATGAAGAAGCAGGCGAAAGAGGAAACAAAGCAGCTGGATACCTATTATGCAGTTATGCTGGATGAAACAAATAAGCTACAGGAACAAATCAACAAACTAGAACTACATGAAGAAGTTACAGCTAAGGAAGCTGGAATCATGGGATATCACTCTGAGGAACGCCAAGCCATGATAAAAATGTTAGATTTATATAAACGCGGCTATTCCACTAAAAGTATTGCCTCTATTACTAAACTGACAGAGGATGAAGTGGTAGAACTGCTTGCTTCATATGAAAGTCCAAACCAAAGAAGGAGGAAAGTAACCAATGACGCCTAAAGTTTTAAGCAGTTTTGCTGCCGGAATAATTGTAGCAGCAGGTGTATGCGGGGCTGTATACTTTTCTTCCTCTGAGGAAGGAACAGTTACTAAAACTACAAAATCTCCGAAAAATACGGTTACTAAAGAAATAACAGAAGATGAGATGAAAGATAAGTTATCTTCTTTAGGATATATCATAAAAACAGACGATGAATATACAGCTGATCTGAAAGATGCAGCGGAACAAGCCGCACCGGAATCCCCTGACCAACAGGAGGAACAAAAGGTTATCTACAAGACGGTTATAAATGTTGCATCTGGTATGACAAGTATTGATGTGGCTAACGCGTTGGTTAAAGGGAAAATTATTGACAATGCTTCCAGTTTTACAAAAACAATTGAAAGCAGGAATTTATCTAACAAGTTAAAACCTGGCGTTTTTGAAGTCGATAGTACGATGTCACTAGATGAAGTAATTAGCCAAATTTTCAAGTAATAAATACGAGCCGGGAACCGTGTTGACTGCAGTCATCAATGGTTTCCGGCTATTTTTTATAATGCTACATTATCTTATCCTAGTGGTTCTTCGCCAAATCTTTCCCAAAGAATAGGAAATAGAACTTCCAAATCATCCTCTTCCCAATCAAATTCTATGTTAGGTACAGGCTGTAACCCCTTTTCTTCAAGAGCTTCTAAGAGCTCATCATCTATTTTCTCATCCCATTCAGTATCACCTGTCTTGATCAGGGTATAGGCATCTAATCCAACCGTTAGCATTTCTTCATTTTGCGGGTATCCTTCGTCATCGAGATTATCTTCATCTATGTATTCTGCTAAAAACTCAGGATTTTGCATGGCCTTGTTAAAGATATCTTCTCCCTGTCCAATCAACCACCCACGAAAATAATCAAAAGTATCGTCTGAACAGCCACCCATTAGAACATATGCCGCTCCCCATAAACGAGATTGATAACTGGCATTCATTAATTTTTGAAATAAAAATTCAAACTCAATGACCTCTTCTAGTCCTTTTTGAACCAGCACCTCTGTTAACCATTCCGTTTGTTCATCATATGCTTTGGACTTTTCAATTAAACGCCAAAATTCTCTCTCTCCCACTATATAACCCCCCATTCCGTAATTCTGATTACTATATTCGACATACATTAAGCAACTTCCTCTTTTAAGTAAACGGACACAAAATCAAAGAGTTACCTTAGAAACTCATTGATTTTCCTGAAACTAAAAACAAGCAATTAGGATATTTTCCACGTACTATAAATAAACTCATTTCACAGGTGAATTATCCATTATTAATCCAACAAATACATATCAAAAAGGCTGCCAATTAGCTCGGCAGCCCACAGTCTTACTCAAGAATCTTCCAAAACGATATTATAGTGTTTAAACCATAGATGCACCTGTATCAAATAGGCTAGTAATTGCGGACCGGACATTAATTGACCATACCATGGCGTCTTAAATGAAGATCCTCCTGATTCTACAAGTGCTTTCAGCTGATCCCTGTCAAAGAATTCGTATAAGGGAGAATCTGTATCCTCCAGCAGTTCTTCTAGCCACTTCTTCACCAGCTTTGTATAAAGGGGATTATGTGTTTTCGGATATGGACTTTTCTTTCTATACAGGACCTCTTCTGGAAGAATTCCCTTCAAAGCTCTTCGTAAAATGCCTTTTTCACGGTTATCTGCCATTTTCATATCCCATGGTATATTCCAGGCATACTCCACCAAGCGATGGTCAGCAAATGGAACCCGTACTTCCAAACTGGCTCCCATACTCATCCTGTCTTTCCGATCCAATAAATTGGTCATAAACCAGGTCATATTTATATAAAATAACTGCCTTCTTTTCGTTTCTAAATCAGATTCCCCTGATAGTAAAGGCGTCTCAAGTATGCTTTTTTGATATTTATCCTTTACATACTCTTCAATGGAGAGTTTATCTTGCCAATCTTTCCTAAGTAATTGATGTCGTTCATGTATAGAGCGCATCCATGGAAAAGTATCGTTTGCTAACTGTTCAGGATTATGAAACCACGGATAGCCTCCAAATATCTCATCCGCACATTCTCCAGAAAGACCTACGACATAATCTTTTTTAATTTTTCTGCAAAACCAGAGCAAGGAAGAATCAATGTCAGCCATTCCTGGTAAATCCTTTACCATCATGGCCTCACTCAGATTAGTAATCAATTCTTCCTGACTGATTACACAATAATGATGTTTCGTTCCAAATTCCTGGTTCATTAATTCAATCCAATGTCCATCTGCATTTGGTTGAAATTCGTTCGCTTGAAAATGGGCCGCATTATCTTCATAATCAATCGAGTACGTATTGAGAGCAGGTTTTCCTTCTTCTTGATATTGTTTGGACGCAATGGCTGTTATCGCACTTGAATCAAGCCCCCCCGATAGGAACGTACATAATGGTACATCTGAAACCAACTGTCTCTTCACAGCATCACCCACTAGAAAACGGACCTTTTCTGCTGTTTCATCCAGATTATCGCGATGTGCTTCACTCTTCACATTCCAATAACGATTAATCTCTATTCCATCCTTATTAAAGGTTAATGTATGGCCTGGACGGAGTTCCTTAATATTTTTAAATACTCCTGATCCCGGTGATCGAGATGGACCAAGTCCAAGTATTTCCGCCAGTCCTTCTCTTGTCAGAATCGGCTTAATTCCTGGGTGAGCCAGTATTGCTTTTATTTCAGATCCAAACAGGAATTGACCGTTTTGCAGGGAATAAAAAAAAGGTTTTACCCCTATTCGATCTCTTGCCACAAATAATTGTTGTTTGGCTTCATCCCAAATCGCAAAGGCGAATATCCCATTAAAAAAATCCACGCATTTTTCTTGCCATTCCATATAGGCAGTTAACAGAACTTCAGTGTCCGAATGGCCAGTGAATGAATATCCTTTTAATAATAGTTCTTTTCGAATATCTTCTGTATTGTAAAGTTCACCATTGTAGCATAATACAAACCGATTTCCATTTTTTTCACGGACCATAGGTTGCTTTCCACAAAGCGGATCGACCACAATGAGCCTCTTATGTCCTAAACCGACATGTTGGCTATCCCAAATATTCGTGTCATCCGGTCCACGTTTTGATAGTGTATTTGTCATTTTAATGAGAATCTCTTTCTCTTGATCAATAGATCGATTAAATTCAACCCAGCCAGTAATACCACACAAAATGCATCATCCTTTCAAACAAGCAATGGCCCATTCCTGCTATCATGATATGCTCTCGGCACAAAGTTGTTAATTGTCCAACTTTAAGGAACGGAGTTATAAAAAAGGATGCTTATGTTAAGAAATAGAAGGCAGTGCCATAAATTTTATGATTACAAAACGGAAATGCAGGAATTTGAGTTCTACATATGACTCTTTTATCTGCACTTGGAGGCGCACACATTGAAAAACCAACTTAGAATTCAACTATTAAGTAAGCAGCTAAGAGCATATACCGAAGGAATTTTTGAAAATATAAATGATCAATGGGTCTTTTTCGATGAAGAAACGGATGAGGCCTACCCACTTGAAGAATATATGAATAACGAAATATCCATCTATCGCAATAATCGCTGGCGTAAGGGAACTTTGGTGGAGGACGGAAAATTATTATCAGGTAAAGAAATTATATTTATAAAAGATGAGGATCAGGTTCGGATTAAAAAAAATTTACAATATTCATTAGAACGTTTACTTGAAGAATTACAGGACGATGCCTTCTTTCAATTCATCACAACGTTAAACAGCATGAATTTTTCTGTCTATGATTGTATATATGGATATAATCAACTATCCTTTTCATCCGCGGCGCAATTAACGGGTACGAACTTTTTTATCTTTGATAATGGTGACTATATCTGTTCTGTTCATCATCATTTTTACGAGCAGAATAAAGAACACAACCGCTTCGAATTCACCCTGAATACAGGCAAACGGATGGTCATCGAAAAGCTATTAAGGAATAAAGACTAAGGAATGAGGCAACAACTGTTTATCCTCTACTCCATTTTAAAAGGGTATAACTAAAGGGACTTCCGTCTGACGTCCCTTTGGTTAAAAAACAAAAAGAACACCCATCTAAAAATATGAATGTTCCCTTCTATCTATTACTTATCCCCCAAAAATTTAAACAAGTATTCGATTTTCTTAAAGTCGAACCCGTTGGCAAAAGATTTGTCTTTTCGGACCCCGGTTCCAAAATGGTACTCCTTTGCATTCAGGAATGTATGTAATTCCTTAATATTCTCTGTACCAAGGCCACCGCCAACCAATATCTCAGGACCTGACCATACATCTGATAAAGCAATCATCTGCTTTAGTTTTCCCCTGCCTTCATAAGCGCTTACTTTACCGCCGGAAGTTAGAATCCTTTTCACGTGCTGGGAATACTGACAAAGAACTTCAAGCCCATCTGCATGAGTTTTGAGTTCATCGAACGCCCTATGAAATGTAATATCAAAATGCGGTACTTCCTTTATTACTTTCTCCAAAAGAGCTTGGTCGATTTTTCCATTCTTCAGACAGCCAAATACAATTCCTTTTACACCCAAATCTGAAAAGGCTTGAAGTTCTTCCTTCATTGACATCCAATCGAATTCATCATATTCAAATGAATAGCCGTGCGGGCGCAGCATCACCTGAACAGGAAGCTTTACACCTTCGATGACACGTTTTACCGTCCCGTAACTTGGAGTCAATCCGCCTTCCGACATGGCTGACACCAATTCCAACCGGGTAAAGCCAAGCTGTTCTGCTTTAATGGCATCTTTTTCATTTTCAACAATGCATTCAAAAATCATATGATCACCTGCTTCTCGTTCACACTATTAAATCCACGGATTGTTATCCCGGAGAAAAAATTAGTTCATAAACTTTATTATAACAAAATGAACCGTTAATTTTTTAGGCGATACGTATTAGTATTATAAGAGTTTTTAGTTAGAATTAATATTATCACTACTACAAAAAATATAGGTTTGACTCACTCCATCAATTTAGAAAGAAATGTCCCCATGAATGACAAAATCACTTTCTTACATATGGGGCTAAATGTTAAGTTCTTCATTCATTGGAATTATAACAGCGTTGCACGCTTTTTCATAAAATTCCAACGGGCCAGCCTGCCCAATAATAGCATATTCATAGTCCTTTTCTTTCATTTCTCTTAAGCAATGATGAAGGAGAGTGTATCCTATTCCTTGCACACGGTTTGATAAAGAAGTACCCATTGGACCGAACAATCCTTTCTTGTTTCTACCTACATCAAAGCAAGCAAAACCATTAATCTGGTTATTTTCAATTGTGATGAAAATAGGAATATTCTCTTGTGACAATCCGTTTTCAACCGCTGCGATCCATCTGTTTCCAAATTCATTTTCTACAAAAGACTTTAACCATGTAGCATCCTTTTGCTTTGCTTTCCTACAATGTATATTACTTGTTGAAATGATTGGGAATTCATAATCCTTTAGAGAAACAATCATATCTCTTGGAGATGATACGATTCCAAGTATGCCTGAAATATCTAATCCATCCAGTATGGCACTTGTTGAATCGTCATTGCTTCTAAATAGCGCATCAGCCAAATGACCCTCATTTAAATAAACTTGTTTAAAATGTTTCATTCGGTTACATGCATTTAGTAGTACCTCTTCAGTCGACAAGGAAATATTTATTGTAAAGGGTTCATAACCAATCCCTAATTCATATCTATTGGGATATATTCTCTTAACTCGCTCATTTACTAAATCCAAAAGTTTAGGATATTTAAAAGAGAGCTCAGCACAGACTCCTGTCTTCTCGAGCAATATACCTGATACTAAATGGGCTGGATAAACCATATTTGTTGTTCTTTTGGCCTCGATTTCTGCATATTTAAAAATTCTTAACGTACGTTCAGTAAATTTCAGGGACCCTCATCTCCCTTCTGATTTTTTTAAGAATTCTAGAAGAGTAATTGAAAAACCTTTAATTTGAAAAATTTTACACAAAATTCTTCCCAGGATTGGGAGGTCATATCTTTTCGGATTAACTAAATGGCAAGGCTCCCCTCCCAACCACTCTTTCTACGAAAATAGCCAAAATAAAAAGCTCAGTCTTCATCGACTGAGCCACTTTCTTATCCGAATAATTGAATACCAAATGGTAATCTAAAGCCAAGCAATATAACTAAAACAAATGCAATCCAAAACTGGATCAAGAATGATTTGTGATTTTTTCCTTTTGATCGCTTCACATTTGTCATTTCCATTGCAGCAATTACCCAAACACCAATAATTGTCTTGGCAATATATTCGCCATTAATATTGGAAACATTCATTAACATCATGATACCAGTTGCAATAATTAATATGTATAGTACCCTATTAATCATCATCATTATTTTTAGATTTTTACCTGTCATCTTTAAAGATACTAAGAACACAATAATAGATAACACCCACATAAAAATATGTTCATAAGTTCCACCCATAAAATCCCCTACTTTCAGCATTATTCAACATAATAGTAGCATAATAGCTAACATTGTTCGACTATTACGTCCTTACTCTGTACGTATTGTCGATTTTAATGTTCCAATTGATTCAATGGTTATTTCAATCACATCACCGTCATGTAAATAACGCGGTGGTTTAAACCCTTTTCCAACGCCGGCCGGTGTACCCGTTGCGATGATATCTCCAGGCTCTAATGTAATTCCTTTAGAAATAGTTGCAATGATTTCATCAATCGGAAACAAAAATAAAGATGTTCTGGCATGTTGCCTTGTTTCCCCATTAACTTTTGTTTCAATTTCAAGATCTTCTGGATGCGGAATTGCCTCTTTTGAAACAATCCAAGGACCTATCGGACACGTACCATCCAAGCTTTTTCCCAGGAAATACTGTTGATGCCTCGATTGTAGATCACGTGCTGTAATGTCATTTAAGATCGTATATCCGAAAATATGATTATAGGCTTCTTCGCGGGATATGGAGGTTCCCTTTTTGCCAATCACAATAGCCAACTCTCCTTCATAGTCCAGCTCATATGTTACTTCACTATGAAGTGGCACAGGTTGTTTATGAGCATTAACCGTTGTTGGAGCCTTTGTAAACACAATCATATTTTCTGGGGGAACACCGCCATCAAACTCTGTTGCATGTGCTGCATAGTTTTTACCTACACAAAAGATATTTTTGCGTGGTCTTGGCAGCGGAGCTAACCATATCAATGAATCAATTGATCTCCCCTCTATTTTCTCTGCAGCCTGCTCCCACTCTTCAAGCTTCGGCAGCCATGAATCAGATTCTTCAATCAAGTCCTGCAAGGTTGTCGGCAGCCCTTCGAGATCCGGGCAGCTTTGTTTAATTGCTTCCAAAGAATAAAAAGTATCATGATGAATAAGTCCAGCTACAGATTGTCCATTTTCCTTAATTGTTGAAAATTTCATTTTTCATCCATCCCTTCTAAGATAAGTTGGCAAGCCACTTTTGTAACTGTTTCCTATTTCTAAAATGGTAAATCTGTTTGTTATCTATCTTATGAAGCTTCTCACGTAACCTCGGTGCCTGTTTCTTTTCAAATTCCCATATCCAATGGATAAATTCCCAATCAAGCTTTTCTGGGCATCCTTCATTCAGATCTGGTCGTGTCTTTCCATGATACATAAATCGCCGTTTAATCACTCCATATAAACAAGACCATCTAGAATAATCGAGGAAAATAACCGTGTCTGCTTGATTTAAACGAATATCCATACTCCGATTGTAATTGCCATCTATAATCCATAAGGGTTTACTGGCAAGCCTGCTGACAATCTCATCCCATTCGTTTTCCGGAGTTGGAATCCAACTTGGACGCCAATAATAGGAATCCAGATGATAAACGGGTAGACTCAATACTGACCCAAGTTCTTTCGCCAAAGTAGACTTGCCTGTCCCTCCGCTTCCGACTATCATGATTCTTTTCATTGAGAAGCATCAACCTCCTTTTCCCGCTTGAATAAAGGTTTATCCCAGTACGTAACGATTCTCCAGACATATTCAATGGGACCCATTCTAAAATAACGCAACCAAAATTTCGCAAAGACCAGTTGAAACAGGACAATCAAGAGAGCTAGGATGGAGCCCATAAATGCTCCTACATCCCCATATAATCCAAGTCCATAAGAATAAAAGAGGAACGTACATATAATTGAGTGCATGAGGTAGTTCGTAAGTGACATACGTCCCAGCCTGACAAATGGAACAGCTATTTTTCTTAGCCTAGGAGATTTATCATAAAAAAGAGTCAAACTAGTGATAATAGCCAATGTTAATAATGGGCCTCCAAACGTATCCTGCATGAATACACTCGCATAATTGTGGCCCGATAGATAGGGATACATTTTTAAAATCAATCCTATTGGCAATGATACCAAGAGAATTATTACTAATTTTCTCTGATGGAGTTTCAGATTGGTGAGCCATTCCAGCTTAGCAAATGCCATCCCTGCTAATATACATGGAAAGACTGACAAAAATATAAAGATTGTATTAGAGGATATATTAACTATAACCCACTCATCAAATCGGTAGGAGAAAATCTCCATAAACGACCCGTTTGAATAGATCGTAATGGCTTCATTTACTTTTGAAACATTGGTTTTTATAAGATCAGGTGCTGAATCCACGAATTCAATAAGAAGCATAAGCATCCCTAAACTTCCATACGGAATGGCGTATAACCAAATCGATATCCTGAGCAAAGTTTTACCTGACAATCTATACATAAGTAATAATAAAAGTCCGCATACCGCATACGTAATCAGAATATCACCATGCCAGATAAAAAAAGCATGAAGCATTCCAAGAAAAAGTAAAAATATCATCCGTCTCGAAAATAGAGCAGGAAATGAAATTCCCTTTTGTTCTGCTCTATTGATCAAAAGAACGGCGCCAAACCCGAATAAAAAGGCAAATAACGGGTAAAAATTCCCCTGGGCCAAAATATCAATGAGTGCATATGTATAGCGATCTATTTTATTTTCCCAATAATCATATTCAAGGTATAAAAAGGGCGAATGAAAATCGAGCATGTTTACCAGCAGTATTCCTACAATGGAGATCCCTCGTAAAAAATCTATGACATGTATCCTGTTTTGGTCCTTTATAGATTGCAAATCAATCACCTCACCTTTTCCTAATAATTCCTTTTAATACCAGTTTAGCAGTTTCTACAAAAATTCCCTATCAAAATATCATTATAGCTAAAAAACAGGAGGCCCCTCACCTTTCAGCCCATTCCACATATACTGATAAAGAATTAGTAAGGAAGGTACAGAGATACCCAAGGAAGGTGTACAAATGCCAGGTATTGTAGGTATTGTCCAGATTCTCAGCGTTGGGAGCAGCGGTGTATTTAATGTAGGGGATATATATAAAGTTACTCCCTACTCTAACGCCAAAACATTTTCCGGAGCGGGTTCTTTTAATACGGGTGACTATGTAGCGGTAAACAATCCTTATAGTGCCACGAATACGTTTGATGCAGATACCGTTGACCAACCAATTGCATTTACGTTATAGAGGTGATAAAAATGAACTTCTTTGTTAAACAAACCATTATGATCAATACCATTAAAATTAATGCAATTGCCAATGCATCCGTCCTGCAAATCGGAAGTGCCGGTATCATAAAATCGAAATCTCTTATGACTAATTCCGGTGGATTTGAGGCACCGGCTCCGGAAGCCCACCATCCCTTTTTTGCGACTGATGAGAATACCCCACAGGTCCAAGTCCAAAATAGGAAAGGATGAGTCATTTGCAACAGGATTTAACCCAATTCCTATACTATTTACAAAATACGCTCGAGGGCCAACAACAAGCTATATGTAAGCTTGAAGACGATATAAAGAAATTAAAAGAAGAATTAACAGCGACAAAACAACAAGCACCGATTCGAGTGGACCGGATTGAATATAAATTTGATCAATTGAAGGTGGAAAGATTAGAGGGAACCTTAAATATAGGCCTTACTCCATCCGATTTAGAAAAAATTGATGAATTGGCAATCGATCATCAGACCCCTCCCGGTCCATTTCTCTTTCCAGCCCGTGATGAATTTGTCCATCAACTATCGAGCGAAATCTTACTTGATCTCACTACTAATAAGGATGAAATTTTTAAAAGAGCCGAAAAGATATGTGAGCAAAAAGCAGATGATACGATGCGTTCCTTTATCATGGAGGACCTTGCCAGACAGCTGCCACAGCGGATTCACCATTATTTAGACCAAACGCCGCCACATAACCGGGCAGAGCATAAAATACCAGATATCCGGGAGCAAATATCAGAAGTGTTGAAAACGGATATCGAAAACGCCATCATCAGGTTTATAGAAGTTTATCCTAATTCCATGAAGGAGCCGTGAGCAGCGTGATGAATTTCCATGTCGTAAACGAACAAATTAAGGTTGGTTGTATTAAATTAATATCAGTATCAAGCTCTTCTGTCATTAAAGTAGGCGACACAGAAACCATGCAGTTATTTGCTGCATCTGACACTCCTTTAAACGCCTTAGAATTCGGGCCATTGCAGCCGATTGTCAATCGCTAAGAGGATGATGATATGTGGGAAAAAACATCGATTGTTAATAATATACATGTATCCATATTATCCAGAGGATCGACCTTCGATATAGGTGAAGTTCAATATTATTACTCTGTTGATAATGTCCTTGCCTATCAACGTGAGCAGGAAATTTTTTATGGACAGGAAGGAAATTTTGGCGATTACAAAGTGTTTTACAAAGTACCGGATTTCGAACCAATCGATGAGATGATTACTATTAATTTTGAAAATCCCAATCCCTATCTTTTTGTGGATTGTATCAGAACACAGGCTATCTCAGCCTCCTCCTTATTACAAATCGGAAACGGACGTTTTATCCGTTCCGAAACCAGGGTTATGAATGTCAGACAGCTTATGGAACAGTCTAAAAACGTTAGAAGGGAGGAAACTTGATGCCTGCTCTAGTCGGTTCCGTTCAAGTACTTAATGCAGGAAGCGGAATTATTCAATTCGGCGACTCCCTTGTTATATCACCAAAATATGCCACCAAAAGTGTAAATGGTTCAGGGTCCGGAATTACCGGAGGCGTTATTTTTGATACTAACGGGATTAGCGGAAACTCTGTTATTGGCATAAATGGAGTTGACCAGCCAATCTCAGCCAACAATTAAATCGCTCATCTCCTCCCGGCTCTATAGCCGGATTTTTTTACTTTCGGCAATTTACCTGCTGGCTGCTTTTTAATCCAATTCAAATATTTTTTTATTTCTAAATCATCTCGCAGCTTTTCAATTGTATTGAGCCTAACAGCTAATTCTGAATTTGGATAAAGGGCATGAACTTGTTTATGGCAAGGAATACATAGCTTGGAGGTGTCCTCAGGGCCTCCGCCAAATTCCCTCGGAAGCAGATGGTGAACGGTTCGTTCAACATGGTCCCTTAAACACAATTCACACTTTCCTATACTTGCTTTGCTCATCCAATCACCTCCATTTCTCACACTCCTATTCCAATTAGCAGAACGCATGACAAAATGCTTCTGAAATAAGGATAAGGAGAGTGGTTTGCTTCGTTATCTTCTTCATCCAAATGAGCTAAATAATGATCATAAAAGATTGGATTATATTATCTTGTCATTCAAAAACAAATCCATTCTTTCCATACAATTTTCTCTATCCTTCTGATTTAATTATGTAGGTTAAAAGTCATACTATTTTCATTTTTTTCAATATAGTAGTATATTATTCTTGAAGGAATTGGATATTTACTGATACAATTGAATGTCCATTTTAGAGAGAATGGGGGAAATAAATATGAATTTCAAAAATATTACGGTTGCAGGCAGTGGTGTTTTAGGAAGCCAAATTGCTTTCCAAACAGCCTTTAAAGGTTTCAAAGTCACCATTTATGATATAAATGAAGCTGCCATTGATAAAGCTAAAGAGCGTATTTCTACGTTAGAAAATACGTATGTTTCCTTTTTTTCAAATGAACAGGAAGCAGCTAAATCAGCCCAATCACGGATTCAATATGCGACAGATTTAAAAGAAGCGACAGCTAACGCTGACCTAGTTATTGAAGCAATCCCAGAGTTAAAAGAAATCAAGCTTAATTTTTACACGGAGTTGAGTAAAGTTGCACCTGAACATACTGTTTTTGCAACAAACTCTTCTACTATGCTTCCAAGTGATTTTGCTGAATTTACGGGACGTCCTGAAAAATTTCTAGCTCTTCACTTTGCAAATAGTATTTGGAAAAATAATACCGGTGAAGTGATGCCACATCCTGGTACAAACGAGAAAATCGTCGAAGATGTATTACAATTCACTGCTGCTATTGGAATGGTTCCGCTTCATATTAAAAAAGAACAACCTGGTTATATCTTAAATAGCTTATTGGTTCCGTTCCTTGATGCAGGTCAAATATTATGGGGGAATGGTGTTGCCGATCCTTATACAATCGATAAAACTTGGATGATCGGAACAGGGGCACCTCTTGGACCGTTTGCTATTATGGATGTAGTCGGCCTCGAAACTGTCTATAACATCGTCAGCACAAAAGCAGCACACCATCCAAACCCAGAGCAAAATCCTTTCAAAGAGATTGCTGACCTGGTTAAAAGTGAATTCATCGATAAAGGCAAGTTAGGAATGAAAACGGGAGAAGGATTCTACAAATATCCAAACCCGGCCTACCAAGAAAAAGACTTTTTACAGCCTTAATACACTATTAATGAATGAGAGTTACTTTTACTCTTCCATAACATAATGATTAATAAGAAATCCTATTGGCCTGATAGCTAATAGGATTTCTTATTATACGAATGGCGAGAAACCCAATGAGCCATCTAGAGGAAAGATATAAAAAAGGGCGACACACCACGTATGCTTTCCATACATCTGTGTCACCCTTATTAGTTAAAGTTTTAATACATGTGTGCCATCAAAGAACAGTAAATATCTTTCTGATACTTTTCTTTTCAGAATTTGTTCAATGGCTCTTGTATACAATTGAATTTGTTTTTCATATCTTTCTTTTAACACAGGCTCTGCCTCTTCGAATCCATTTTTAAAACGATCCGTAATTGCATCCGTTTTATAATCCAGCAACACAAGTCCATTTTCATCCTCAAACAAGCAATCTACAATCCCCTGAACAAGAATGTTTTCATCACCAGCCTGCCAATCCTGGTAGGCTTCATGGGCTGGAAATGCCATCGTAAATGGTATTTCCTTGCGCACTTTTTTAGCATGCTGCAAACGTTGTCCCAATTCGCTCTCAAAAAAGCTCAGAATCTGGTCTACTCTAATTTCACTGACTTGTTCCTGCGTAGCAAATTCCTTCATTACCAAATACTCAAGCAACGTCTGAATAGATTCTTCTGTGACTGGCTTCGTAACGTCCAAATGCTGCATCACCAAATGCATCATGGTTCCTCTTTCAGCAGGTGACATTGTTTTTTGCTGCATAAAAGCTGGTCTCTTTAAATTCATTCGTTTGAAGGTAGCTTTTACTAGATCAGTTGCACTGTATTCATCTTTTGAATCATTCATTCGTTTCAACTCGGAAACAGATTGCTTGGAGCGCTCGGTAGTCGCACTTTTAAATTGATAATCCCACTCCATTTGTTCCCTGACCCGTTCTTTAAATACTGATTCAATCGCAATGGGCTCCATTTGCTCAATCGATTGAAATAGCTGTTTGCTCTCCAGGCTCTCTTCTTCTTTTGTCGATTGCAGTGTATTCGACTTTCGCACATGAACCTGCCACTCAGAAGGATGAGCAGCAATCTCAAGAATCGAGTCATTCGCTATTGTTTCCTCTTTAAACATGCGATGCCTTACTAGAGAAGGTCCAATCCAGTCCATATAGGAAGTAGCATTTGCTCTTGTATAATCCGGAAGCAGCCATCCCTCTTTATTCTCATAGACAGACCATTTCTTAAACGATTTTTCGGCATCTGCCAGGGTTCCAATCAAGTACAGTTTCTCTTTTGCACGGGTTAACGCAACATACAGAACGCGCATTTCTTCCGCTATATTTTCGAGAAGTTGTTTTTTCTTAAAGGCGATTTGCGGTAAGGATGGGTATGTGATTCTCAATTCCGGATTCACATATCGAAAGGCAAGTCCCAGGTCCTTATCCACTAAATAGGAACGTTTTAAATCCATTTGATTAAATTTCTTAGACAGTCCACCCAGGATTACGACAGGGAATTCAAGTCCCTTACTTTTATGAATCGTCATAATTCGAACGACATCTTCCTGTTCACCTAAGGCACGCGCTGCACCCAAATCACTGCCTCTTTCCCTCATTCGATCGATAAAACGGAGAAAACGGAAGATTCCTCTAAATGAGCTTTCCTCATATTGTCTGGCACGATTATATAATGCCAATAAATTAGCCTGCCTTTGCTTACCGCCAGGCATCCCGCCAACAAAATCATAATAGCCGGTGTCTCGGTACAGCTGCCAAATTAAATTGGACAATGCCCCTTGCCGTGCCTGATTTCTCCATTCGTGAAGATAATCAAAGAACCGCTTTACTTTTAAATAGACTGCTCCATATTTTTCAAGGGAACCATTCTGACAATAGGATTTTAATGCATCATAGAATTGTCCCTTTGGAAGGGTAATCCGGATATCGGATAAGTCCTCCTCATCCAACCCTACTATAGGAGAGCGCAGCACAGACGCGAGTGGAATATCCTGATACGGATTATCGATTACTTGCAGAAGAGAAATCATAATAGCCACTTCTGTCGCCTCAAAATAACCTGTTGAAAGATCGGCATAAACCGGTATACCCTGTGCCCTAAATTCATCCATGATTTGAGGAGCCCATGGCATAGAGCGCAGCAAGATGACGATGTCCCGATAGGTAATATTCCGGTGTGTTTTCGTTTTCGCATCATACACTTTGCGGCGTTCACCAATCATTTGTTTAATCAATTCAGCCATTTGCCTTGCTTCCAACAAAACCGTCTCGAGATCTTCATCTGTCTCGTCATTCTCCTCAGAAACATACGATGTCCCTTCTGCTGCTTTATCGATTAAATACAGCTCCACTGGATACTGCTCATCCTCAGGATAGGCTGCTCCTTTTTTCAGTTCAGCTGCTTCATCATATTCGATTTCACCAACCGTTTTCCCCATCAATTGTTTAAATAAGAAGTTCGTACCGGCCAATACTTCACTTCGGCTTCGGAAATTTTTATTTAAATCAATCTTCATTCCGGTATCAGTAGGCTCTGTCGAAAATCGGCTGTATTTTCCCATAAAAAGATTTGGTTCAGCCAGGCGAAATCGATAGATCGATTGTTTAACGTCACCAACCATAAACATATTGCCGGTTGATTCGCCGTCCTGTGTGACAAGCTGAAGAATTGTTTCCTGCACCATATTGGTATCCTGATACTCATCGACTAGTACTTCTTTAAATTTATCTCGATATTCCAATGCAACATCCGTTGGCTTAAGTACTCCATCCTCATCAATTGCCAGAATTTCGAGAGCCATATGTTCCAAGTCGGAGAAGTCAACAATCCCACGTTCCAGCTTTTCTGCCAGGAATCTCTTTTGAAACGCTATGACCAGCTCAGCAAGCGTCGCCACATATGGCTTCATATCCGATATATCCTTCAAAAAGCTATCCGCTTTTCGAAAGAATAAATCGCTCGTGATTCCATTGATCAATTTCTTAACATCATCTCTCATTTTCTTTGCTTGACTCGCTAATTCATCATTGCATGTCCCTTTGCGAATCGATTTAGCTTTAGCAAAGCTAACCTGCGAAAATGTATCCGCCATCGTTTGCCAATCCGTCTTAATTGATTCCGATAACTTGTTAAGAAGCCCTTCATCTAATTTAAAGGTTTCGCCAAGGACGGCGGGACCATCAGGCAGTAAAGTTAATTGATAACCTTCATGCGTCATTTCCTTAGCGGCCGCAAGGCGCATCATGATATCAAATTTTAAGACCGGGTAGAATGACAAATCTTCAATCTTGGTCTGTTCCCCTACCTCATACATATCCACAAGGCTATACAGCCATTTTTCAGGATTGGGATTGGATCGTGAAAAGTCATCCAACACACGAATGATATCGAGTATGGTACGGTCACTGCGGTCATCGGTAAAGGCATCGACAAGTCGGAAAAATGGTTCATTATCTAGAATTCCATATTGAGCTTCCAGTACTTCCTCAAGAACTTCATCCTTAATTAATTCAATTTCCGTTGAATCACCGATTCGAAAACCAGGATCGATATCCAGTAAATAATAATGACTTCTGACCACATCCAGGCAAAAGGAGTGAAGGGTAGAGATATTCGCTTTATTCAGCAAGCTGAGCTGCTTTCGTAAATGCCTGGATTCGGGATTCTTCTTAATTTCCTTCTCTAAAGCTTCCGCAATTCGGTGACGCATTTCAGCAGCAGAAGCGTTCGTAAAGGTGGCAATCAATAAACGATCCACATCTAAAGGGTTATCTTCTGAAATAACCTTTCTAATAATCCTCTCAACCAGTACCGCTGTTTTACCACTGCCTGCCGCAGCAGCTACCAAAATATCATTCCCATCCGCTGTGATTGCTTTCCACTGGTCATCTGTCCATAAAGCATCGGCCGGTTTTACGGGAATCTGACCCAGGTTATTCATCTTCTTCTTCCTCCTCCCGTATAGCTTCGAAGATTTCTTCTTTCTTAGCTGGTTTAAACACTCTGTATTCATTGCTTTCAAGAGAAGGATCAAACTGACAAACCGTTTTATAATTACAGAATGTGCATGGTAATTTATTTTGCAGACGATATGGTTTAATATCAGCCACACCGCTCGTAATCGCATTCCCTGTATCAGCGTACATTTTCTTCACGTGACGGCTTAAAAGAGAGAATTCTCCTTCACTTGCAATCCGAGATGCTGCCGTGAAATGGCCGTCCTTTTTAAAACCAGCCGGGACGATTAGAGATTCTCCGTTTTCTAAATCACTGTCCATCATTTTAACAACCTGGTCATCCCCTAAAAGCAATCCCTTCATCTTAAAGCTTTTAAAGACTTCACGCTCAATCTGTTCTAACGAATAGACCCCATTGTTTTTAATTAATGGATTGTGAACATGAAAATAGAGCACACCCGCAGGCTTAGCCTGCTCTCCAACCAAGAGTGGTGAGTGCGTGACGACAATATCCAGGTAGGTTAGCATTTGCAAAGCGATTCCATAGTAAATTTCTGTAAAGTTTAAATCCTTCGAGCTCGATTTATAATCAATGATTCGTAAATAGGTTCCATCCTCTGTGGTTGCCTGATCAATTCGATCGATTCGACCGGCTAACTCCATCTTTGTTCCATTTTTAAGTTCAAATGTCAGTGGCGGCAACTCACCGCGCCTGCCAAATCCAAGCTCAAGCCCAATCGGTGAAAACCGGCTGTTTTTAGCTTGTCCACTTAGGGTAATAGATGCTCTCGCTACAATTTGCTCCAGCTTTCTTTTTAGATAATGGAAACGATTGGATGATAATAAAATTTCATTCTGCAGCTTGGGAGCCATTACCTCTACTGCTGTTCTGGCTAATTGGATACACTGTTCACGTGATAAAGCTCCCCAGCTGGTGCCACGCTCAATAATTTGTTCCGTCATCCACTGCAAGGCACCGTGGAACATTTCACCGATATCAGGAGCTTCCAAACGATAGATATCACGTTCCCTCAGTTTTAAGCCATGTGAGGAGAAATGAGCAAATGGGCAGCTATTGAACAATTCCATCCTGGACACGCTTCCCTGGATTGTCTCTCCATACAATTCAACTGCTTTTTGATCCGGAATTTTCTTAGCCTTATTTTGATAAGAAAGAGCAGAAAGGACAAAAGCTGCTTGATCCTTCATCGGACCATCTTTTACATATTCGTTATATACATCCCACCAAACAGGTGATACTGGATAATTTCTTTTCTTCTGCTGAAGCTGACCTGCCAAAAATGACAGCGTTGCTCTCGTCTGAACCACATACTCTAATTGCAGATCATCATTCATTTCAGCCGGATCATGCACAAAAAAGGTTTCTTTTACCGGGCCGAATAAATCCTTTACTCGTTTTATATAAGAGGACGCTAATAATTGCTTTCCTTCATCATCAGCCAATGGATAGGAAAAATAGACATAGTCTGATGCGAGCAAAAAGGCCTTGTACGCAGCAAACTCCTCATCCAATAACTTAGTGCTCGATGTTGGAGCCATCTTGATTCCGGAAGAATTCAGGGTTTCTCGATCAGCATCCGAAAGAATTCCTCCTTCGCTGACCTTTGAAGGAATTACCCCTTCATTCAAGCCTGCTATGAAAGCTATTTTTACATTTTGTGGACGTGACAAATCCATATTGGTCACGACTACCTGATCAAGAGAAGGCGGAATTAATGAAAAGTTCAACGTTTCCATACCGCTTTCCAAAATAGCCGTAAAATTCTTCAACGTAACTGGTCTATTCCCAGCAATATCAACAAATTGATCAAGCAGATCCATAACTGAGTTCCATGCCTGATCATGCTCGGTTGCATGGACAAGTCTGCCTTCTTTTTCATCATTTTGAGCCATTTTTTCTAGCTTTTCCGGTATATCAAGCTCATCTAAATACATGTATAGAGCCTGAGCATAATCCGTACCATTTTCCGCTTTCTTGAAACGATTTGCAAGACGGCGGAGGGGCTCTGCCACTTGTTCTTTTGTATCATTTAGCAAAGCTTCCATTTTCAACTCGGCATCTGTCTGGGCACTGTCCACCAGCTCCAGCCCGCGGTTTCTTTTATATTTCCAATCCTGCTTCTTAATCCAGCGGTCACCAAAATAGCCCCTCGACAACACATAATTTTCGAGCAGAGCAGCATTCTCCCGCTCCTTTGGTATAAACGCATCCTTTGCAAATAAAAGATCCGTTTTGATTGCCCGAAACATCGGTTCATAACGCCAATTATTCGTGACAGCTTCAAGAGTGGAACGTATCAACTCAATCAGCGGGTGATTGAGCATAGGCCTCTTTTGGTCAATAAAGACAGGTATGCCATAGTCCGTAAAGACAGTTTCAACCACTTCAGCATATTCCTGACTGTTTCTCATTAACACAAAGATGTCTCTGTATCGATATCCCTCTCGTACACTCTTCAAAATTTTACGCGCAATCCCTTCCACCTCAGCCCTTCTGTTTCCGGCTGGGCAAAATTCGAATTGCGGCGTATGTTCAAATACAGGTGCCGGCCTGTTGGCAAACCATTTATCCAAATGTTGTATGGATTCGTTTTGTATAAAACGATGCGGTTCTTTAAACAATCGATCTTCTTCAACCTTCACTCCGTTTTGGAGCGCGATTTGATACAAATCAAAATAGGTTTCACCTGTCATCCTAAATAAATGCAATGGGTCAGGCGCTAAATCTTTAAATGGCTGATCTAATGTTAATGAAACGGTCACATTTCTGCAGTGTTGCATCAAGCTTGCCATAATCCCATATTCCTGGGTTGTAAAGCTATAAAATCCATCTACATAAATTTCAGCATCCCGCAAGTAGGATGATTCTGGCATGTTTTCTACCAGCAAATTGAAGTAGTCTTCAGAATCAACGTATTGTCCCTCAAGCTCATGCTCAAATCCATTGTAAAGAATAGATAAATCATCGAGCTTAGAACGTAAAATCGGCGACACCTTATCTTCTGACTGGTTCAGTATTTCCTCTGGAGTGAGACAATATCGCTTGCACTCCTTCAACAAATCACTTAATTGAGTAATAAAGCCCTGCTTATCACTCGAACGTTGAAAGGTCTTTAATTCGTCCTTTTTTTCCTCCATAATTTTACGGATAACCATATTGACACCGACATTATTTAAATGCCGTCTGCCCATACCGCCAGTTTCCTGCAGCACCTTCCATGCCAGCCGACTAAAGCTGAACACTTGAGCACGTATCATACCGCCAAGATTAGGAGTATTGATTAGTTCCAGTTCAGCCTGGAAAGTCATCTGATCTGGAACAATATATATAATTGATGGACCTTCTGGATCATTCTCCAATTTAGTCCTAATATCATTTAAAATTGTCTCTGTTTTACCTGTACCTGTTTTTCCAATATAAAATTGCAAAGACATTAAATCTGCCTCCCCCCTTTATACCTATCTCTTTATTTTATCATATTTAAGCGCATTTTCTTGCTGATTGACTCTATATCCCAAGATTGTAAAAATTGGTTCATTTAATCCCGATACTAAATGAAGTTTTCACGATATATCTAAGGGTAAAGAAGAAAAAACAACTCATGGAGGGGAATCATATGACAAAATCTATTTTTATTACCGGAGCAGGTACCGGGCTTGGAAAAGGAGCCGCCATCGGCTTAGCTAAAGCCAGCCATCGTATCATCGCCTCAGTAGAAATCACTAGCCAAGTGACAAGCTTGCGAGAGGCAGCCCAAGCAGAGGGTGTGGAGTTAGAGGTCTTAAAACTAGATATCAATTGTCTGCGAGACCGGGAACTGATCAGCACATATGATTTTGATATATTTGTAGCAAATGCAGCCATCGGTGAAGGTGGCCCGATTTCCGAAATTCCTGTTGAGCGTTTAAAAAGGATCTTCGAAACGAATGTATTTAACACGCTTGAGACGGCACAATTAGCCGCACAAAAGTTCGTCAAACAACGGTCAGGAAAAATCGTTTTTATCAGTTCGATTGCCGGTCTCACTGTTTCCCCTTATTTAGGGCCTTATTGCGCTTCAAAGCATGCCCTCGAAGGAATCGCCCAAGCGATGTATCAAGAACTGGAACCACTGGGTATACAGGTGGCGACCATCAATCCAGGGCCATTTAAAACAGGCTTTAACGACCGCATGATGGAGGAACCGTGGAAATGGTATGACCCTAAAGAGAATTTCACGCCACGCGAGGAATTCGAAAAAGGGGTAAACGTTTTCGAGAAGCAGTTTGACCCGGAAGAAATGATTGCCAAAATGGTCGAGATCATTCCAGCTGATAAACATAAGTTCAGAACAGTTTATCCGGAAGCATCTGAAAATCAAAGCAAGACATACGAAAGAGATATGTGGGAAAAAACTATATAAGCACACCACAAAAATAAAAACAATGATCTTCGATACAGATGATCATTGTTTTTATTTTTGTAGTAAAAGTCCGTTAAAAACCTTCAACGATTAATTTAATTATAATTATAAACTTTCAGTAAATTTTTGCCAACTACTATTTTTTCTCAAATAGATGTCATGCCCTCTACGAAGGTTCCTTCTGTTCCACCCGTTTCAAACGCATCTCGACTTGCTTACCTATAAGCCATAAAAGAAAAATGACGATACCAACAATAATGCTTTTAACCGGTTCGCGAATTAAAGACATAATGTCATGGCCAATATAACTAATAGTAAAAATCATAACCAATTTCCCAGTAAAGACCGCAAGCAGATATTGTTTCGGACTAATGTCAGATAATCCACAAACGATATTAACGATTGCGGAAGGAGTAAATGGGAAACAAAGTAAGATAAACAACGGACCAAATCCATGATGATTGATCCAGAGCATCGCCTTTTGCACAGCAGAATGTTTATATAAAAATGACAGGGCTTTTTTCTTTCCATATTTTCTGGACAAATAAAACACAACCATCGCACCAGCCACAGCACCTGTCCAGGATAAAAGAAATCCAATCCATAAACCAAAAGCATTGGCATTAGCCGTCACAAAAACAAACAAAGGTAAGAAAGGAAGGAATGCTTCAACAAACGGGAGCAGCAATCCCGGAATGGGACCTAAGTTTCTATAATCACTTATTAATTCGGCTAAATGCTCCATTGTTAGCCATTCTGTTAACCAATTAAGATCCATAGTCTCTCCTCACAAACAAATAACAAATTCAGTCCATACTATATAAATATCCCCATATACGATAGATTAAAACAATCCTTGCCTCTATTATATCAGATTGCTGTAAAGAGAGAATTAGTTAGAAAATAAACTTGTCAAAAATGTGAAAAGCGATTATTCTATACAGGAACGTATGTTCGTTTTTTACAGACATTGAAAGGACGCGATATACATGACCCGCATCCCTACAGAAGAACGCAATATAATGGAAAAAGCGATTTATTTACCAATGGTTCTCACCGTACTTTCACGAGATCTTCAAGTAGTAAAAGTATCGCCCTTCAAATTAAAACAACCTTACCTATTACTAATTGATGAAACCATGAAACAGGTCCAAGCGGAATTAAAGCAAGTAAGCCACTATATGAGGCAGCATCAACTCAAAGTGGAAGAAACCAAAAGAGACGAATCATTCACATCTTTTTTATTTCTTTATAAGGGTTATGAGGAGTATCATAATTATTTTAATCCCCGTATCCGCAATAAAGTACAGGAATTACTGGAATATTATTTTTTGAAGCAGTGGACTGATGAACTAAAAAAATAAACGACGTTAAGAAAGATAATACTTTTTCTAGGCTCTATTTGGAGACTGGTTCAGACTCTTTGTCTGAAAATCCGATTTCCGATCATTAACTTGGAGGGCATTGTATAAATAATTTGTCTTTCGCTCTGCCTCTGCAAGGTTCTGAAGGAGCTTAGACTTTAGCAATGCTGTTCGGAGCATTTGATTTTCAATGATACTATAGGATACCGGTATGACAATAGATTGTTTATTGTGGAAATTAATTTGTGTTTTAGTCGAACTAATCTTGACTCTGGATACAATATGCTCATAAGAAAGCCAGATACACGATTCTTTCGCAGGAGATGTAGTTGGAAAAAAGAATAAGCGATTTCCCGGTTCTAATGAAATAGGGACTTTATGCGAGATACCAAGAAGCGTTTTCGTTGACTGGCATCTTCCAGGATAGTCTGCACCAAAATAATCACAGCTGGATTTAACTACTTCGGATGGTTTTAAAGGTACTAAAATCTCATCATCAAATTCAATAATTTTAGAATACGTTTTTGATCCATATTCCACTGGCATAACAGCAAATGTAAATGGACTGATTTCGTAATCCTCTCTCCTGCTTATCACATTTGTTTCCATGGCTTCCTCCTTATATGAGCCTGCATTAACCTACCATTTCAATATAACATAATATTTCAAAATAATTGGTTTATTCACCAAAATTTCAAATTTAAACCAAAACTCTTATGTTTCCTAAGTGGTTTTTCCATCTTACAGATTGGGTATTTTATATAATAACTATATCAAACTATCAAAACAAATTTTCTGAATAATTTAAATATTTAGTTGATTTTTCTTTTTATCTGACTTATAATAAAAAAAAGCAACGGGGGGATTATCCATGAATCACGAAAAAGCAAATACAGATATCGTAAAAGCTGTTGATGTGACTGTTGACCAGGGGACCATGGAAGATCTACTGATGGATATGATGATTTACGAAGCCCAACTAACCCATGCACATAGGAAATTGAAAAAAGAAATTGATCTGGCCTTGGACAATAAAGACAAAGAAGCGTTTATGAAACTTTCCGCCGAGCTAATTGAATTGGAGAAAAACTTTGGTAACTAAGTCCAATAACTTGTAACAGGTAAATATGGTGTATAAACAAAATCACAGAGCGAGGATTTTTTACTCCCGCCCTGTGATTTTCTTGTTTGCACTCTTTTAGTACATACTATACTGAATCCATTACAAAGGATCCTCTAATTTACATCTCCCAAATATACGGGAACAGGTTCACCTTGAGTATATTTAATAAGATATTGCCGCATTTGTTGCGGATAGAGTCTGTAGGTTAATAAATCACTTAATGACAGCCACTCCACTCCTATTTGACCTTCGTCTGGATTAATTCCATTTTGCACCATTGTATGAGCGCCTTTGATCTTACACGAAAACATATATTCAATTTGATGAGTCTCAGAATCAGAAGCAAAATGTTCATGGTTTTTTCCAATATATTCACGAATCAAGATTAAATCATCAATTTCAACATCCTGTCCTATTTCTTCTATGCATTCTCTCTTCAACGTTTGATGAAAGGTTTCTCCGTACTCTTGTCCACCACCGGGTAATATAAAATAGATTCCTTCCTGATCTTCTTTCTTGATCGCGAGTAGCTGATTGTCCTGAATAATAATGGCTTTAACTGAATTTCGAATAGGCATTATAGATTCTCCTTTATTTGTGTATTCTCCAATCACAAAAAAGAGCTGAATACTCAGCCTCAGCTTTATTAGTTTGGATAGGAATCAGATTTCATATAACGCTCTCTGATCATCGTAAGGTGATGTAGTTCATGCCCGGCAATAATAACGGCCAGCGCACGAACGGTTATTTCGAAATCGTTGGCTGATCCCCAGCGAAGCCAGTCTTCATCGCTTAGACTATTCACTAATACAATCGTAGACTGACGGACTATCGAAAAGTTTTGAAGAAGTTCATCTATCGATAGCCTCATAAAGGATCCGTGCTGAACATATTCATCTTCATCAAATCCCGGGAGATTCACACGTTCTCCTCTTGCAATGGCAAGTAGCCTATATGCCATGATTCTCTCTGTATCAATCATATGGCCAATGACTTCCTTAACGCACCATTTCCCTTCTGAATAACGGAAATCGCCCTGCGTATCAGTGATGTCTTTCAGGAAAGCCATTGTCTCCTCCCTTTGTTCGGAAAGAATCTGAATTAACTCCCCATCTGGAACCATTTCCACATACGGTTGATAATAAGGCGCATACTCATTTTCATCTAATCGATTTTGCATATGACTTCTCCTCTTTTCACTTATTTACTATATATTCATCATTCTCTGCCTAAAATCCTTTATCAATCATCAAAAAGAAAACAGAGCCAATCCTTCTTTGGGATGGCTCTGCTTTACTTTTCTTTTATCTTTATTTAGTTTTTTAGTCAAAAAGACTCCCTTCCTCCTTATCAGCAATAAAAGGTAACAGAAACTATTTTTTAAATTCTTCTACCATCTCAATTCGCTCTAGCATGGTTGGATGGCTATTACGGAATATTTTAACTAGCAAAGGTGGGTTCATTTGGCTTAGCCCCTTTTCGGATAGCTTCTGAAAAGAGGAAATGGCCGCATCAGGATTATTAGTCATTTTTAACGCATAGTTATCTGCTCTTGTTTCCTGTACACGCGAAACATAATTTGTAATGGGGTTTGCGACAAACAAAAGAATTGATGTAATCAATAAAAAGAGCGGTAATGAGCGAATATCACTCATCGATTCTAAATGATATAAATCTCCTCTTTTCCGTATCGTCCTCTTCATCCATTTATCCGTCAGCCATAAGCCAACCAACATAAGGATCAAATAGCCGCCAATTCCGATGTATATATGTTTTTCCACATAATGAGCCATTTCATGAGCCATGATAAAAAGAATCTCATCATCCTCAAGACTGTTTAATGTTGTGTCCCACAGAACAATTCTGGAATTTGAGCCAACCCCTGTTACATAAGCATTTAAAGAATTGGTTTTCTCCGACATATTTACTTCATACACATGCTCAGCCGGTATATTGGCTTTTGCCGCCAGCTCAAGAATTTGCTCTTCTAACGCTTTATCTTTAAGCGGGTAAAAGTCATTGTACAGCGGATCGATAACAACTGGCTGAATAAACATCACAAATATCGTAAATGGAATACATAGCAGCCAGCTGTACAGCCACCAGCGAGCAGGGCTTTTCCTAATGAGCCAGTACAATACGAGAACAACAATTAAAGTCATTCCTAAATCCACCCAAAATTCAATTAAATTATCCTTCATCCACGAGGAGAAAACCTGAGAGGATATACCATAGACCATCGAGATTTTATATCGAATGTATGAGAGCGGCAAAAAGACAATGAATAACAAGAGTGAAAGCCAAAAGACATAGGCGCTAATTTGAACAGAACGTCTTTTCCAGGTTTGCTTGCCCCATTTTTCAATTCCTTTGGACAGTCCAGAAATTAGGACCATCGCATAAAATAGCCACTCAAGCGGTGTACTGATAAAGAAGAAAAAGTTCCGTATTTTAGAGTAGCTTTCACTCTTTTCTATCAAATCCTTGTTCATAAATGTGTTGGGATCAGCACTGGTTCCCTTCACCGATTCAGGAATAGCTGTATTGGCACCATGAAAGAGATAAACATATATCGCCAATGCATAAATCAGAAATAAGCCAATGATGAGCCATGTCCATTTTTTTCGCAAAATTACCCCTCCTAAAAACATTCCATCTATATAGTTTACAAGCATTCGTACAAGTTAGAACTCTTATTCATTCTTTCTCTATTCCGACACTAAATAGTCATGTATTTCTCACAAGTTTCCAATAACTTCACCATAACCATCATATATATAATGGTAAAATAAGGAGAACTAACAAGCAGAGGGGAACTGTTGAAGTTATGAAAAAGCTATACATAGGATTTACCATCTTATTAGTTTTAAGTATTGGTGCTGGAATTTATTATTTCACTGGTTATAGACAGTCGCAAATGGACTTTCCAAAGGAAGTTACGATGGAATCCACTACCGGTACAGATTATTCTTTCAAGGAAATGGCACAAAAAATACGCTTATTGGAATTTATGTATACGAATTGTCCAGATGTCTGTCCCAATACAACCTATCAAATGGTCGATATACGGGACCGGCTTGTGAAAGACGGGCTATTTGGTGATAAAGTAGAATTCCTGACTGTCACGATTGATCCGTTACGGGATACACTCCCAATTATGAAAGAGTATGGGGAGACTTTCAAAACAAATACCGCAGATGGATGGTATGTATTACGTGGAGAAGCAGAGGATACACGAAAACTGGCAGATGCATTCCGCTTCCAATATAAAGACCCTGGTTCCGGATTTTTGATCCACACCAATGCGACTTACCTTCTTAATGAAAAAAACCGTGTCATTGAAGTTTTTGGAATGGGAGAAAAGGATTTTGACCGCGAAGAAGTGTATAAGAAAATCGTCAAGCATGCGGAAAAAATGTAGTCCTTTTCAGAAGGTTTTGCATAAAGAAGAGCTAGATAAATTAAAAGTAAAGACAGCTCTTTTGCCGTCTATTTTACTTGTAGTTAATGTCTGATTATACGGTATCATGATCGTTAAAAATCTTATATTAAGTAGTTACCTGTTCATTGCTGAAATGAGGATATTTCAATAAAATATCCTGTTTAGGTAATAGGGGTCTGGTATGGCACATAATTATTTCAACTACTTTAATATAATTCCAATGGTAAGTTTTTATTTTAGTATTCCGTTCAATATCGATAATCTTATAGTAACCTGAGGATAAATAAAGAACAAAAATCGGAACATCGTCTTTATAAAAGACTTCTACAATAGCTGTATTATGATGAGTATACAAGGTTTTCAGTTTTGTGATGGTATAGCAGGTCTGGTGCATAAGTATAATTCTCCTTCATATTCAAGTTACTATTGAAAATGATGTTAAAGAGTATTTTACTCATAAAAAATACAAGAAAATGTATTATTACTCTCAATTTCAAATAAATACTAACAAAAAAGGGCGTTTTTTTCCAAAATTATACCTTTAAAAATATATGTTTATCCCTACTCCCCATAGCCCATCATTATAAACCAACGTAGATCTGCCGATTCAGGGATGATTCTTTAAAGCATTCTCTTAGGATCGAAAGCTAGTTCTAATCCTTCCTTCGCCAACCTGCCCTCTAAGAGCATAAGAAAAAGACTGTCAGTTGACAGCCTTTCCCTATGCTCTCGACCTCGGCAACGGAACTTAGAATACCTCGCCCAATTAGAGAAACCTATATTTTCATGAGTGAATCTTTAGCATTGCAGCCTATATAATCAGTACCGAGAAAGTCTAGCAATTCCTGATTTCGGTCATGAAATTGTTCTAACCCTTTTTTATGTGATTTCCACATAATCTCCGTGTTTTTTTCAAAACTCTTAAGCTCAAACGGCGGTCGATAAACGAATGCTTTCCCTTCTTGCTCCAGCTTTTCAATCAAATCCATTGTTTGATTATAATGTTGTGCACGGTTCACCATGGCTTGAACCAGTTGAGGATATTTCTTACGCAATAGCTTCACTGCCCATTTTGTCTGACTGTCGAGCTTCTTCCTGTAGCCCTTTGGTCTGGTCAAAATGATGACATGCTTTTCATAACCATCCGCTATCGCCTTTTCGATTGGTACCGAATCAGCTAATCCTCCATCATAGTAAGGAATATTATTTATTTTGATTTCAGGAAACAGAACGGGAATAGCGCATGTGGCTCGTAAAATAGTAGCCCCTTTGTCCATTGTTTTGCCGTCCATGTATTCTACCTTTCCGGTATAAGCATTTGTCACACCAAATAAAACCTCACCTTGGTAGCTTTGAAATGTCTCCCAATCAAAGAAATCCAATTGGTTTGGAACCGTATCATAGGCAAATGTCAGCCCAAATAGGCTTCTCTCCGTGAGAAAATTACGCATTCCGACATATCGCTTATCATTCCGATAAGTAGATATGAAGCGAATCGTTCTGTTTTTTTGCTCAGAAATATAGGAACAAGCACTAATGGCACCCGCAGAGATTCCCAATATGTAAGGAAACATCATCTCTTTCTCTAAAAAACCGTCTAAGACACCCGCTGTATATACCATGCGGAATGTTCCGCCCTCTAAGATCAAGCTCGTATTTTTTATATTGATAGGAATCATCAAAAAGTCTCCTTTATTTTTGCTCATTATATATGTTTATAGATGTTATTTAAGCCACAAGGAATTCCATGCTCTCTCTTCATAACTCCTCATCCACAATCCATTGTAACGTATCAAAACTTCTATAGCGCTGGTTCATCTATACTATTTTTCTCGTAAAAAGGAGCTGTCCCGAAAGCCAGTTAAGTAATGGCTAATAAGGGGCAGCTCTTTCTATTTAAATGGTATGATAGCAATTACTTTTCTTTTCAGTACGTTCCGGTCACAAAATACCCTATCATCAGGGATATTTTTGATGTGACTAACTATACTACTGAACAACTAACTATTTCCCTTTGTATTTTATTATAAGGGAATTAATATAAATTTCTCTAACAATAATAACGTTCAAATTAATTCCAAAGGGATTAATGAACGAAGATAGATTTTAATAATTATACTCGGGCACACTCTTCCAAAGAATCACATTAAATTAAGTAAGCTCTCCATTAGATTTAAGAAATCCTTCTTCAGACCACATAAGAGATTCAACAGAAAAAAGCGTTAATCCTTATGAATCAACGCTACCTTTGGTTTCATTATATATATTCAACTTATAAGCCTCAATAAGGTAAAATATCTCTTTTTCATCTATCGTTTTTACTCAGTATAATCAGTGAGAGTGCTTCAACTATTTAGAACTCCATCCACCATCAATGATTAATTCCTCACCAGTAACAAATTTGGATTCATCAGATGCTAAATATAGATAACCGTTCGCAATATCAAGGGCTTCCCCTGCAAATGGCGGTAAGGGTATTGTACCTTCAAATGCTTTACCCAATACTTCCCGAGATGTTACCCCATGACGCTCGGCAGCACCGGTTAAGATCGCTCCAGGATAAATAGAATTTACACGGATATTATCTTTTGCAAAGTTAATAGCTGCATGCTTGGATAAAGCACGTACGCCACCTTTTGCCGCAGCATACGCAGCAGCACCATTGTCAGCGCTACCTATAATGGCTGATAAAGATACACAATTGACGATTGATCCACCACCATTTTCCTGCAAGAAAGGAATTACAGATTGCATACCGAGGAAAACAGATGTTAAATTCAAGTTAATTGTACGATTCCAACCTTCTACTGTTTCTTCCAAAAGTGTTCTATGGAACGATACACCGGCATTATTTATTAAAATATCAATTTTGCCGTACGCTTCTTTTGTTTGTACCATAACCTTTTTCCAATCTTCTTCAGAAGTTACATCTAAATGAGCACATAGGATATCACCTTCTATTACTGCTGTTACTTCTTTTAGCTGATCAAACGCAATATCTGTTGCAACAACCTTTGCGCCTTCTTTTATAAATAATTGAACTGCAGCTAATCCCATACCTGAAGCAGCACCCGTAATGATCGCTACTTTATTATCTAAACGTCCCATCAAAATCCCTCCATCCGATTAAATGTGATTATATATCACAATTAAAACGTAACAACCCATTCATGTAAGGTCAACCATTTTATCTTTATTTTCAAACAATTCATTGCTAAAATATTAACAGATTGGACGTGAATGTATGGAAGACCTCTTACAATTAAGCTACTTAGGTAAAACAAACTTTATAGTTGCCATTAAGTCTTTAGCCATACTTGCAGACGAAAAAGATCTTGTAACAAGTAGCTCTTTAACTAACAAACTAGGTGTTGAATCGAGCTTTATTAGGAAGGTATTAGCTAAATTAATACAGGAAAAAATGGTCGAAGGATTCGAAGGACGCTACGGTGGATATAAACTAATTGTTAATCCCGATGAGACAACTCTTTATGATGTGTATGTTGCGATTGTGAAACACGCACATCCAACTAAAATGGATAAAGAAATAGATGAGATGGATCAAATTATTTTAGATATCCTACTAGAAGCGCAACAGAAAATAAAAGATGTCTTGAGCAAATATTCTATTACTAATCTTGTAAAAGGTTCTTTAAAAAGCAATCTGTTTTGATTCAACCATATTGTACGACAAACAGCCTCTCTACCATTAAAGTAAGACGGGTATCAAGAACGAACATTAAATTTATTGTTCAGATCTAAACTCCATTATTTGTTAAAAATATTATACTCAATGCCAAACTGGTGCTATATAATAATTATGAATAAGCCTCTGTAGCTCTAGAAGGGAAGAGCGCCGTAAAACATTGTATTGAACGGGTCGCAAGGCAAGGGTTTCAGAAGCACCGAAAAGCAAATCAGCTGAGACAGGTGGAATTCCTGTCGGTGAAATTCCGTAGGGAAGCGTGTTCTCCCCTAGCCTATGCTTACGAAAGGAGTGCGGGTTCGAATCCCGTCAGAGGCATCAACCTTTTTCTGACCAGTTTGACCAACCATATTAATAAGAATGAGGGCATTAATCTAAGTGAACTGCCCCGAGATTGGTGTCTAACTTTCTTGGGTCAGATCAAAGATGGATTAATGCCCTTTCCTATACTTGTTACTAAGATACCTTATATTTATTCAAATACAGCTACTAAGCGGCCTTTCACTTCATGTTTTTTGAGTTTTTCTAAGCCTTTGTCAATTTCTTCAAATGGGATTGTGGTGAGGTTTGGACTCATCTTCCCAGTAGCAAAGCAATCATATACACCTTTTAAGTCTTCAACTGTTCCCCCAGTACTTCCTAAAAGCTTAATTTCTTTTGTAATCATTAAATAAGTATTGATATTAGACTCTAATTTGCCCATACCAACAATCACAACTGTTCCTTGTGGTCTCACAGCCTCCAGGGCATCTGAAGTTGTTTGTCCGAAACCAGCAAAATCAACTATGACATCGCATTCAGCTTCTTTCATATCAAGAACAGTATCGTATACTTTTTTACAACCAAGTTCTTCGGCAAGTTTTCGAGCTTCTGGAGAAACATCTGTAGCATATACTTCGCACCCTTTAATTAATGCCATTTGCAGTGCAAATTGACCAAGACCGCCTACTCCGATAATCCCTAACTTTGTACCTTCTTTCGCTTGTCCAATACTGAAAAGAGCGCGATAAGATGTGATTCCTGCATCCGTTGACGCGGCACCCTCTACAAAGGACACGCCATCAGGAATGACGACGCACTGATCAGCAGGAACACGTACTTTTTCTGCATAGCCGCCATCATAGGTATACCCGGCAGTTATTTTCGTTTCTCTATTCATTGGATTAGCTCCAACGCGGTCTCCAACTTTAATATTTTCAACACCCTCACCCACTTCAATAACAACCCCTGCAAACTCGTGCCCCATAATGACAGGACCATTCGGGAAGAGTGGCATCCAACCTGGGTCTTGTAATGCAGCTACGTCTGAATGACATAACCCAGCAGCTTTTACATCAATAACAACATGACCTGGAATCGCTTTTGGATCTTCTTTTTCTATTAATTCCAGTGGAATATTAGTACCTGAAAATAGCCAGCCTTTCATAATACCGCCTCCTAATTGTTTTCTTCTTGATATTTGAGAATATTTTGATTTATTTATATTTTAACAATAAAAAGATAACAATCAAATTATACGCATATAGTATATTGGACGTATTAATTGTTACCCTATCCTTCTATGTATATGGAATTTCACTAAAGAAAACAGCCTCATATTTAAACGAAGAATCAGAACAAAATAACCTTTTCAGCGTAAAAATCGAATGAGAAAAAATCAGGTAAATTACATAAAAAAGCCGGCCACACTAAAACGGCCGACTTGTTCTCATTATTGTCTAATAAAGTAAACGATGGCGCTAATGATTCCGCCAATTAATCCATCCATCATATCGAACATCGTATCCTTGAGATCTCGCCCTTGAGCGGTAAAATGAAACAATTGATCACCGGTAAACTCGAGCAGCTCCCATGCACCAGCTGAGCAAAGCGCAAAAACAACCATCAGGCCAGTCAGAAATACTTTCGGTAAATTCCGCATGAGCTCTTCACCAATTATTTGCCTGGTTAGCACCAATGCCGCATATCCGAGCCAAATGCCAGAGGTAACATGGAGGAAATCATCAAAATGCTTAATCCCATACCCTCCACTGAATGTACCAATTCCAACTGAAATAAAAATAAATAAATACGTCATGATCATAAGTGGCCCATCAAGCGGTTGCTTTGCCTTCCATTGCCAGCCCCCAATAACAAGTAAGGTCACACAAGTCAAAATGCCCATGAACCCCTTCGTACCGTCGTCTTCTAAAAACATAATCATCGTTCCAACTAACATTAACAGAGTAACTATCCAAAAAATAGCCGTCACCATTTTCATCCTATTCATCACCATATCTCCTCTCGGTGCCAAAATTTAATCTGTTTTAATAAAATATGCTGTATGTATAGGTGCGTCCTTACTTTAGTATAAAATAAAAAAAGATGCGTGAACGGTGACTTTTGAAGGGAAAATATACCTTGCACAAGGTAGTTAAACAACTATCGTTTTCAGTGTTGAAGCTAATTCCTCTTAGAAAGTACAAATAAAAAAGCATGTTTCTTAAGTAGTAAAGAAACATGCTTCTTTCAATTATTCTACGTCCAATAGTAATGACTGGATATCTACATCGTTTTCAATCATATTATTCTCTTTCATGAATTCCACTGT
Source organism: Pradoshia sp. TA40_28 (assembly GCF_059694525.1). NCBI lineage: Bacteria > Bacillati > Bacillota > Bacilli > Caryophanales > Bacillaceae > Pradoshia > Pradoshia sp. TA40_28. Next base: position 107,138 of record NZ_JCATZO010000007.1, read on the forward strand.
TTTTTCCATACTTTCTATATCAGAAGGTGAAATTTCCATATTAAAGTCATACATTTCATACATCTCTTTTACGCCATCAAGAGGCAGATCGGTTTCTTTTGCTGCAATCTCCATAACTTCCTCATAATTTTCATCCATGTATTGCAATGTTTCTTTCTGTACCTGTAAAAATTTCTTTACTAAGCCAGGATTCTTCGAATAGAATTCTTCACTAGTAGCCACTACGATTGTTCCATCAACCAGTCCATCACCATTTGTAACAACCTGATACCCATCTTGAATCATATTATAGGCAGTCGGACCAGCCAGTAACGCAAAGTCTACTTCTTCTGCCACTAACGCCGCTTGTGCAGATGGAATATCCATTTGTACAAATTCGATATCCTTTTCTGTTAGGCCTTCAGTTGCTAAATAATTGATAAGCAATTCATGTAAAACTGTTCCTTTTGGACCCGCTACTTTTTTCCCTACTAAATCGGTAGGTGATTTAATACCTTTAAGGTTTGTAAATAACATAAAAGCCTCAGGAGAACGACTATACATGCTCAAAATTTTGATATCCGCCCCATTCGATGCAGATAATATGACAGATGTAGCACCTACTGCATTCAGGAATTGGATATCTCCCGAAGCTAATGCTTGAGTTTGTTCTGGACCGGTCGTTAGATTAGAATATCCGAATTCGATTCCTTCTTCTGCAAAAGACTCAGCTAACAATCCTTTTTCTTTTTCGACAATCGACGGTACATTTAAAGGAGATTGCACATAAGTTGCCTGCACCTTATCAACTGTATACGTATTCTCTTCATTGTTTTTGGAGCTTTCCTTATCGGAATCGTTATCCTTTCCACAGGCCACAATAACTGAAACGCTCAGTAAAGCAAGTAAAGATAATAACCATTTCTTCATTATTTTGATGTCCTCACTCTCACGCTAATTTTTCTATGATGTCTTTCTTTATTTCGATTAAAGATGGCGATAAAACATCTCTTGGATATTCATAAGGCTCCAGGTTAAACTGAGCATGAATTTTCCCATCATTAACTACAAATATATTTTGCCCTATTGCTATAGCTTCTTCGATACTATGGGTAACAAAGATAATACTTTTCTTTTTTAGTTGATAAATTCTTATTAATTCTTTCTGCATTGTTTCACGTGTGAAATAATCAAGTGCAGCAAATGGTTCGTCCATTAAAATGATGGATGGGTCATAGGCTAATGCTCTTGCTAATGCAACTCTTTGTTGCATACCACCGGATAATTGATGTGGATAAGCTTTTTCAAACTTTTTTAATCCAATCAAGTTCATTAACTCTTCTATTTCCTCATCGTTAATCTTTTGTTTTTCTAATCCAAATGTAATATTCTTGGATACAGATAACCATGGCATCAAACGTGGTTCTTGAAAAACAAAGCTAATTTTTTCATTACTATCTATCGAGACTTCGCCTTGATCGCATTGTTCAAGATTGGCTAAGATGCGTAGAAGTGTCGTCTTCCCACATCCGCTTTTCCCCAGAATGACACTGATGCTATTCTGCGGAAAATCAACGTTAACATTTTGCAATACATCATGCCTTTTCCCATCCACTATGAAACTTTTATAAAGTTGATTTATTTTAATCCCAGCTATTTTTTATCCCTCCTCTACGAGTGAATTTCTTGCTTATGAACGAGAAAACTTTATCGCAGATGACTCCAAGGAGACCAATCACGAGAATTCCCACAATCACTTTATCAGAGCGGGACATCGTCTGCGCATCCAATATGAAGTATCCTAAACCGCTTGAAGCGGCAATCATTTCTGCACCAATAATAGCTCTCCAGCTATATCCCAGGCCAACCTTCATCCCTAATAGAATATCTGGGACAGCAGATGGGAGTATGATCTTCAAAAAACGTTGCCCCGAATTTAATCCTAAAACCTCTCCGACCTCCAGAAGCTTATGATCACATGAACTAAATCCCTTTTTTATATTTAAAAACATTGGAAAAAACGATGCTAAAATGATTATGATCGTTTTTGATTCTTCTCCGATCCCAACCCATAAAATCAACAAGGGAATCAGGCTCAGAGGAGGCACATTTCTAATGAACTCCACAATATGATTGTAATAAGGAGAAAGAGATGGCTTTAAACCAGCAATGGTGCCTAGGATAAAGGCGAATACAAAAGCAATTGAAAAACCAACTAGTACTCTATTCAAACTTGCAAAGATATGAATAAACAGTTCTCCGGTTTGTACCATTGATACAAAGGTATCCCATACTTGCATTGGACTAGGCAAAATATAGGCGCTCCATACCTCGAAATAGCTGCATAAATACCATACGATTAAAATAACAGCAATCGGTATCAATCTTTTTATTATATTATTCATTTGTTATTCGAACTCCATCTCCGTTATGGCAACCACCTTGGCAATACAACATTTCGATTAATTGCTTATCTTCCTTAGATGTATCCTGGAAAAAGCGATCGATATCATCCTTAGATGCAAGACTGACCACATTAGGGATATTATCAAAAAACCCTGGTGGTATCGGACTGTTTTCAGTTGGTTGACTATTTAATCTGACATGATGTTCTCTGCAAAATTGAGTCCATGTTTGAAATATCGTATTTTTAAATGCTAATTTGTTCCCTAGATTTCTTAAATCTGTACAAGGAGTAATGATATATAGTTCTGCATCATCGTCTTTATATCTATTAGCCAGTTCTTCAGCACAATGAATTAAGATCGGCTGGATAGAAGAGTACTCCAAACTAGCATGATCATAATGAGTTCTTACATAGGATATAGCTTTAGGACATCTGTTATCACAAAGAAGATTCTTACAACCTTCGTATCTCTCTTTATATTTATCTTTCACTATTTGTAAGTGATTTTCATCACAAGTAACAATTTGAAACCCTAAACTTTCTAAAGTAGAATGTAATTCTTCCTGATCGTACATCTTTAAAACGACAGGATTTAGCCAAATATATTTTTTCACTTTTCACTTCCTTCTCCTTTCTTACTAGAAAGTGATAAAGATTATAGTAATAAAAGTTATTCCTGAATAATATTATCATAAATGATAATGATTATCAAAATGGTTCAACTGATATTTACATCAACAGTTAAACACTGAACACTCTATTAAGCCTTTACATTATTCTTCAAAACTATCTTACTTAAAAATCTTATTAGCACTTATCAAGACCTAAACTAAAATAGCGATAAATGGGAAAGGACATACCAAATATAATTTGGTATGTCCTTCGTTATTTGAATTTCATAAAAGCAATCGGTCGTTAAAAAGGATTAAAACTGCAATTCTCCTATTAAAATCCCCGTAAAAATAATGGCGATACAAAAGGCTACTACCAAAAGTAAAATTTCTTTAGCTAAAGAAATAGGTTTTAGACGTTTTTTTAACTTATCATAAAAAGTAAAATTAAAGATTAGGATAGGAATTCCAATAATGATTGCTATTAGATCCGTGTAAGTAAACGGCTTACTAAGATAACTATCTACATAAAAATTAGATAGTAAAATTACAACAATTAGTATACACTCTATCCCCAAGTGTTTGACAAGATTCATATTTTGCACTCCATACCTGAATTTACCAACACAATAGGTTCTTAGCGCCCGAAAGTATGCCCACCATTTAAAAATACAGTCTGTCCTGTCATGAATCTTCCTTCTTCACTAGCTAAGAACACAACCCCTGGAGCTATATCCATTTCCGGGTCACCAAGACGGCCTAACGGAACTGGCTCCATTGTTTTTTTATATCCTTCTGGATCATGTTCCATCCATAGTTTTGCTGCAGGTGTCAGTGCACCTGGAGAAACGACATTGACCGTTATGCCAAATTTACCGAATTCACGTGCAGCTACACGTGTTAAGCCACGAATGGCTTCTTTTGCTGAACCATAAGCCGCGAATTTTTCCATTCCATCAATACCAGTATCTGAGCACACATTGATAATACGGCCGTAACCTGACTCTTTCATATGCGGGACACATTGTTGCATAAAGAAAAGTGAAGCAACTGTACCTGTTTTCCAGGCCAGTTCCATTGATTCATATGTTGTTTCAAGGATAGAAGCCGTTGGTTTTGAGGCCTGTGCATTATTAATTAAAATATTTACAGTACCTAGTGTTTCAACCGTTTTATTGACAACGTTTTTTACTTGCTCTTCATTCGAAACATCACATTGAACAAATAAAGCTTCCGCACCCATTTCTTTTAGTTCTTCAACAGCTTTTCTCCCTGTTTCAGCATTGAACTCAGCAATGGTAATTTTCGCCCCTTCTTCAGCAAGCGCTTTCGCAAATGACAGTCCCAGCCCTTGGCCTGCTCCTGTAACAATAGCTACTTTTCCGGCTAATCTCCCCATAGTATAATCCCCTTTGCATAGTTTGTATTTAGTTGATGCTTACCCATTGATTATATATGACAATCAAAAAATTTATAGGAATCAGTCTATACTAATAGTGATATCAATACCTGTATTTGGATGCATGAAAATGATCTCCTGCGTTAGTGGGTTTTAACCTACTTCCATTCACTAGCTAATAGACCATATATTACGTGGTCTACAAAATGGTCATATAACCACTCTGCCTGTCTTATATATCCTTCTTCCTTAAAACCAAATCTTTCTGGAAGTGCTCTACTCTTTTTATTTTCAACGGCAACTCTGACTTCAATTCGATTCAGCTTAAGATCACTAAATCCGTAATCCATTAATGCTTTAAAAGCTTTCGACATTATGCCCTTTCCCTGGAAGTCTTCTCCTAACCAATAACCTACAATGCCAATTTTATTAGCTCGATAAATTTCATTGAACCCGATTGTACCAGCAATTTTCTCATTATATATAATCGCAAAAGATTGAGGATATCCGCCGTTATCTATTAGTTCTTTCCATCTAGATTGAATATTTTTTTCAGTATCTTCTACGCTTTTAGTATAGTCGAGCCAACCGAGCCACTCTTTTAAATAGGATTTAGAATTCATTGTTAAATTATAGAACTCAGCTGCATCATCTTTAGTAAACATTCTCAACGAAACTTCATCATCCACTTTATGTACAAGCATCTACCAAATCCCCTTTCAACTTTCCTATTCTTATATCTGTAAAAGACTATTGATTTTTAAAGTTTCCCATTAATCACTATAGAGCATACAATTCTTTACCACTAAAGTGCATATTTAGTTCTCTAACTTTTTCTATTAACAATAAGAAAGGCTAGAAATCTATTATCTTTCTACTTCATTTTTATCCAATATTCGGCGCAGTCCTTACTACGTCCCATAAAGCCATACTCAATTAGTGATCTTCTAATTATCGCAAAGTCATTGTATATGGTTTTTAGGATCTCATTAATTTCTTTTTCGGAGTATATCCTTACCAATCTCTCTTACTTCTATAAATGATTTCGACATCCATATACAAATTCCTTTTTCATTAATTTGTTCCTTTACAAACATACGAAGTACAAATAGAAAAGGGTAGTAATCCTTATAGATCAACACCCTTTTGTTAAGAACATATTTCAAATTTCATTGTAAGATATCAGCTTTAAACAAGGATTGTCTCTAAATTTTTTTCTGAATCACAATTAAGCAAGTTGAATCAGGTAACGGCACGGGACGATATGCTTCATCTAAAAGCTCTATCTTCGAATCTAAGGCATGCGTGTACCCTTCCTGCAAATAATGCTGGTTAACCAATATCTCTGCTTCCTCTCCTAAGGTCTTCTTAATTAAAGCTTCATACTCAGAAGGGGTCAAATAGCCAAACTGTTCCTGAACTTCATGCGGGTAAGCTTCTTCTCCCCACGTGTAGGTATAGAGAAATTCCATGCAATCATTGATACGCATTTTAACTTCATTCTGTCCAGCCACTTCATAAGAAATGGTTCGTCCCCCAAAGTCCTTGATATACCGATCAAGAATTTTCAAGTCGTCAGAATCTCGGAAACGGATGATTCGTGATTCCTCTTTTGGTTCAGTCATAATGCCGTCACGGATAATGATTCTCCCGCCTTTTCGTATCATTCGAAAAGCACTTTGAAGGGCTTTTTGGATGGTTTCCAAGTTAAATTTGATTCCGTCTGTCTCAATATAGGAATAGAGTTCATGTAGTATGGAACAAAAAATGATGGTATCTACGGGTTGATCCAAATCCCGTTCAAGATCCAACGCATTGCCGAACCGAACTGTCCAAGGTAATTTTTCCTTTTGAATTCGTCTTTCCAGGGACTCTATGACATTTTTACTGAAATCAATGCCGAATGCATTCGCCTCGGGATATCTTTTAACAATTTCATCCAACAACGCTCCGCCGCCCGGTCCTATATCTGCAATGTCCGTTCCCGTGATATAGTCCACTATAACTCTTTTGAAATCAATGGTTTGATTCATCGTCTCCAAATACTCATCTTCGTTGTGAAAGCGGTCAAACTGATCTCTTCTCAACTCAAAAAAGTCGTACAAAAGGAGAATCGCTTTTTCAAACATGGTTCCATATTTCTCTGATTCAACGCAAAATTCAATCAGTTTTTGACTTGGCGGGCTAAAAGAAAAACGAAAGAATAATGTATCTCCCTTTTGATCCACCTGAACCGATACATGTGGGTTATCCTTAATTTTCCCCGCCAACAAATCGTCAAAAGTGCATTCAGCTAAATATTTTTCAAAGATTCTTTTCTTATATAAATTCACCTTTTTCTTCCCTTTATAATCATAGTACATCTCTCTCATAAGTTTGGAGAAATTAATATGATTCACCTGTTCCAAGGAACTTTTTAGGCTGATTAAGAGAAAAATCTTTGCAAACTCCTCTAGTGTGAAATCCTTCAATGCGGCTTCCACATACCATAAATCCCGAGAATCAAGCAGGTTTTCTATCACTTTTTGAAGGCGAGTATCACTGAAAATTCGCCGGAATTCGATATCAAAATTCTCTCCGTTTCGAATAGATTGCTGACGGAGTTTACGAAGCCGTTCTTTCCATGTATCCTCTTGTGCGAAATGGTCATTCACGATAGATGTCACGGCTTGTCGAACCTCTTTTTCAATCGTTTCCCAAAGAGACGGACTGACCGCCGCAATGATACACTTATTTAAAAGCATGAGCAACTGGATAGATTGATTGTTTTTTCCACAGCTCCATCGTTTCAAAATGGGATAGAGGGATTGGCTTTTCGACAAGAGAGATTCTCCTCGTATATATTGTCCTACCAGCCCATGAGTGGAAATGAGTGTAGCAACCAATTCGGTATGCTCCGCTGGTTTAGTCGATTCTCTTAGATAAATCTGTGCGGAACCGATATTGTGTACATATATATTAACTCCATCTGTTATCCACCTTTTTCGTACCGAAGGGGATCCACACTTAGCGACTTCTGCCCAAACCAGTGTTTCTTCTATTACATTAGCTATTTCTTCAGAAATGTGTGGTTCATTTTCTAGGATTTCGAGTGTCTTTTTGGTATAGTCCCATACTGGATTTTTCGGAATCGATTCAAGCGTTACCACATTCTCCATGTTGACTGGATGCTCTTTCGTTAACAGTAAGTATCTGGCCCATGGATTTGCTTTCAGCCAACCTCGCTCCTTGTGTTCGATTTTATTCATGATTTCCAAGCTTTTTACCATAAACCAACTCCCCCCTAGTTGTAATGATATCTCCTATTTTTCAAGGACATTTAGATTTCCTCTAAATGATAAGCTCCCTCTTCACTACTAATAGAAATTCAACATAAAAGACCTTAATCCTTCTCGGACCAAGACCTATTATTGTCCAGCTAATTTAAAACAGGATATATTAAACAAGCAACGAACATTATATAAACTGATTACAATTGGAAGCCAAGGTGGAGTTGATAAAATGCCGTACGTATAGGGGTAAGCTGTTTTAGTTATATTTATAGCCCTTAAAAATAATTGAAAGGAAAAGTGAACTAATTATTAGATATACTTTTCTAACTGTATAGTTTGTGCCTAATATCCTCTTCAATTGCTAAGCTGCTTTGAATCCCTAAATATTGTCCAAAAGCTAAATATCACACTAGAATAAACCAATTACTGGTCATTCATTGGTTAAATTTTTCCTCATCAAATCAGCTACTTGCCTATCATTTTGATCATGACTGCTTTCTAGATGTTTAATGATGAACTCTTGTCTTTCTATGGACTGATTCTGACTTAACTTTGCTTGTGCTTCTATATTTGTGATAGTCAATTTAAAAGCTACTAGTTCTTTCGTCATTTCTTCTATACTAACAGGATCTACATCTTGTAAATTATATGGGCTATCTGACTTCTCATATTTATTTACCAAGTCGTTTAAATGATAAAGTACTCTATTCTTTTCATTAATAAGCTCTATTTTTCCATATACATGAATAGATACATAATCCCATGTAGGTACTGCTTTAGTCGTTTCATAATAAGAAGGAGAAATATAACAGTGAGGTCCTTGGAAAACAACTAAGATTTTTTGATCTATCCAGTCTTGCCACTGTTTGTTTGCACGTGCTATATGACCGTATAAGGCATGTTCATCTTTATTCAATGATAGCGGCAAATGGGTAGCATAAGGTTCACCATTATGTTGTGAATATAATGTCGCGAAGCTATATTTTTCAATATAATCATAAATGGTTTCTTTATCATCTATTTTAAAATACTCAGGTATGTACATATGATTAAATCCCACCTTCTTATAGTTATGCAAAACGGACTTACAACTTACACGGCAGATAAACAATTTGTAACTTAACTATTTATAGTCTCGGATATACATAGATTAATATGGATAGTGATTAATATAAAATAACTTAAAAATCGAAAGATGAATCTTTTGCAGTCAATAGCACACTGGTGCTTTCAGTGTTGAAGTATGAATCAATTAGATGCTTCAATTCATCCATGGCTTGATTAGCCCGTTCTTTTTGTTCTTTGTTGATTGATTCAATGAAAAGGACGGCGTCAGTCGTATCAGCGGTTAGCATTGTTCTTTGAGCTTCTCTCCAATTTAGACATCGGCAAATAGCACCATCCTGATCGTAATAAATGATTTCCTCTGGTAAAGCCGGTGAATCATGATCGGCACCCAGTGGCAGGAAGGATTCTCCTCCTTTTGCTTTTCCAAGATGTAAATCACCTTTAATCAAATTGATATCCTCGCCTCCACAGGGAACTGCATATTTTAGAGAAACACTGTTATACATATCTACCAAAGGATTAATTGGAGAAAATTCTCTACCCTGATTGACTCTCTTTAGCAAGGCTTCGATGGAAGAGCGAGTCCCCTTTTTCGTTTTAAATTTACCAAATGCTTTACGCCACTCATCAATCACGGGATTTTGGCTAAATGGATCTTCTGTTAAAAACTTAGCAGCTTCCTTAGACGCTCTATTAAGAAGTTCTGAGAAATAGTTTTGATCATTATCCGAATCCTGATTATTAATATTTCTGACAATTAACATGTTAATTTGAGCCTCCGGAAAGACATCCCAAAATTCTGTATCAACTATAAATTTCATTCCAAATCACTCCATAACATAGATTCTAATCATATAAGGTCTTTCAATAATTAAATCAATGACTTGCTCATAATATAGTCCACTTGTTCTTCGTCCCCCATATAAAAAGAGTGAGCTCCAATTTGTACAAAGCCCCATTTTTTATAAAATTCAATAGCATTCTCATTCTTTTCCCAAACTCCAAGCCATATAAGCTTCTTCTTTTTTTCGATAGCTATCTCCATTGCTTTATCCATCAGAAAGTTGCCGAGCCCATTCCTTTTAAATGTTGATTTTATATAAATCCGCTCAATTTCGAGTGTCTCATCAGCTATTTCCTCAGTTTGAGCTTGATCAATATTTACCTTTAAATAACCCGTAAGTTTTTCATTGAAATAGATAAAATAGAATTCAGAGAACCGATTGGACAATTCCTTTTCCAACTGTTCACGATTAAACGCTCTTTCTAGGTAGGCCTTTAAATTTTCAGGTGAATTCTGATCTTTAAATGTTTCAGTGAATGTTTGAATACTGATTTCTTGGAGTTTCTGTAAATCTTCAAGGCTGCACTTTTTTATATTCACATTCATTTTTTGATGTCTCCTTTATGATATCAATACGTTCTTTTGTTGCCCTTTTTAATAAATTCCCAGTCTACCTCAATATTTTTTCTAACCCTTTGAAGCATACTGGAAATAGTTTCCATTTCTTCTTCAGAAAATCCAGCTAAGGCAACTTTATTGGAATAATCATGTTCTCTTTTTATAAATGGATAAACCTGATTCCCCTTCTCTGTTGGAAAGAGCTTTTTTATTTTCTTGTTTTGTGGATCTGCTCTCTTTTCAATAAAATCATTCATTTCAAGTTTTTTAATGGCACGTGCTGCAGTCGTACGGTCAACCTTTATCATTTCAGCCAGCTTTTCTTGAATAATCCCCGGGTTTTCGCATACCCGGACCAGATATAAGTACTGCCCCTTTGTAAGGTTAAATTCTTTAAATTCTATATTACTTATCGAATCTAATGCTCTGGCAATCATTCCAATTTCGCGTAAAATCTCTTTCATAATTGCATCTCCAATACTTTATGTACTCCAATATACTCTTATATTTATTATAAAATATTTTGTTGCAATTACAACAAAAATGAAAGTGCAGCTATCCAGCTGGAAACAAACCCCTATTCCTTCTATAAGTCACTTACTATCCTTATCCTCAATCAACTTCTAATTGTTGACTTTTAAAACTTCACTTAGTCCTAATGGCGAGATGGTACCTTGGTGAAAATATAATTGCCATCTGCCATCAATAAATTTCCAGATGGAACTTCGGTATGTGTTACGAGCTCTCGTTTTATCTACAATAAAATAGGTGGATAATACGACACCGGATGCTAACGGATAGATTTCATAGTTATAGAGTGACATCTCCGTTAAAACAACTCCTGTTTCTAAGCATGTTTTTTTATCAAACATATAGCCTGAACTACCGATTTCAAAGAAATCATCTGCCAATATTTGATCCAATTTTTCTCGACTATTACGAACTTCAAGACTAATATGACTTTCCTCTAGTTCTTTGAGATGTTCTTTTAAATTTATGTCCATTAAATCTTCCCCTTACTTTATTAGCTATAATTATCCAACTTCTTCTGAGTCAATTGAATATTTTCCTGTCTTTCTTCAAATGTTAAGCATGGAGGTGAGGGAAAATGAAAAATAACCAAAACCAATTTCGAGTACGTAATCAAGAAAAGACATCAAAAAACGGTGATTCTCCTTTAAAACATATACCTACTGTAGATAGTCGCCATGGTTCACATATTAAATCGAATGATGAGTAATCAAATTACCATTGTGAAACAGAAAGGAGAATACGGATGACAGAGTATAATAAAGATGTTATTCAAACAAAAATGGAACAAATCTTTTCTCATACTTGTGGTTCTTTTGAAAAATGTACAGAATTCAATATCCAGACTTTTTTAACCCAATGCTATGAAGAAAACATTGATCCACAATATTGTTTAAGCTGGGTTTCGGAACATAATGCAAAAATCCCCAATTGGGCTAATGTATCAAGAATGTCACAGGAATGGATTAATGGACATACCTCTACTGGCTCCACATTTTCACTCGATTTGGACGATGAAATGCACTTCGGTAAAAGCTAAGCTGTCCAAATGGACAGCTTTTCCAATGCTAACTCGCCTAGAAATCATGATTATTTAAATCATCTCTAGTTTTAACGTAACAGTTTTTTTAATATAACCAGATTTTCTTCAAGAAAGTCAGTGTGTTTTTCGACTCCGCGCTGTTTACACCATCCGATACTATTGAAAGCATCTGTAAATCGATAAAAAGGTAAGACAATTTCTAAATCAAGCAGAGGTCTGATACTTTGATAGCCTTCTTTATAGGCTTGATAAAGGGAATGGTCATAGCTTAAAAAGTCACGGTGAAGTTTAGTGAAATCAATTTCTGTTGAACCAAATCGTACAGATTCAAAATCTATAATTCCTGAGACTTGATCGCCATCCATTATAATATTTGCTGGGCGAAAATCCATATGTACTAAGCTAGGCCCATCAGGTTCAGGCAGAAGCGCTTTCATAATTTCAAACTTTTCTATGGATTGTTTATATAAATGTTCATCCAGGACATCTTTTACATCCTCGGCAAAACTGTAAAATTTAGATTCAACAAAACTAGACCAATTCTGGAATTCATTTTGTATGGAATTCAACTCTTTTCTAGGTGGCAGCTGAATAGAATGCATCGAAGCATGAATAACCCCCACTTGATAAGCTGCCTTTGGTGAAACCTGTGTGGTTAAGGGTTGTCCTTTCAATTCGGATAATAAAAAAGCACCAGGACAATTCTCATCACCAATCCAACAATCTAATAACTCCGGAATGACAACCCTATCTTTCAAAATTTCATAAGCTTCTAATTCCCGCTGGAACTTCAATTTTGTATACGGAATTTTGATATACCGATTTTCGCCATTAAGCAACTTACATTTATAGACTGTTGAACTATAAGAATTCTCAACCTCATTTATGGATAATACCCGCAGCCCAAATTGTTCAATGACTCGTTTTATGATCAAAATCACACCCCCATTGTCGTTATACAGGAGAAATTCCTAACGAAGGATTTCTTTTATAGCACTCTCAAACAATTCAACATATGTATACCATCTTCAAAAACTCAAATGTGCTTCCGTTTGTCTCCCACATAAAAATCCCGGCATCTTTAAACCCAATTTTCCTATATACTTTTATAGCTCTTTGATTAAAGGTGGCAACTGATAGGGTGATTTTATCAGGTATAAAATTTGATCGAATAAAGTTCATTGATGCTATTAAAAATTCTATCCCCTTGCCATTTCCCGTTAAATCCGGCCTCATTCCTAAACCAATATCAACCGTTTTATCGCCACTTTTATGAATACTTAAGAAAGCGACCAATTCAATAATGTTATCCACATTATTTCGACATCATTTTTTCAAAAGTCCTTCTTCCTATTCATCTATCTGGTTACGTCGATTTCTTCTTTGGAAGAGTAACAATTACTACACCTGCTATAATTAGAATCGCCCCAATAAAGAAATGAACGTCCAACTTTTCATTTAGTAAAAGCCATCCTAAGAATGAACCCACCAATGGCTGAAAAAAGAAAAACAATGAACCTATCCCTGCATCCATTAGCTCCAGTCCTTTATTCCAAAGAAAAAATGCTCCTGCTGTTGATACTACTCCCAAATAGATAATCCCCAAAATAACTAAAGCGTGATCGTAATCGACACTATTGGATTGAAGTTCCCCTATCATTACGGGTGTTGTAAAAACAAGCGCAAACATTACAGCATAAGTAGTGATTGTTAAAGCCGAAAACCGCGTTGAAGCTAGTTTTACATAAACGGATAATAACGCCCAAGTAATCGCAGCCCCCACTAAAATCATGCTTCCCAAAAAATGGTCTCCAGCCTTTGTATCCCAGCCAATGACCGTGATGACTCCGATGGTTGCCAATAGGACTGAAATAACTTTTCTACCCGTTAGCTTTTCCTTCAGAATAAACGTTGCAAAAATAACCATAAAAGCTGGAGTAGCTGACGTTATTAACGATCCCGTGTGGGCATCCGATAGTTTGGTACCAATGAATTGAAGAGCGATTGATACAAAATAACCTATAAACCCGATCCATCCCAGCAGCAACCAGTCTTTTTTCTTTATCGTTTCTCGAGTCTTATTTTTAATTTGAACAGTACCCAAAATGGCATACAAAACAACAAAAGCCACCAAATATCGTAACCACACTAACGTCAATGGCGGGATATAATCTAAAACATATTTGCTAACTACATACATTCCGCCCCACATACTCGCGGCTAAGGATAAACAAATGGCTCCCAGTAAACTTTGTTTCATTATGACAATACCTCCATAGGAGATTAAAAATTTAAATACTGACCTGGATATATAGTCATTCCTATTTTAAAGACTTCTTAAATACATAACTTACTTTGTCATAGTTCATCCGCTCTTCATAAAAACGATGAGCAGCTTTACGCTGCAATCCTGATGATAAGGATATCGTTTCATACTTGTTTTCCTTAGCCCATTGATGAACATATGTAAGCAATTGTTCACCATATCCTTTTGACCGTTTATTTATATCCGTGACCAGATCACATACCCAAACAAATCGACCATTATAAAGGGTGATCATCGGTTTAAACCCAATAACTGCAACCACTTCACCATCTTCAACTAAAGCGAGCATTTTGTATCTATCGTTTTCTTGTGCATCCAGTACTAAATTTAAATATGTATGTTCATCAAGATGAGTCCGTAGCTGTCTCATAACCGGAAATGCTTCCAGTATCTCATTTTTTGATTGAAGTTCTTTAATCATAAATGTATTCATCCCCTCTAATATCCGAACATTCCGTTAATTTTATTCACCATATATCTATTAGTGACTTTAGCTAATCTCCCTATATAACCTTTATTTTTTCCCTATTGAAAATCCGTGAAATAACTGTCCACCAAAGGGTTTTAATACATCTTCAATTAAATGAATGACTTGGTTTTTCTCACCTGTCCGATAAAAATGATCAAAAGCTTCTACAAAAAGGTTTGCGAACTGTTCGTCAAATTGTTTTAAAGAGCGAACTATCCACTTAGATGCACCAATCCATTTTCGATTTGTTCGTAATACAAATTCACTTACCAATTCAGCAAGCGCATTGGCTATAAAAAGCTCCTCTGCCCGATTCGTACTGCCTTTAAAATCATCAAGAACATCCGTAATAAAATAACGCTTTATATTAATCATTTCGGCTGACCATTCTTCTGGGCCTTTTCCCAGTATTTCTTTAGCCTCTTTTTTAATTGAATCGATTATTCCATCATCCTTTAAAACCACACCTTCCGATACCATTCTTGGCAGTGAAGGCCTTGCCCGTTCACAATCATTTTCAAAAAATGGTTTATAAGAGGTTAAATTATGTACAAAGATTTCGATAGGCCAATTAAATTCTATGAATGACTCTCGATAAGATGAACTGATACCTTTGTCAAAAATCACAATATCAAGGTCAGATGTTTCCGTTGCCTCACCTCGAACAACACTGCCTGCCAATAGGGCACCCTGGCAGTTTGGAAAATAATTTTTGATAAACTGATGAGCAGCTTCTTTTGGGTTCAACTTTTTGAATGGATCCATGACTCACCTCTGATTCGACAAATTTCCTACTAGTGGATTCTACATATAGAAAGAAAATTCCTTCTACGTATCTGTCTATTTGTTAAAAAAGAAAAAAGAACTGGTTGACAGCTCTTGATTTAACATTATTTCATAGTATCCCATTCTTCTCTCAATAATCCCATTCTAATAGAGTCATAATACTCATTATTATAGAATCGACATTTTCTTAATCTTGCTTCCATTTGCATCCCTAATTTTTCACCAACTTTAATCATTCTGTGATTACCGGACCAGGTTGTGAACCCAACGCGCACTAAAGGCATCGTTTCAAACAAATGGTTAATCCAAAACTTTAAAGCTATCGAACCATATCCACCATTCCAGTATTGCGGATTATAAATACCGATGCCCATTTCTAACCACTTCGAAGGCTCATGTTCCCAATAATAACTGACTGTACCGATTATTTTCCCTTCTACTTCTATCCCCCAATAATGTTCTTGATCAATAATCTTATCCCTTTTCTTAAAGAAATCATTATAGGTCATCGACTTATGGTCATAATAAGGGGCATCCCACTTTTTCCATTCAGGAGATTCTTCTTTATACGCTATTTCCCATAAAGAATATAAATCCTCTTGTTTAAATGGCCTTATAACTACCTCATTTTCCTTAGACATATGGCTAACCAGCCTTCCTCTGAACATTTATGTATACCAAACCAATACACTAAACTACCTTAAATTTGCTACACAAACCGAAGCCATTACTCAATTACTTTCCAAGAAATACCCACTCAATCATTGAATCTACCCATTACAACCGTACTATAATACTTACCATCCGATAGACGTTTATCCTTTTTCAAAATCCCTTCCACTTCAAAACCATGTCTTTTATACAGCTCAATTGCTTTTTGATTTGTTTCTCCTACATTTAAAGTCATCTTCTTAATGCCAATGGAGTCTGCCCATGAGATAGACTCTTTTAAAAGATTTTTACCAACGCTGTATCCCCAAAGCTCTTTCAATACACCCACGCCAAATTCCACTTTATGAAGAAACCTTTTCAATTCTATCCCTTCACATCTGCTATAGCCTACAATTCGTTCCTCGACTACAGTCACTAAGAATAGATTTCTTGAGCTATTGGCATCAGAATGAATCAGCTGTTCAAAATCGAAAGCATTCATAAATGCTTCTCCTTTTTCTCTATCCATATTTTCTGTTTCTCCATCAATTTGAACACGCAGGCCAGATAAAGCCTCTGCATCACTCTTAATTGCCGATCGAATCGTATAGGTCATACCATTTGAATGAAATTCCCGTTTGTTTATTTTCATATTCATCTCCATTCGTTAGCTATTAAATAGACTTCTTTATTAATAGCCTTTTAACCTCGTATGAACCCGCCTTCTGAATGAATAACTTGACCAGTTATCCACTCTCCTTCGTCAGACACTAGGAAACCAATCATACGAGCTACGTCCTCTGGTACACCTATCCGCCCCATCGGAAACTTTGGTAAGAGATTCTCCCGAATTCCATCTGTCATCCATGTTGAATCGGTTGGACCAGGGTTTAAGGCATTTACCGTAATCCCTAATGAAGCTACTTCAGCAGACAATGATCGAGTAAATGCAGAAATAGCCCCTTTTGTAGCAGCATAGGCTAATTCACCAGGCATTGCGCCCAGTTCCTGCCCTGAGGTCATATTAATGATTCGGCCTGCTTGGTATCCGGCTTTTTTAAAGCGCTGAGCAAACTCCACACATAGTAAAAAAGTAGTTCTCATATTAACTGCATAGTGATCATCCAGTATTTTTACATCCAAATTCAAATACCCATCGCTTGTTGAATGGGCTGCATTATTAATTAATATGGATGGCACTCCCAATTCTCCAGAAACACGGTCCAAAATCTCATATGCAGCGTGCTCATTCGACAAATCAATCTCCATGCTTCTGCAACGGACTCCGCTTGTTTGGATCTCATTACAAAAGTTTTCTGGCCAATCCCGTACTGACTTCCAGTATGTAAAGAAAATATCCGCTCCTTGTGACGCTAATTTCTTACAAATAGCCGTTCCGATATCTCGCGAACTGCTCGCTCCAGTTACTACAGCTGTTTTCCCATACAAAGAAGTCATCATATTCCCTCCGTTAAATCAGGTATAAGATTAATCATAATGATTAATCCAAAATTTTACAACTAATGCATTTAATATTGATATGTAAAAAAGGAGTCCTGCTAAATTTAGAAACTAGCAGGACTCTCTTTAAAGTTTTTAAAGTTACATCATCTATATTTTTTATTTTGATTTCGAATAGTTCCTAGTGAATATTTAAATATCTTTACTAACTCTTTAGAAAACTCTTCAGGTTCAGTAGGGAAATCAGCAATAACCCAATCCAAGATTAAACCCATTAATCCATATGAATAATATTTATTTAATAAATCCTTGTTTATACTAATCCCATCATTTGTATTCTGAAAATCAAAATCTTCTAAATATAATTCAGCAAACATATTAGTTAATTTTTCACGAAAATCAATTTGTATATTTTCTCCTAGTAGAATTTTGTACCATTCACCATATTGTTTAAAATGTTTAAGAATAAAAATAGGCTCGTTTTCTAGTCTTTGAACATCGATAGCAGCCTCCTTTATATATGAACTCCGTTGTGCTTTACGTGCTTCATCAAAAAGAATATCAATAATCTCATATAACATATCATCTTTCTTCTTATAATGAATATAGAATGTTCCTCTGCTATATCCTGCTAAGTCGATAATATCCTTGATAGTTATTTGCTCATACTTTTTTTGCAATAATAATTCAAATAATGCATTATATAAATCTCTTTTTGTTCGTTGTATTCGTTTATCTAAAAACTGATACTCTGCCATCACTTTCACCACCTACAAATTTTTTTATACATTCTTTGAAGATATGTTTATTAATGAACATTTACTAATCTCTTATATATCGTGATTTTCGACCTATTTTCTTATAATTAAATTATAATCGATTGTTAAACCAAGTGTAATCGGTTTCGAATCAAAGGAGGATTTAACTATGAAAAGACTAGAGGGGAAAGTTGCTATAGTTACTGGAGCAGGTGCAGGACAAGGTGCTGCTGAAGCTATTCTATTTGCACAAGAAGGCGCAAAAGTTATCGCTACTGATGTGGCATTTGAAAATGTTCAAAACGTTGTAAAAAAAATTAATGAAGAGAATCCTGGTAGTGCAATTGCTCTTAAACACGATGTATCATCCGAAGAACAATGGCAAACTATAGTAGGAGAAGCTATTAAAGCCTTTGGAAAAATTAATATTTTAGTTAATAATGCTGGCATTCTTGCTACTAAACCTTATCAAGATACTAATATTGATTACTGGAATCTTGGTATGAATATTAATGCTTGGAGCCAATTTGTTGGTATGAAAACAGTTGCTCCTTATATCAAAGAAGCAGGTGGCGGTTCTATTGTAAACATCGGCTCAATGGCAAGTGTTGATAACTCTGGTGGTTTTACTGTATATACTGCAAGTAAAGGTGCAGTTGAAGCACTTACTCGTTCAGCTGCCGTTCAATTTGGACCAGATAAGATCCGAGTGAATTCTATTCACCCAGGTGCAATAGCAACCAAAATGTTAACAGATACAATTACTACTGACGAGGCGATGCAAGGTGTTATCGGGATGATTCCTCTTGGTAGAGTTGGTGAACCTATTGATGTTGCCAAACTTGCTCTATTCCTAGCAAGTGATGATTCCGATTACATTTCTGGAACTGCAAATATAATTGACGGTGCAATGAGATTATAGTAAAAAGCTACAAAAAAAGAATCTAAATGAAAAATTATCAAAGCCATTCATACAGAATGGCTTTGATTTTATATCTACAGCTGACCTCGCCTTAGCTGTATAACAAAAAAGAACTGATCAAAACTCTTGATGTTGAAGTAACGCCACTAATCGTTTAAGTGTATTTTTCCACATATTTAGTATTCATTTTCATTTATTTATAGCAGTAATGCTTTCTACCATAAAAAGATTCAACAAAAAAGGTATATCAACACCCTAAATTCCTATGAATATTAGACACAAGCAGTATATTAAACTTCTATATATAAGTCACTCCAAATCATATCCCATTTTTTCTCCCTCAGACGCTCGTTATATATTACATGTAAGTTGTTGTTTTTTTGATAGTAAGGAGTAGGTTTAATCCGCTTTTCAAACAAATCCTCTAGACCATATGGAGCCATTATCTCTAATTTATTCGTAAATAATTTTACAGCTATTGCTGTAGGTATTTCAGGAAAATGGGCAACCCCATCAAAAGAAGAATGATAAGGTTCAAATCCATTTTTCAAATGCATTCTTGCTTGATTTTTCACGGACCAAGGTTGGTTAGGCACTAGAATCTCTAATTGTTCTTCTAAACTCTTTTCTGTTTCCCGATTTGTATCCGACTGATCAAAATAAATAACATCAATGTCATTTATTGGCGTAATAATGTTGTGTAAACCATCCCAGACTTTATTTCTAATTAATCCCGCAGAAATCCAAGCATCATTTAAATTCAATTTCTCAACGGCTTTCAATAATGAAAATAAGTAGTCATCTTGTTTAATAATTTCTATCAACTGATTTTCATATTTAATCGCAATCACCTCTCCTCAACTCCTATTAGTACTGGCGTAACATTATAAAAAAATAGACAACACTGTTAAAATACCAATCGATCCTACTACTACAAGCATAACATTAGCTCCAAGCAGAGAGAGAATGATGGCTGACATCCCTCCAATTAATCCCATCCAAATCGATTCCTGTATAAAAAGAACACCAGGAAAAATTAAGGCACCCAGTGTTGCAAAAGGGATGTTTTTTAAAACACCTTCCCAAAAGGGAGAAAGTTTCATTTCTTTAAATAAAATAAACGGCAGCAATCTTGGGATGTATGTAACGAGTGCCATACCCAGTACAAGCATAAAAATAGAAGCAGTCATTAGCTTGTCCTCCCTTTACCAATCACTGTATACACCCATTCCACTAAAATGGCTGAAACAAGCGTAGACGCAATAATCGACCAGCCTGTGGGTAATAGACCCGTTATGGATAATAAGGTGTTAAAAATTGCTCCCGTACCGGCAAGGATGAAAATTTTTCTGTTCTTCGACAAGGATGGTATTAAAAGAGCAATAAACATGGCATAGAGGGAAATACTCATACTTTCCTGTAAGCTTTTAGGTAAACTGGTTCCAAACAAATAACCAATTCCTGTGCAGAGGACCCAGCTGAGATAAGCAATCCCTCCGAGCCCAAACATATAGCCTGCCGTTATTTTTCCATTTTTAAAAGAAGCGACCGAGAATGTTTCATCTGTAATTCCAAAAGAATAAATATCCTTTTTCCACAAAGGATCCTTCGCTGATTTTAACTGTATGGACGTCGCCATTAATAAATGACGGATATTTAAAATAAATGTAGCGACAATAATTCCTAATACATCTGTACCTAGTAACAGTAAATTTAATGCTGTGTATTGTGAAGCACCCGCATAAACAAATATACTCATTGATAAGGCCTCGCCCAATGATATACCTGATGATTTGGCGAGCAAACCAAAGGTCAGCGCAATCGGGAAATAGCCAATCGCAATACTGACTCCTGCCTGAACCCCTTCCTTAAAATCCGATATACTGCGCTCGGCTACCTGCACCTCCATGACATACCCCTTTCCACACTTACTGTTGCCATTTATTCCAACAAGGATGATTGTCTAAAATAGATTGAAACAGCAAGCTTAAGCTTGCTGTTTCTGTTTGTTTACTCGTATAAATAGATTATCCCAGCAAGCTTCGATCAGAGATTTGCGTATTCCGTTTTAGTTTTTGGAATTCATTCATCAATAGATCTATCGTTAGCGTCTGTTTAGAGGTTTGATCTGCTTCATAAATAATTTCTCCGCTATCCATCATGATTAATCGATTACCCAGATCAAGAGCCTGCTGCATATTGTGGGTAACCATTAAGGTTGTCAATTTGTGCTCTTTCACGATTTTCTTCGTAAGCTCCGTTATTAGCTCTGCCCTCGACGGATCAAGCGCTGCGGTATGTTCATCAAGAAGCAGAATATCCGGTTCTGTGAACGTAGCCATTAATAAAGATAATGCTTGCCGTTCTCCGCCTGACAACAATCCGACCTTAGCTGATAAGCGGTTTTCGAGCCCTAAATGAAGCTCTGCCAGTTTGGCTTTAAAAAATTTTCTGCGCTTATTTGTAACACCGAACCCGAGCCCTGCTTTTTTTGTTCTGGCATAGGCAATCGCCAGATTTTCTTCAATCGTCATCGTCGGCGCAGTCCCAGCCAACGGATCCTGAAAGACCCTTCCTATTTTCCTGGCACGACGATGCTCTCCAGCATACGTTAAATCGGTATCATTAATGACGATTCTCCCTGAATCAGGCAAGATTTTACCTGAAATCAAGTTCATTAGCGTAGACTTACCGGCTCCATTACTACCAATAACCGTTACAAAATCACCCTGCTTCAGTTCAAGATTTATCTGATTCAATGCCACTTTTTCATCAGGAGAGCCCTCATTAAATACTTTAAATATCTGACTTAGTTGCAGCAAGTTGCTCTCCTCCATTCCGATCTATACTGGTTTTAGCGGGTTCAGCATGTAAGCTTCTCATTCGATTGCGTCTTTTACGGCGTTTTTTTGTACCGTCTATCCATTTCGGAATGAGCAAGGCAACGATGACAATAACTGCTGTGATTAATTTCATATCTCCCGCTTCAAGAAACTCCACTTTAAGGGCAAAGGCAACAACCAATCGATACAGAATCGCTCCACCAATGACTGCAAAGGTAGCTCTGGCAATCGACTTGGAACCAAATACTGCTTCTCCGATAATAACGGAAGCAAGTCCAATGACAATAATCCCGATTCCCATCCCAACATCAGCGGAACCGTTATACTGTGCAACAAAAGCTCCTGATAAAGCCACCAGTCCATTAGCGATTCCGAGTCCGAGCATTTTTGTTATATCCGTATGAACTGAAAAGCTGCGAACCATTTGTTCATTATCTCCTGTGCCCCGAATCGCAAGACCAATCTCCGTTTTCATAAAAGCGTCCAACACTACTTTCACAAGGAGAACAACTACAACCATCGGTAAAACTATAGACCATGTATGAGGGATGTAACTTTCTAATCCAATGCTTGTAAAAACAGAACCAATCCAGTCATCCATTCTCAGGCTGGACCACCATGTACCAAGCTGGGTAAAAACCGTATCTTCTGATAATAATGATACATTTGGCTTGCCAAGAATTCTTAGATTAATAGAATATAAGGCAATCATCATTAAAATTCCCGATAAGAGCGGATTAATTCCACCTTTTGTATGCAGTAACCCCGTCACGATTCCAACGAAGAACCCAACAAATATAGCAGAAATAGTAGCGAGCAATGGATTTGTTCCGCCTGTAATTAAAATAGAAGCAACGGCTGCCCCTGTTACAAAGCTGCCGTCCACTGTCATATCGGGAAAGTTAAGAATTCGAAATGATAAATAAATACCTAATGCCATAAGGCTATATATAATGCCGGCTTCCACCGAACCAAAAACAGATGCAAACACGTATTACCCTCCCTTTCTGTTTGGAATTATTTACGGCTGAAAGAACTATTTCACAAACTCAGCTTCTTCTTTTATTTGGGTATAATCTATCTTCATTTTCTCAGCGGCTGACTTATTAACAACCAATTTCAAGTTGCTTGGTGCTTCAACAGGCAGTTCCTTTACCTCTTTTTCACTCTTTAACAATTGGATAGCCTGTTCACCGGCCTGATAACCAATATCGTAATAATTGAAACCATATGCGGCAAAACCACCTCTTTTAACAGAATCTAGTTCACCAACAAATAATGGAAGACTTTCTTTTTCTGCCACCTGAATCACTGACTCAAGTGCGGATACCACTGTATTATCCGTTATGACATAGAGAGCATCCACTCTGCCCACTAAGGAATCTGCAGCTTGCTTTACTTCAGAAGTGTTTGCAACCGAAACCTTTTCAAGTTTTAGTCCATTTTTCTTTGCTTCTGCTTCAACAGTATCTACTTGAACCTCCGAATTCTGTTCACCGGCATTATAAATTGTTCCAATCTTCTTATAGCCTATTTCTTTGATTAACTTCACCGTATTAGGAATGGCATCTGGATGGGCATCCGTCGTTCCGGTAACATTTTTATCCGGCGCTTCCTTACTGGAAACTAATTTTGCCCCAACTGGATCTGTAACAGATGTAAATACAATGGGTATATCTTTCGTTGCATTAGCTGCAGTTTGCGCACTTGGCGTTGCATTCGCAAAAATAAGATCTACTTTTTCACTCACTAGGTTATTGGCAATCGTTTGAACATTGTTTAACTCACCCTGAGCATTCTGTTCATCATATTTAATGGACAGTCCGGAATCCTCCAGCGCCTTTTTAAAGCCCTTCGTTGCTTCATCAAGCGATGGATGTTCTACAAATTGAGAAATTCCTACTTTATATTGTTTTTCTTTCCCATTTGAATCGCCATCCCCGGATGATTGATTATCCGAACTACAACCCGTAAGTGCAATGGCTGATAGTACCGCGATACTTCCTAACAAATTCCTTATTTTCATATTTTGCTCCCCCATCCTTTTACACTTTTATGCTTCTATGCTTTTATTTGTTAAATTATAGCTTTAAAATTTTACAAACGCAATCGTTATTTTTGAATTTTCAGACAACAGAAATCAAGGCGGATCCACACAGAAATGCTATAGTATATGATTTTTTTTGCAAGAAGAATAGGTGACATCCAACAAGGAAATGAATAAAAATTCAATCGCGCATAAACTCAAAAAAATAAGGAAAGATTTTTTTCATTTATAACAAAAAAAATTCCCGCATCACTGCGGGTCCAAGTAACCGTTCTTCTATTTTATTTGTTGCAGCACAGCATTTTTTAAGGCTCTGCGCAGAATTTTACCGGTTGTATTTTTGGGGAGCTCTTCCATAAAATCAATCGATTCCGGTACTTTATATTTAGCTAAATGCTCCTGACAGTAGTGAATTAACTGTTCTTCCGTCAAATCAGGATTTTTGGACACTACAAAACATTTAATGACTTCTCCAAGATTCGGATCCGGAGCCCCTATTACGGCTACTTCCGATATTTCTGGATGGGCGAATAAGACCTCTTCCACTTCTCTTGGATACACGTTAAATCCACCGACAATAACCATATCTTTTTTCCTGTCTACAATATAAAAATAACCTTCATCATCTTCTCGAGCTAAATCACCCGTATATAACCAACCATCCTTAATAGTCGCTACGGTTTCTTCAGGCATTTTATAATAGCCCTTCATCACATTTGGACCCTTCACTATTAACTCTCCAACTTCACCCGATTGAACCTTTTCACCCAATTCATCCACCACCTTATTCTCCACATGAATAATTGATTTACCAATGGAGCCAGGTTTTCTTGGGCGATCGATTGGATTAAAGCAGGTTACAGGGGATGCTTCTGATAGACCATATCCTTCTGAAATCATCACATTAAACTTCTTCTCAAAATTCGTTAATAAAGCAACCGGCATAGCCGAACCGCCGGAAATACAAAAGCGTAAAGTTTTAAAGCTATTTTCATCGGCATCGGGATATTGCAAAAGATAATTATACATAGTCGGTACCCCGGCAAATAGAGTTACTTCATATTTTACAGCCACTCTGAATACTTCTTGAGGACTAAATTTAGGTAAAATGATCAATGTTCCGCCATTCAGCAACGGAGCATTTAAGGAAACTGTCAAACAAAACACATGGAACATGGGCAGTACTGTAATAACACGATCATTCTCATTAATCTGCAGGTAATCAGCCACATCTCTGGCATTACTATATAGATTTTTATGTGTAAGCATTGCCCCTTTTGGTTTACCGGTAGTACCTGATGTATACAAAATAAGAGCTGTGTCATCTTCCTCCACTACCGGGGCAGAAAACTGTCCAGTTGCCATTCGGATCACATCTGTAAACGGTTTCATTTTGCCGCTAATCGAAAGATCCTGAGGCAGTTCATCTGGTCCTTTACCGGACGGACAAACAATGACATGATTGATCTCAGGCAGCATTTGTTTCATCTTGTCAAACATAGGTATGAGTAAATCCAATGTGATAACTGCTTTTACATCTCCGTTTTTTAATATGTAGGCTATTTCATCAGGTGTATAGGTTGGATTAATCGGAATAGCCGTTGCTCCTAATCTCAATACTCCATATAAACCTATTATAAAATGCGGTGAGTTGCCCAATAATAGAGCGACATTATCTCCTTTGTTTACCCCTAAACTTTGAAGACCATCAGCAAAACGGGTTACAGCTCCATTCAATTCAGCATAACTCGTTTCCTGATCCATAAAAATATAAGCGGGTTTTGTTTTAAACTTTTCTGCCGTTTCTAGAAGTTGGGTTGATAAATTCATATTATTCCCTCCCCTGTTAGAAAGGTGTAAGTTTTGTTAAAATATTCTAAATACACCCAATCTTTATTATAGAAAAAGAACTAGGTATAAGCAACTATTTAAAATTAGATATACGGATTGACTAACCATCCATTATAAAGAGCAACACACAGTAAAATAGACCCATTCCTTGATATGTTTTCACAAAAACAACGTATTTCTTTTGAAATAGTTATTTAAGGAAATATAAAAAAGCTTCTTAAGGCATATTAGACCCTCAGAAGCTTTTTAATCAAAAATGATTTCAAATTATGATTTTATTTAATATAAAAGATTAACAAAATCCTCTGTTGTGATATTCCCAAAATAATGGCTGACATTTACATCTTTCAATGCTTGTCCGAGCTCGGCTTTAGAAAATCTCACACCAATTAATCGTTTTTCAATATCTTCTACATCCCCAACTCCAAAGAAGTCACCATATATTTTACATTCCTCAATTTTCCCTTTGGCTACCTCTAAGCGAATATCAATTTGTCCAACTGGGTAACGATGAGAATGCTGAATGTTAAATTTAGGTGATTTCCCATAATTCCAATCCCATTGTTGATAACGTTCTTCAGAGATTTCCATGATTTTTTCCCAATCTTCATCTGTCCATTGATATTCCTGTATATTTTCCGTCCCACCAAAAATATGTTCAAGTAGTTTTTTACGGAATTCTTCCATCGTCAATGGCTCAGACAGAAACTCAGATATGTTGGCAACTCTGCTGCGAATAGATTTAATTCCTTTAGATTTGATTTTATCTTCTTTTACCTTTAAAGCTGATACGACATTTTCAATTTCACTCGACAGCATTAAGGTACCATGACTGAACATTCTTCCTTTAGTAGCAAATTGAGCATTCCCTGAAATTTTACGCTCTCCAACCACTAAATCATTACGGCCACTCAACTCAGCATTTACACCTAATTCTTTCAATGCTTCAACTACTGGCTCAGTGAACTTCTTGTAGTTATGGAAGCTTTCACCGTCATCTTTCGTGATAAAGCTGTAATTCAAATTTCCGAGGTCATGATAAACCGCTCCGCCTCCCGAAAGTCTGCGAACAACAATAATATCATTCTCTTCAACATAATCGCTGTTGATTTCCTCGATCGTATTTTGATTTTTCCCAATGATAATCGAAGGTTGGTTAATATAAAACAGCAAATAGGATTCATCGATATCCAAGTGTTTTAAAGCATACTCCTCTATGGCCAAATTAATACGTGGATCTGTTATTCCTCTATTATCTAAAAATAGCATGTGTGATTCCCCCTGATTTAAATGGTAATTTGTAAACCTGTTTTGGCTAATTCAATTTCACCCTTATATACTTTAGCTGCTTGCTTTACTAGATCATTCTGATTACCAAAGTGAGGTAAATGAGTCAATATCAATGTTTGAACAGCCGCATCCTCAGCAATTTGTCCAGCTTGAATACTGGTCAAATGCCCAGCTTTTTCAGCATTCATCCCTTCATAAAAATTGCACTCGCATAGCAAAACATTCGCTCCTCTGAAAAAAGGAACCAGTTCCGGAAAATAAGCCGTATCTGCCGTATAGGCTAACTTTTGTCCCCCTGCTTCTATCATATAAGCATAGCATGGAACAGAATGTTTTGTTTTAAGTGCCTTTATACAAAAGGGACCGATTTGAGTAGATTGGCCTTCCATAATGGGTTCCCACACTGTCTGGCTTTTATAAGTCAGCGTACCAGCTGACGTTTGATCTTCTGTGTGGGCAAAGATAGGCAATGGATTTTTTTGATTTCCTAACATTTGATCTATTAACAAAGCATGTTGTAATACACCTATGTCTGCCATATGGTCTGTATGAAAATGCGATAAAAGAACGGCATCCAAATCACTTGGTTTTATGTATTCCTGCAACTGAGATAATACTCCGCTTCCGCAATCGAGCAGTAATTTAAATCCCTCATGCTCAATTAGATAACCCGAACTTGCTTCTTTTTTTCCTGGATATCCGCCCCAAAATCCAATAATAGTTAAACGCATCCTACCCCTCCATTCTAGATCATTCAAGCTTGATTTTGTTCGCATAGACTAGAACGAAACTTTCCTTCAAACAAAAAGGATTAGGCTCTACATTCAGCAATCCTTTTCCACTTTGTGCTCGCACTCGAAAACTCATTTCACTTTATAGGAAAGTAAACCTTGATGGAATCTAATAAAGCTTCACACTCAATATATAACAATTAGCCTATTTTTTCATCTTTTTCAAAATTGTACTAAAACAGTGTTGACTTCACATATCTGTTGTAATACAATAGCATTATCAAGCAGTTATATAACAGATTCAAGAAAAAAATGCTGTTATAAATCAAATTAAAACGGAGGTTTTAAACATGGTACGAAACGTTATGGAATTCTTCAGAAACTTGCCCCCTAAGAAATGTTCAGAATGCGGTGAAAATATTGAAGAACAGCATGAATGCTACGGAATCGTCTGTGATAAATGCCTGCGTCATGTATCTGAATAGTCTTTAATGAATGTTAGCAGCAATCCCCTTTAACCCTGGGATGCTCATATCGACTGTATTCATACAGTCCCTGATTTTTTAAATTCCCTCTATTTTGCGATTTGCAAAAAACCAGCCAATTATATGGCTGGTTATTTTTTTGCTTTTTACTATTTGCAAGAACGCAAAAATTAATCGTATGGACATAAAATTGGTCACTTAGCACTTGGATTCTTCCTTGCACTGACCGGGGATTGTTTAACCCCTATTTTTAAAACAGGAAAATAACCATTTAATGTCGTTTGAGAAGGTGTTAGAATAATTGATGGTAATCCAATCATTCCCAAATCAACCATCCTTTTATGATACCTTAAAGAACAGCGCAAGAGTATTGGATAAGAAGAAATGATAAATGAGGTGTCAAAACAAATGGAAGACACACCAAAAAGAACTGAAAAATATAAAAGAAAAGAACCCCCAAATATTCTGTTTTTTGTTGGAAGTATTTTTCTATTAACCGAACTTCTTCCTAGCCAATTTAGCTATAATTGGACAACCATCGGTGTATCATTGGGTTTATTTCTATTTATGATTACTCTTAATCTGGTTAGTAATAGAATAAAGGGCTTTTATTATACAAAATGGATCGTGTTTATTCTTACTTTTATTTCAGGTGTAGGTTTGCATATCTTTAATATCATAAATGATATTTGATCTATCATTATTCAATGGGTTATGGGGGAAATAACCGCTTTAAATAAAAGATTAAAAGGACAGGTAAATAAAACCAAAATGGGACTTCTTTCTCGAAGTCCCTCTTTGTTCTTAATCATTAGTTTGAAATGATTTTTACATGTATACCATGCTTCGTTTTTCTTTTTCGATAGATATATAAGAAAATAAAAATCGGCTTATTATAGAATACAGATGGGTCAATCATTCTATTATTTTTATTTCATGTATATACAACATCAGTCTCTTCCGCCATTTCCAATTAAATGCATTCCGCTTGAATTGTTCATATCTCATATCTGTTTCATTTCATAAAAAATGACTCGTTTCTTCCTATCCATCCCACTTTACTAATCATACGTTTTCAAGAATACCACTCTATTTTCTATCCTTCCTAAAATAAGTCTAATATCTTCACTTAAACTGTATTGTATGATCAATATTTCGAAACTAATTTAAAATACTCTAGATTTTATTATCCTGTGTTCATCAGTAAGGACCTGGACAAAATTTCTTAGGCATTATTATAATCTTTGGGATACTGAATATAATTAAGCAATCGAATACTCACAGAAGAGATTGAGAGATGAATCCGAAGAAAATGAAAGCCTTTACAAATGATAAGGGTTTGAATTTATGATGCCTTCTCTCTTTTTCTTTGCTTATTATTCGTAATAAAAATGGGAACAGGGGGTTGAATTATGTCAAAAAGAACTTGGTTAAAATCATCAATGTTTTTAGCGGTTAGTGTACTGTTACTTGGCGGATGTGCAGGAGATAACTCAACAGCAAAACCGGGGAAAGAAGGAGATAGTGGAAGAATCGCTTTCTATTCACCTGAAACACCTGATATGACCAAAGAACTGGCAGCAAAGTTTGAAGAACTTCATGGTGGCAGTGTTGATGTTCAATATGCAGGTACAAATATATTAGTGAACAAAATGATGGCTGAAAAGGATAATCCGCAAGCTGATATTTGGTACGGAGGCGGAGGCATCCTTCCTTTCGAAGCAAATGCAGACAAAGGAATTATCGGGGCCTATACTCCTGAAATAGCGAAGGATTGGGAAGTAGTAGAAAACGGCATTAAGGTAAAGCATCAGGATGGCAAATATGTTGGCGTCGAAGTATTTGTATTAGGTTTTTCATATAATACGGAATTAGTAAAACCGGAGGATGCTCCTAAAACTTGGGATGATTTATTAGATCCCAAATGGAAAGGTAAAATCCAATTTCCGAATCCAGCTGCTTCTGGAACTGCAACTCTCATGGTTTTAAATGAGATGATGCAGCGTGGTGAAAAGGAGGGATGGGAATTTTTCGAGAAATTGATGGAACAGGCTAATTCCACTCCAGATTCTGGTTCAGCCCCAACGAAAGCAGTCGCAATGGGTGAAGCACATATTGGAATTGGATTTGATTTTATGGCTTATGAAGCAAAAGCTAAAGGTGAAACAGTCGATTTCATCGTTCCTGACAAAACTCCTATTCTTGTAAATCCAGTATCGATTGTGGAAGGTGGACCTAATCCAGAAGGCGGAAAAAAATTCATTGACTTCCTGCTTTCTAAAGAAGGCCAGCAAATCCTAGCAGATTGGTACCACATACCAATTAACCCTGAAGTAGAGTCGAAAACACCTCTATCTCTTGAAAAGATAAAATCAAATGCTGTGGATTTGGATATTGACTGGGTGAATGAAAATTATGATCGCGTTCGAAACGAGTGGAAAGAAAAATTCCAGTAAATAAAGGTGGATTGTTATGGGTTCAGTAAAAATTAATCAGTTAAATAAAGAATTTTCAGGTGTAAAAGCATTAACTAATGTGAACCTGGATATCCAGGAGGGCGAATTTTTCGCTCTCTTGGGTCCCTCTGGTTGCGGGAAAACTACCACTATGCGATGTATTGCCGGTTTTGAACAACCAACATCAGGAACCATCAGCATTGGGGATAAGGTAGTGAACAATATACCACCTAATAAACGTAATTGTGGGATGGTATTCCAAAGTTATGCTCTTTTCCCTCACATGAATGTTTTCGAAAATGTAGCATACAGCCTTAATATCAAACAATTAAATTCAAGCAATCTTTTATCAAAGTTTGGAATCTATGCTCGCCTTCTTAATCGCCGATTAGGAAGAACCCCTAAAGTAATAGAAAAAAAGATTGTCGAGATCCTTGAATATGTCGAGTTAGATCAATATGCAAAACGATTAACGAGTGAATTATCAGGTGGGCAACAGCAGCGTGTGGCTTTAGCACGTGCATTGATTATGGAGCCTGCGGTTCTTTTAATGGATGAACCCCTATCCAATCTAGATCAAAAGCTGCGCCATTCCATGCGCAATACCATCCGAAGAATCCAGCAAGACCTTGGGATTACAACTATTTTCGTTACACACGATCAAGAGGAAGCAATGAGTATGGCAGACCGAGTAGCGGTCATGAATGGAGGCGAAGTTATGCAAATTGGAACGCCTACAGATTTATACAGTAACCCCGCTACCCCTTTCATCGCCAATTTCGTAGGAACTTCCAATATGTTAAAGGGATCTATTATTGAAGAAAAAAATGGTATCTCAATCGTAAAGGGGAATGGATTTAAATTACGATCAACTCATAAAGGCAGTAAAAAAGAAGTCGAGGTCATTATCCGTCCTGAAAGCATCCAGATTTATAAATCAATGGACTCTATGTTGAACGAATCTCTTAACCTAATAGAGGGAGAAATACTGATTTCAACCTATCTTGGTTCTATTGTCCGTTATGAAGTTAAGGTTGGAAATTATCGTTTATTTGTAGATACTACATACTCCCCTGGAGACGGCATCTTACAAGAAGGAGAAAAGGTGAAAATGGCAATTGAACCTGAAAGGGTGCTTTTGATATGAGTAAACTAAAGGATGCATTAAACGGGTTAAAGCTAGTTAAAATCCTCATTTATCTTTTCTTTGGCCTGTTTTTGATCTTGCCCTTGGTATCCGTCTTTTTAGTCAGTTTTACAGGTCAGCCTGTGAATCTCTTAGGTGCGCTTTTCGATCCCTCCATATTTACTTCAACGATAGAAAAATTTAAAGCATCATCATTGGAGACTTATCAGTCTATTTTTTCTAATAAAGGGTACTTTAATTCTTTGGTGAACAGTTTGCAACTCGCCATAACGGTTGCTGTCATCGTCATCTTAATCTGTATTCCTATAGCCTACGGCATTGCAAGAACAACCATGCCATTTAAGAAGATACTATCTGCTTTATGTACGATACCGTTGATTGTTCCGACTTTCATTTCGGCATATGCCTTTATTTTAATGTTTGGAAGATCTGGTTGGTTTACTTATATATACAATGTCCTCGGCGGAGATGGTATGTTAATCAATCCATATTCCATGACAGGAATTATCATCGCTCAGGTGTTTTTCTTCTTCCCTTATGCCCTATGGCCCATGGTAGCAGCCTTCAAAGTCAGCGATATAACACTTGAGGAAGCATCGCAAAATTTAGGAGCGAAGAGCTGGTTTACCTTTATCTTTGTTACATTTCCATTAGCCATTCCAGGCGTGATTTCAAGTGCTCTGCTCATCTTTACTGTCAGTTTTTCTGATTTCGGTACCCCAATCATCTTGGCTCCCACAAATCTGAATTTATTAGTAGTTGAGGCCTATCGAGAAATCTCTGGCTTCTTTAACTGGGGAGGTGCTGCAATCTTAACCGTTGTTATGATGATAGTCGCAGCATTCTTTTTTTGGCTACAACATTTGTTTACTAAGGGCAAAAATTTTGGTTCGGTTTCTGGAAAACCAAAAACACAAAAATTAAATAACAATAAGATTTTAACCAGAGTTCTTTCCCTATACTCTGGACTCGTTGTATTGATTCCAATGCTTGCAATGGCCTCTATTGTTCTTCAATCTCTCGCAACCACTTGGGGAAAAGACTTACTGCCATCAGGATATACGTTAAAACATTATCAGACAATCTTCACGAACTCATTGGGCAACATTCAGAACAGTATCATTCTGGCTGTTGGAGCCTTAATCTTGAGTATTGTAATCGCAACTTTTGTTTCCTATTTTGTTGTGCGTCAAAATTCTTCGAAGTTAGACTTTATAACCAACATTCCTTTAATTGTCCCTGGAATTGCTTTCGGCATTGCGTTAATTCAAACCTTTAATACAGCTCCTTTACAATTAACCGGAACAGCGTTTTTATTAATTATCGCTTATACCATCAGAAGACTTCCTTATATGATTCGCTCGACTATGGGAACGATGAGAGCTATTAAACAGGATATAGAGGAAGCTGCCATTAATTTAGGTGCGACTCCATTGACAGCTGCCATTACGATTATCGGTCCTTTAATGTTACCGGGGATAGCGGCAGGCTCTATTCTGGTATTTGTAACAGTAATTAAGGAAACGAGCATTTCGATACTAATCGCACCTGCAGAGTGGGCACCAATGAGTTTGGCTATATTCCAAAATATTTTACGAGGAGAATACTATACTGCTGCCGCTATGTCAGTCTTCCTTGTAATCCTAGTATCGATTCTGCACGCAATTGCAAGCCGTCTATCTAAAAATTAATGTTTTTATTGGGGGGGAAGAACGCTATGAAAGGATTTATATTCGATCTTGATGGGACCGTTTATTTAGATGAAAATATTATTGATGGTGCTGTTGAAGCCATCAGAGAATTAAAGAACAGAGGCGATAAAGTTGTCTTCCTGACCAATAAATCAATCTCTACACGTCTGGAGTATGTAAATAAGTTGAAAAGATTGGGGATTGATACGACTTTAGACCAAGTGATTAACTCCAATTATATTACAGCAAGGTATTTAAAGGACCATCTGAAGACTGGGGAATCAGTATTAGTTATCGGAGAACAACCCTTATTTGAAGAGTTGATTGAAATGGGAATCTCGATTACCGATAATGAAAAACAGGCGAAATATGTGGTTCTTGGATGGGACCGGAAGTTTACCTACGATAAAATCAATAAAGCGTTTCAAGCTTGGTTAAATCAGGCGAAGATCATTGCGACAAATCCTGACCGGAGCTGTCCGATAAATGGTGGGGAAATCCCAGACTGCGGAGCTATGATTGGAGCACTTGAAGGTGCAACCGGAAAACCGATAGAGGCCGTAACCGGAAAACCATCTAAATTAATGGCTGAATATGTCGTCTCAAAAGTTTTGAACATGAAGCCAGCCGATTGCTATATAGTGGGAGACCGTCTTGAGACTGATATTAAAATGGGAAATGAAAATGGTTTAAATTCAGTGCTTGTCTTAACAGGTATAACAACAAGCGAAATGCTTCAAGAAAGCAACTATCAACCTTCGTTTGTTTTGGAAAGTATAAAAGAAGTAACAAACTTATAGATCAAAGATCCACATTGTACATGGATGCATGATCTCGACGATGTTCATATGCACCCCTCTCTATTCAGCTACCAAACCTTAACCTTATGCCTACTTACCATTTTTCCTTATAAGCGAACATCTCTATTTGTAAAGCCAAATATACATTTATATAGTAGGAATGGCTTATTTTTATAATAATGTTCATTTTAAATCCTATTCATTCTTCTTATA
Source organism: Pradoshia sp. TA40_28 (assembly GCF_059694525.1). NCBI lineage: Bacteria > Bacillati > Bacillota > Bacilli > Caryophanales > Bacillaceae > Pradoshia > Pradoshia sp. TA40_28. The sequence goes on from NZ_JCATZO010000007.1 coordinate 141,776, forward strand.
TCATAATTTGTAAGGAGGCAAAAAATTCATAATGGAGAGGATGTACATATGAAAAGAAATAAGAATTTCAAGATGTCTATAGCTTTGTTAGGATTCTCTGTTTTTGCATTTAATTTACTAGTTACCAGTGGGAATGAAGCCTTTGCCGAAGAGGTTCAAGGAAACAATAAAAAGGTGGATGTCATTGCACATCGTGGGGCCTCCGGCTATGCTCCTGAGAATACGATTGCTGCTTTTGATAAAGCGGTCAAAATGAAGGCTGACTATATTGAAATAGATGTGCAAAGAAGCAAAGATAACAAACTTGTGTTAATACATGATAATACAGTTGATCGAACAACAAATGGTACGGGTTTGGTAAGTGATTTAACGTTTAAACAGCTAAGATACCTTGATGCCGGTAGCTGGAAGGGCGAACAATTTACGGGAGAGAAAATCCCCACATTGGGTGAAGCACTCGATAAATACAGAGGAAAAATAGGGATACTGATTGAATTAAAGTCTCCAGAACTATATCCAGGTATTGAGGAGCAAGTTGCCAGAGCATTGAAAGAACGCAATCTTGATAAACCAAAAAACAATAAAATCATTATTCAATCATTTAATTTTGACTCTATGAAAAAAATGAATACCCTTCTACCAAGTGTTCCAATTGGTGTTCTTACTTCCTTTAAAGGAGATACTTCTGAACAAGCTTTATCTGAGTTTAGTCAATATGCAGACTACTTTAACCCGAGCTATTCTATTGTATCGAAACCATTAGTTGAACAGGTACACGCACTGGGCATGAAAATTCAATCTTGGACTGTTCGCAGCCATGAATCTGCCGAATTTCTTTTAAGTATGAATGTGGATGGTATTATCACTGACTATCCTGATTATATAAAATCAAAGTAATAACAAGTATTTCTCTCTTAACAATGACAACATAAAAGTTCTTCAACAGATTATCCGTTGAAGTACTTTTATATTTCAAACCTTTTCGTAGCTGCATAAAGTATTGATTTCCTGCTATCAAAGGCCATCCTTTCAACTCCTAAAGTCGAGACAGTTTAATCCATCCGTATAGAAAACAGTATCCATACTTTCACCTATCAAAGCAGTTTAATTATTTACTCTTTTCCCTTTCAATGGGATTACATTCCTTTTATATCAGGGTATAAAAAGAAAAAAGGCTACATAGATATCAGGTTTACTAAGGAGAGATTAAGATGATAACTTGGATTTGGATCTTTATATTCTTTATTGTGTTTTTGGTATTGGGCGAAATATTTATAAATAGGTATTTAACAAACTTCCTACACCCTGCCCATGAGACAAGAGAAAAAACTGTTCAAGAAAATTAAAGAGATGTACACCATGCTTAATCCTTATGATTCTTGATGTGTAGCAATCTATGATGGCCATGATAGTATTTTTGGATATTCATTTGAGTTCTTTAATCAAACAAAGACTACAAACTAGACAATAGAAAAATAAAATCCGAACACCTTCTCTATGAAAAGGAAATGCTCGGATTTTTTTTTTATAAAGTTATAGATTTTTATTATCAATATATTTGAGTACATGATTCATGGCAGCAATCCCCTGATCAATACAGTCAGGCATTCCGATACCATTATAGGATGCTCCAGCTAAATAAAGTCCCGGCAGCTCTTTGTCCATTTTTTCTCTGACTGTTTTCAGCCGCTCTAAATGACCAACTTCATACTGAGGCATCCCTTCATTCCAACGAGTAACGATCGTAAAATCTGGTTTTTCAGTAATTTCCATAATTCTATTCAAATCGTCTAAAACAATTTGTTCAATTTCACCATCTGATAAGTCTACGACTACCTCATCACCGGCTCTTCCTACATAACAACGTAATAAAACCTTGCCATCAGGCGTAGTATGCGGCCATTTTTTATGAGTCCATGTGCAAGCCGTGATGGTATAATCACTGTTTCTTGATACTAGGAAACCTGTTCCATCAATATCCTCTTTAATCGCGCTTGCATCAAATGCCATTGATACCGTAGCAACAGATGTTGATGGGATATTTTTGAATGGTTCAAACATCTCATAATCAGGCAGCATGTGCGGTACAGCCTGATGCGGAGTAGCTAGAACAACAGAAATGGCAGGTAAGCGCTCCCCATTATTCAACTCCAACATATACCCATCACTTGTTTTAAAAATTCGATCGACTCTCGTACTTTTAAGAATCTGCTCCGCAGGTAGCTTTGCTTCAATAGCATCTATCAATGATTGCAACCCTTTATTAAAGGTACGAAACATACCAATCTTGCTGTCCCCTGCTGGTTTCTGATCTTGGGATACTGTTTTTTTAGGGCGATTCTTTTTTGTACCTAATACGATACTTTTGTATTTTTTCTCCAGTTCAAGCATATCGGGAAACGTGGACATCGTGCTTAATTTATCGAGATCTCCTGCATAGATACCTGAAAGAAGGGGCTCTACCAGATTCTCCACCACTTCATCTCCAAGACGGCGCCTTAAAAATTTCCCTAGCGGCTGATCACCAGTTTCTTTGGAACGTGGCAATACAAAATCCATAGCTGCTCTCATTTTACCCGTTAGAGAAAACAACCCTGTTGTAATAAACGGTCCTATTTCCGTAGGGATTCCCATAACCGATCCGCCCGGAATAGCATGCAGTTTATCCTTTACAAGAATATAAGATTTACCTGTTGAGTTGAGAACAATCGTACTTTCGAGCCCTACTTCTTTCGCTAAATCTGTCATGCTCTTTTTACGTGCTAAAAAGGAATCTGGGCCCCTCTCAATGACAAATCCATCACGTTCCACCGTTTGCATTTTACCGCCAAGACGGGTAGTAGACTCTATTAATAGCACATTATAAGGAAGATTTTCTTCCTTTACTTTCTTGTCAAGGTAATAGGCTGCCGCCATTCCTGCAATGCCACCACCAATGATTGCAATATTTTGTTTCATTGAATCCAATTTTATCGCCTTCTTTTCATTGTTGGTTATCAGTTACGTACCAATTTTTTCATAACGGCATCAACCATGGCATTGATGAAATCAGGATGTGTATTCGGCATAGCTGGACGATAATATGTTGCTCCAATCTCATCCGTAACTACCTTACACTCATAATCATTATCATAAAGAACTTCCAAATGCTCGGCCACAAAACCTACCGGTGTATAAACAAACGCTTTATATCCATGCTCATTATAACGATCTCTTGTAAGATCTTGAACATCCGGTCCAAGCCATGGATCAGGGGTGTTGCCGGCACTTTGCCAACCAACCGCATAGTTTTGAACGCCAGCTCCCTCAGCAATCAGTTTCGCAGTTTCTTCCAACTGTTGTTCATATGGATCGCCTAGTTGTTTAATTTTTTCCGGTAGACTATGAGCAGATACGATTAATACCGCTGCTGATCTTTCTTCCGGAGTCATTTGATTAAATGCTTCTTTTACATGGTCAACCCAATATTTGATGAATTTTGGTTCTTTGTACCAGCTTTCAACTGAAGTAATATTCATGCCATATTTATCCGCAACTTCTTTTGCACGTCCATTGTAGGATTTAATGCTGAAAGTGGAATAATGAGGTGCAAGCACAATGCTGACTGCCTCCGTGATTCCATCCTGATGCATTTTTTCAACAGCGTCTTCAATAAACGGTTCAATATGTTTAAGTCCAACATAAGCAACAAATTCATATTGATCCTGCGCTTTATTAAGTGCTGCTTCCAAGTGAGCTGCCTGATCGTTCGTTGTCTTTCCAAGAGGTGAAATGCCGCCGATCGCACGATATCTTGAAATCAAATCTTCAAGCATTTCATCTGATGGTCTTCTTCCATGACGAATATGTGTATAGTAACGCTCAATATCTTCTTCTTTATATGGTGTACCATAAGCCATTACTAATAATCCGATTTTTTTCTTTGTATGTGTCATTATTTAGCCACTCCTTTTGATGCAATGATAGTTGCGGAATATTCATGTATAAAAGCTGTCAAGCGTTTTAAAACTTCAGGATCTACTCCAGGGAAGACTCCGTGGCCCAGGTTAAATACATGTCCTGGTTCCTGTAATCCCTGTTCAATAATCTCTTTTGCTTTCATCTCAATAACTTCCCAGGACGAAGTAAGCAATGCTGGATCAAGATTTCCCATCACTGTTTTGTTTATTCCAATATTTCTGGCTTCAGTAATAGACAATCTCCAGTCAAGACCAACAACATCAAGCGGTAGACTGTTCCATTCCTTAGCCAAATGACTTGCTCCTACCCCAAACATAATCAATGGGACATTTTCTTCTCTTAGCTCTGTGAATATTCGATTCATGATTGGTTTAATATAATATTGATAGTCTTGAACATTTAAAGCTCCAACCCATGAATCAAATATTTGGATTGCTTTAGCTCCCGCTTTTATTTGAGCCTTTACATAGACAATGATGGTGTCTGCCAACTTATCCATTAAAGCAAACCATGCCTTTGGTTCGGTGTACATAAATGCTTTTGTTTTTGTATAATTTTTAGAAGGGCCGCCTTCAATCATATAACTTGCGATCGTAAAAGGAGCTCCTGAAAAGCCAATAAGCGGTACGGATAATTGTTCTTCAGTCAATAATTTAATCGTGTCAAGAATATAAGGAACATCTTCTTCAGGATTTAATTCACCTAGCTTCTCGACATCGGCTAAAGATTGAATTGGATTATCAATCACCGGACCAATTCCTGATTTTATATCTACCTGTACACCAATTCCTGGCAGAGGAGACATAATATCTTTATATAGGATGGCTGCATCTACATTATATTGTTCGACCGGAAGTCGAGTAACATAGGCAGCTAATTCCGGTTGATGAGTAATTTCAAACAAGGAATATTTTTCTTTAATTTTTCGGTATTCAGGCTGAGATCTTCCTGCCTGTCTCATATACCACACCGGAGTATGATCCACCTTCTCTTTGTTTATTGCTTTTAGGAAGGTATCATTGAATTTTTCTATCAAAGTCGCTCCACCCTTCTTTATTACTATATATTTTATATTTTTTTCCTGATTTACATCGTTTAGGCATCAATAACAACTATATCCTTTTGGCCTACCCTTGTATATAATCCTGAAAAATTGTCAAAAAATAGACTCAATTTCAACTCACTATAATCTTGCGAAATCTTCAAAGAAACGAATAAAGTTTACAAATTAATTTATAATGGGTAAAAGAAATGTTACAAATTAGAATAATTCTATTTACGAGTCCATTATACTAAAATATTTAATTAGGGGGCAAACAATGTACTTCTATATGACGACCGGAACTTTCAGTTTTCTAAAAAGAATACAAGATAAGCGGACAAATTTACCTCTTATTTTATTGAACAATCCTAAAACTGCCGCTCTGCTCCATGAAACGGATCAAAAAACAATTTTTTCATCCGCACGCAAATTCGAAGTTATAGATGGATTTGGATTCCTTACACAAGAAGGATTCTTTGCCCTGTACAATATACCTGTTTCCATTGAAGATCGGCCTGCATTTGAATTTGAACTTAAAAATAAACTGGTGTCTGCAAACAATCAAAATGGAGTCTATACTATGCGTTTATTGCGACCTATTAAATCTGATACCTATGTTGTTATGACGAGCTGGAAAAACGAGCAAGCCTATGCCAAATGGGATTCAAGCACGCTATTTACGAAAAAATCCAATCCATTTAATACACAGGTTATGTTTACAGGCAATCCTTACACCGTCACCTTCCATGCCCATAAAGATGAAAACAATGAATGAGAAAGGTACTTGTCAGTAATCAAAAAGTTTCTCATTAAATATCCCATACCTCTTCTTATCACTAAGCTGACATATCTCCATATGTCAGCTTCACTTATTTTTTATCCCTTTTTTTTAATATCAATCTACTAAACTTATAGAAGTTTTACCAATATTAGTTTGATAATGGAGATATATGTAAATAAGAGTATTAGGAAACCACGTCATTTATTTATAGGGGGATTATATGGAGAAAGAGCTATTCCAACGATTAGAGGATAATTTTAAAGAAATGGTAACCATACGCCGTTTTTTGCACAAGCACCCTGAACTCTCCTTTCATGAAAAGAAAACCGTACAATTTATTAAAAATTTTTATAAAGAATTAAATGTTCCCATACGGAGTAATGTAGGCGGGGGCGGAATTGTCGCAACCATACACGGTAAATCCCCCGGCAGGACTGTTGCTTTGCGTGCCGATTTTGATGCATTACCCATTCAGGATGGCAAAAATGTCCCTTACCATTCAACAGTACCAGGAGTTATGCACGCCTGCGGGCATGATGGTCACACAGCTTTATTATTAGTCTTGGCAAAGGCAATTAAAGAAATGCAGCATATGTTAACAGGAACATACGTTTTTATTCATCAGCATGCTGAAGAGCTTGCACCCGGTGGAGCTAAATTTATGATTGCAGATGGCTGCCTTGATGGGGTAGACGCCATTTTCGCAACCCATCTATGGTCTCCATTTCCTACTGGTTCCATTTATATAAGCCCAGGCCCGATTACGGCTACCGCAGATCGGTTTAAAATAACTATTTTTGGCCAGGGTGGCCATGGAGCAGAGCCTCATACCTCTAAAGACTCCTTGGTCATCGCAGCAGAAGTCGTTTCCCTTTTACAAACGATTATGAGCCGAAAGATTGATCCAATGGATTCTGCTGTTGTATCGATAGGAAAATTCAAGGCTGGTGAGGCCTTTAATATCATTCCTGACAAAGCCTTTCTGGAGGGTACTGTTCGAACCTTCAAACCAGAAATACAGGAGCAGATCATTGAGGAAATCGAACGAATTGTTAAGGGTGTCTGCCTGGCCAACAATTGCTACTACGAATTACGGTATTTCAGAGGGTACCCCTCAACCATCAACCATGAATCTGAAACAGACTTTATCGAATATAAAGCTGCCGATATTGTCGGTAGCGAAAATATACAAAAAATGGAACCGCTGATGGTTGGTGAAGATTTTTCGTATTATCTGCAGAATGTTAAAGGAGCCATGTTTTTTACCGGAGCTTCTCCGAAAGGTACGGATCATCCTTATCCACATCATCATCCTTTATTTGATTTTAATGAAGATGCCATGTTAATTGCTGCAAAGACCTTAGGCAGTGCTGCTATCGGTTTTCAGGAATGGCGCTATTTCTAACATTCGCTTCAATGGAAGCGAGCAATTCCCTGCATTTTTTTAGAATCATGTACAAATAGAAAAAACTGGCATCTATTTTCCCACGCCAGTTTTTCCCTCTTTATCATTCTTCTTTTAACTGTTATCTATTTGCTTAAACCATCTCATTCGGTAGGCATATTTAGCTGTTTCTCCCAATTGTTCAAGTAATTGATGATTGGCCCAGGCTCCTACAATCGCACCAATACCCGGTACTAACTGCATCATTTTTATAAAATCGATGGAATCCCGGTACTCCTGCTGAAAGCTTTGCCAACCAATTTGCATATAGGATTCTTTTTGTTTGTCCCAGTCTTCCATTACTGATAGAAGCTCTTTTCTTTTTTCCACAGATGAAAACGCGAGCTGAAAAACAAGTAGGATAAATACTCTTTCTTCCCATTTTTTCGGGTCATATCCATATAACTCAGAAATACTGAATAAATACTTTATTTTTATAGAAAGAAGTAAAGGAAAATCAGAAAGACCAAGCAATACTCCACCGGCTCCTGTTCCAGCTCCTTCAATAACCGCCGTTCTTCTATATACATTCAGCATAGATTGAGCAATGTCTTCTTTTTCTTCAAGCGTTTTCCCTGTATGATCCACTTTCTTAAAATAGGTGGAACCATATAATACACCATCTACCATTGTTTTAACGGAAGTGCTAATCATATCATGCACTTTTTGAGGTATTTTTTGATTGATTGCCGTTTGAGCTTGTCTGGATAGTCTCATGGCTATACTTGGCTTTACACCAATCTTTTGCTTCCATAAATCCAATTCCTGTCTGGCTCTTTGCTCGAACCTTTCAGATAGCATACCTAACCCCCATATTGCTTACATTTTTTTCATTGCAAATGGCCTGAAAAGAAAAACGAACGCCAAACCAATAACCAGTGTTAAAACAGCCATTTTGACCCCTTCACCAATAAGAATGGTGACAAAGAAAATTAAATTTTGAATAACCAAAACGGTAATCACCAGCTGTAGAACAGCCTTCCTTTTATAATCTGTATGCAACGGATATAAATCCATCACCATTTTTTGATCATGATGATGCCAAATCGGCAAAAGCTGTAAACCTGTCATATATAAAAATAATACAGCGACAAAAATCGTTCCCCATCCAAGATCAACAAATAGAAATAAAACAGCTCCAATCACTGTTAACCTCACAAATAGCCCGAGGTAATCATTTGCTCTGACAAAAGTTCTGGCATATAGATAGCTGAACGGATTATCAGACTTACCGGACAGAATCTTTATTACACTGCCAAGCCAGCGCCTTTCCGATATTTTTTCACGTAATTTCGGAACATCTGTAAATAAATTAGCAATTCGATAAAAGGCAGCCATCCTGCTATTTTCTAGCTCAATCAGCTTTTCCCAATTTATACTTTCGTCTCTAGTGCTTTTCCAATAATAAAGACAAAGTCCTCCTAAAAGAAGCAACACAATCGCGATAAAAAAGAGTGATTCATTCTTAACAAGAAAATACACAAAGGCTGTATTTAGAACAAAACGGATTAACCCATCAACAAGAGTCGTGCTTTTTTCCCTGTAGTAAAGGACAAACCAGCGAGAACATAGATTAATCCCTTTTATGATCAGCAAAGCTATGAGCAGCCGCAAGAAAGATACTGTTTGTTCTTGCATGGTTTGCATATATAACGGCATTAATATGGCCAGTACCAGGATAAGAATATAGCCCTGCATGACCAAGCTGAAGATAATCGATTTTTTTATATAGGATGTTAATTTTGACTCGATCGGCAGCAAAAATACAATGTCCGGATCGCGAAAGAATGTTGAAACCGGACTAATCGTTACTATCAATCCTAAGATAATCGCCATAATCCATACGGTTGGGAATTCAGGAGTCAATGTCTTAAGCCACTCACTATAATAATACCCCGCTCCACCAAGCAGAATAATCATCACAAAAACTAAGTGTCCATTAAATATATATCGTAAGTACTTGGTTGTTTCTTTCAAATAATTATTAAAGCGGTTTTTCCATAAAGTTTCCCTACTCATGGCGATCTTCCTTTGTTAATTGCAGATAAATATCATCCAGGGATGCACCAGGCATGTTGAATTGACTGCGTAAATCTTCTAAGTTCCCTTTAGCCCGTACCTCACCTTCATGAAGAATGATAAAGGAGTCACAATATTTTTCAGCCGTAGCCAGGATATGGGTAGACATTAAGATTCCAGCTCCCTGGTCTTTCATATCCTTCATCATATCCAGTAAGGATTGGATGGCAAGCGGATCAAGTCCAACAAATGGTTCGTCAACTATATATAAAGAAGGCTCAGCAAGAAAGGCACACATTATCATTACTTTTTGCTTCATCCCTTTGGAAAAGTGGGCTGGAAACCATTTCAGCCTTTTCTCCATACGATATTCTTTTAAGAGCTTTTCCACTCGTTCTTTATAAACTGACTCTTCTATTCCATATGCCATAGCAGTCAATTTCAGATGCTCTTCCAATGTCAGTTCCTCATATAAAATAGGAGTCTCAGGTACAAATGAAAATTGCTTACGATAAGTATCTTTATCATCCTTAAACTGGCTTCCATTTATTTTGATTTCGCCTTGTTTCGGTGTCATCAATCCAATAATATGTTTGATAATCGTTGATTTCCCTGCCCCATTTAATCCAATCAATGCGACAAGTTCATTCGGTTTCACTTCAAAACTCACGTCTTTTAATACAGGTGTTTTTGTGTAACCGCCTGTTATATGATTAATTTCAAGCAATGACATAGAGACAGTCTCCTTTTCTTTTTCTCCCTTTCATTGTAACAAACGGTTCCTAAAACGGAAAATGCTAATAGTAAATACGTAGCTTTTTCAGACATTTCGTATGTATATTAGGAAGAAACATGGGCAATCTATAATCAGAGGGGAACAACATTCAGTTTACTTCATTGATAAATGGGGTGTTGGTTCGCGATAACGTAAGGCTTTAACCTAGGGTTTGATCAGTGTACTTCTTTTGAAAATGGGGTGTTCGCTAAAGGCCTAGAACCTGAAATTGGGATCAATAATTCCAAGTGTTAAGGGGATGGTTGCATTGGACATAACATGTGAAAATGACAAAATTGCTCCGTCTCAACGATTGGAATAATAGTCAGAGAAGATTCTGTAAGAATATCCAGGAATTAAGCTTCCCCTCTAGGACTTGGGGCGTAACATTATATGTTGCGTCCCTTTCCTTTTTTCCCGTTTCTGTCTGTGCTACACTAATACATAATGAATGAAAAAATAGAAAGGGTGTTGACCATGGAAGATTGTATTTTTTGTAAAATTAGTAAAGGTGAAATTCCTTCCGCAAAAGTGTATGAAGATGAGCATGTAATGGCATTTTTAGATATAAGCCAGGTCACTAAGGGACATACCCTTGTCATCCCCAAAGTACATAAAGAAAATGTTTATGAATTAACACCTGAAATAGCCAGCCATGTATTCCAGGCGGTTCCAAGAATAGCTCGCGCCTTAAAACAGGAATATCAGCCAATTGGAATGAATGTGTTAAATAATAATGGTGAACATGCAGGACAATCTGTATTCCATTTCCACATCCACTTGATTCCACGTTATGGAAAAAATGATGGGTTTGGCGCTGTTTGGAAAACACATACAAGTGAATATACGGGTGAAGATCTCGCTGCTATTGCAACGTCGATCAGTCAGCATATTCAATAAACCCTAAGTGGCTGCCTTTTTAATAAGGTGGCCTTTTTTGGGTATGACAATAAACTGAATATTTAGTAGATATAATGCTTTGAGCATTAATGAAGAAGTGTATTATACTATATCTATATTATTTAAATAGTTGAATAATTAAGTTGAACTGGACTTACTCGTTCAGCTAAATAAGAGCATTTGGTATAAGCCCATATAAATGAAGTTACTAGTCTTGGAAGGATGATTTATATGATTAATATACTGGTTACGCTAAATTCCACTTATTTAAAACCACTTAAAGTTATGCTCCAATCTTTGTTTCTCAATAACCCACATAAAAACTTTAATATTTTTATCATGCATACGGAACTTAAACCAGATGAACTCCATTCGTTAGAACAATTTGTTCATGGCAATGGCAGTCAGCTTTTTAATATTCTGGTGGATGGTAAACATTTTCAAGATGCACCTGTTCTCATGCATTATACAAAAGAGATGTATTATCGATTATTGGCCTTCAAATTCCTTCCGAAAGATCTTGATCGTATTCTATATCTCGACCCGGATATTCTTGTTCTAAATTCTGTTGATGCACTCTATGAGATGGACTTGGAAGATTACTTATTTGCAGCTGCCTCCCATGAAAAGATATCAATTAAAGAAATCAATCAAATCCGTCTATTACCATATGAATTGGACACTTATTACAATTCAGGTGTACTGTTAATGAATTTAAAAGCACATCGAAAGGTAATAAAAGAAGATGACATTTTTAAATTTGTAGAAGAGAATAAGAAAAAATTAATTTTACCCGATCAGGATATCTTAAATGCCCTATACTCCAAATATATTAAGAAATTAGATGAAACCATTTATAATTATGATGCCAGATTCTACAATTATTATAAATTAATATCCAATGACCAGCTTGATATGGATTATGTTATAAATCACACTGTTTTTCTCCACTTTTGCGGAAAGAAAAAACCTTGGAAACAAAACTATAGCGGAAGATTTCATGCTCTATATAAACACTATGATAAGATGGCTTTTCGTGAAGCATACGCTGTTGAACAAGAACTTTTCCAGTCTACCTTAAATAGTAAATCTTAGTCTTCTATAAGAAGTTTCACAATAAGTTAGACTACTCAAAGCATCTCGAATGAGGTGCTTTTAATTTTTAGATTTTGGATTGAATATCAATAGATATTGCACACTATTCAAATATACTTTATGAGAGTAATTTATTGTCCGTATAACAGATAGCAGATATAAAAAAGGGGACAAAAGAGAAAAAAAACTCAGAATAAGATCCATATAGGAGTATTCTGAATTCCTTTTCTCATCTATCTTTATTGCGCTGTATACCCACCGTCTACAAGGATGGTTGTGCCAGTGATGAATTCATTCTCTGTTAGGAACACAATAGCATGGGCAATTTCATCAGGCAGACCTAAACGACCAATTGGATGTTTCGCGACAAGGTTTTCATAGAAATCTCCCATTGCCTCCTCGTTTACCATACCAGATTCTACATAACCCGGAGCCACTGCATTTATACGGATCCCGCGACTGGCATATTGAATAGCTGCTGATTTTGTCATAAGGTTAACCGCACCTTTCGATGCATTATACGCAAATGCGCCAGGCTCTCCGACACTTCCTAAGATAGAAGATGTATTGATTATCGCTCCTCCACCGGATTTTAACATCTGATTGATGGCATGCTTAATCCCAAAGAATACACCATCTTGATTAACACGAATCACCCTTTCATAATCCTCATAGGCCAATTCATGTGTTTCACTTAGTGCCCCAATACCAGCGTTATTCACCATAATATCCAGTTGGCCATATAATGTTATAGTTTCCTTCACAAGGTTTTTTACAGAAGCCTCGTTGCCAGCATCAACTTGAATAAATGTTATATCAAAACCCTCTACTTTTAATTCTTCGGCTCTTGTCATTCCAGCTTCTTCGTTATAATCAGCCATAATAACCTTTGCTCCTCTAACAGCAAAAGCTTTTACAGTTGCTAAACCAATACCACTAGCTCCTCCCGTTACAATGGCTACTTTGTCGTTTAAATTCATCATAGTTTCCATTCCTCCTTAAGTTACAAGCGCTTTCAAGTCATGCACATCTATTCTATCATTGTCTGATATTGAATATAACAGTTTTGAATAATAATGGAATTTAACCCTATCTTCACCATGCATGAGTCAAAATCTCCTAGAATTAGAGAAGGAGTTTAAGGGGTCTTTCTTTAATCTACTAATAAGTTTGATAAAGGCCAGATTAATTTATATCAACACGGCCTTTTATGAACCTTTCTACCTTTTATGTAATCTCTCTTTTTGTCTGCAAATAAATGTAAATCTTTCCTAATTAGCGTAACAATCAGAATATTTATTTATTTCTATCGCTTTTTGAGGTAGAATATGATGTAATTTACTAACTTTAGCCCTTAAAAGTACTATAGGATTTAAACAATAAGTTCGTGATATCGAAAGGGGAATAAATATGACAAGAGCTTATAATTTTAATGCTGGCCCTGCTGCTCTACCGGAAGAAGTTCTATTAAAAGCGAAACAAGAGTGGATGAATTTTGAAGGTAGTCAGATGTCAGTAATGGAACTGAGCCATCGCAGCAAGGAATATAGTAAAGTGCATACGAAAGCAACCAATCTATTGAAAGAGCTTATGAATATTCCTGATAATTATGAAGTATTATTTATGCAAGGTGGAGCCAGTTTACAGTTTTCCATGGCACCTATGAATCTTCTATCTCCAGAAACGAGCGCAAGCTATATCTTGACTGGATCATGGTCCGAGAAAGCTTTAAAAGAGGCATCTAAGATTGGGCGAACAGAAATCGCTGCTTCCACAAAGCAGACCAACTATAAGCGAATCCCTGAAAACGAAGAAATTTCTTTGAATGCTGATGCCTCTTATCTGCACATCACCAGTAATAATACCATTTACGGCACTCAATGGAGAGAATTCCCTAAGACAAACAAAGTCCCTCTCATTGCAGATATGTCCAGTGACATATTAAGCAGACCAATCAATATCTCTGATTTTGGGCTTATTTATGCAGGTGCTCAAAAAAATCTTGGTCCTTCAGGCGTCACTGTTGTCATTATTCGCAAAGATTTAATTAAAAAACAGCCACAATTACCAACCATGCTTTCATATGATACATATGCTGCATCCCAGTCTTTATATAATACTCCGCCGACTTTGGCCATTTATTTATTGGCTTTAGTTCTAGAATGGACAAAAGATAAAGGCGGTGTTGAGGCAATAGAGCAAATCAATATCCAAAAAGCGAAAACGATTTATCAGACTATAGACGAGAGTAAAGGATTTTTTAAAGGCCACGCTGAAAAAGAGAGTCGCTCAAACATGAACATTACCTTTACACTGCCTAATGAGGAATTAACAAAATTATTTATTCAGGAATCTAAAGATGCAGGCTTTGTCGGTTTAGCCGGACACCGTTCAATTGGCGGATGCAGAGCCTCAATCTATAACGCTGTTCCTTTAGAGCATTGTAAAAAGCTAGCCCATTTCATGAATAATTTTAAAAATAAGCATCTTCACGTGTTAAATTTTGCTAATGGATGATATACTCTAAATAACCTTTTCGCGATTGGCAATGAGAGCACAATCGGAAAAGCAAATGAGATGAGATGAGAATAGGAGAGATGAGAAGTGAATACAAAAACTATGGTGACTTTATCCTTGTTGGTTGGAATGGGAGCTGTACTGCATACTGTCATGCCCGGAATTGTGTTTGGCATGAAACCAGATCTTATGCTGATTATGATGTTTCTGGGGATATTTTTATTTCCAGATCTTAAAAATGCGGTTCTGTTGGGAAGCGTAACCGGAGTTATTTCCGGATTAACTACTACTTTTCCAGGAGGATTAGTTCCAAATCTGATTGATAAATTTTTCACCGCTTTACTTATGTATGCTATTTTTAGTTTAGTACAAAGATTAGGAAAGACATTTACCATTTCAGTTGCGCTTACTTTTATAGGCACGCTGATTTCCGGCATGCTATTTCTTGGATCTGCCTACCTGATCATTGGATTACCTGGCCCCTTTCTTGCATTAATAGCTGGCGTAGTCTTACCCGCAACAGTTATCAACACTGTCGTAATGGCCTTTATCCATCCCATTGCCAGCGGCATTTTAAAACGTTCCAATATAGCCATTAATTAATAGTCTAAGAGGATGAAGTGCATAACAGGCTTTCATCCTCTTCTTTATGTTCTTCGATTTCTAGAATATCCACATTAAAATTAATACTAAAAGAAGTACACCAACCCCTAATCCGCTCATATGAATCCTACCCTTTAGTACCCGTCTGGCCGGATATACGCCCCCTTTCCCAAATGAAATAACGGAGTAAACCAAGATACTTAAAAATCCACTGAGAAGAAATAATATGAGTATAAATATCCCTACTTCCCCTCCCTCCTTATCATTCTTCCTATCTAATTGTATGCACATCCATTATTTATATGAAATAACATAATGAAGGAATAAAAAATAAGAAATAAGCTAATAATAAATGAATATTTTACCAAAAATAGTTTCCGAAAATAGTTTTTTACGTTTAAAATAATATAAAAAAAGGAATTGTTAAATATAAGGAATAATTTTAAAGGGAATTTTAACTTTATGTAGAAATCTGTTATGGAAAGATAAAATTGAGGTGAATAGTAATGAAAGCAAAATCTTTATTGATTGGTTTTATTTCTGGATTTACAGCAGCCGGAGTCTCTGTATTATTAAGCACACCTAACTCTGGAAAAGAGTTACGATTACAACTTAAACATTCCAAAGATGAGACCATGGACATTCTTCATGATTTAAAAGGAGGTATTCTCCAATTAAAAGAAGAATGTGTATCGGCAACAGCAGTCAGTAAAACACAAATTCAGGACTTCGTAAAAGGTGTGAAAGAGGCATTAGAAGACTGGAAACAAGATAGCCAAGTTCATACGAATGCCATTCAAGTCCAAATTAACGATGTTGAAATAGCCATCCAGGAGCTTGAAACTGCTATTTCTCCGCTCACTACAAAATAAAACGCCGCCGAGAAAATTAAGGTAAAAAAACTAAAAATTTGGCAAATTACCTTTTTTGTTATTTAATATTTTATAAGGATAATAAATCAGTAAGATAAATTAAAAAAAGTAGGTGAGCGTATTATGGCTGAAAATTTGAATTCCATCAAAGAAGCTATGCTATTTACACAACGCGTTGCTCAACTTAGCAAAGCTCTCTGGAAAGCAATTGAGAAAGATTGGCAGCAATGGATTAAACCCTATAATTTAAATATCAATGAACACCATATTTTGTGGATTGCTTATCATCTTAAAGGTGCTTCTATCTCAGATGTTGCTAAGTTTGGTGTCATGCATGTGTCTACAGCTTTTAACTTTTCTAAGAAGTTAGAAGAACGTGGTCTTCTTAAATTTTCAAAAAAAGAAAATGACAAACGTAACACCTATATTGAGCTTACAGAAGAAGGAAATCAACTATTACTTGAACTCGTAAAAGTATTCGATTCATCTAAGAACTCCGTCTACTTGGGTGCACAACCGTTAAAAGACTTATATGGAAAATTTCCTGATATGATGGAAATGATGGCGATTGTGAAGAATATATACGGTGATGACTTTATGAATATATTTGAAAAATCTTTTGCTAATCTCGAAAATGAATTCACAGATGAAAATGGAGTTCTAGAAAAAATCGAACACCAAAAAGAGCCCATTCAATAATACTAGTTAAAAGCGGATTGACCATTTATATCCTCCGCTTTTATCTTGAATGGGCTTGTGTATTTAATCACAATGTAATTTAGATCTCTCCGATTCCCCCCCTCTATATTTCCCCTAAACAATAATCTTTAAAATGATTCATACTCTTTACAGAATTGGCACTTTTTTGATAATGTAAGGGAGAAACTAGCGTCAAGGAGGATAACAGGGTGATATCTCTCATATCGTTTTCACTATTTGCACTTTTTATTTTATATTATATAAACAGGTTATCAGACAGCTTCTGTATAAAAAAAGAAATACCAGAAGTTAAACAGGCTAAGTTTTTCCGTACGATCAATATTCTCATTACCATCCTGTTAGTCTCTACTTATATTGAAATAACCTACACCATATAAAAGACGAGTGCCTCTCGGCACCCGTCTTCTATCATTCTATGAAACTTAAGTGCCCCGGTGTTATAATGGACTAAAAGAGATGCTAAAGCGATTTTTATACCCTCATAAGCCACCGGTTAAACAATAATGTACTTTGTACATAATGTTTTATTGGCACACATGGCCACTTATCAATCGTGTGCCATTTTCATTCTAAATTAATTAGTTGATCCATGAAGCCCCAATGATAACCAACAAGATAAATAAAACTACCAATAAAGCGAAACCTCCGCCGTATCCACCAGACATGTTGTATCCTCCCTTCAGTCACATTTCTTTAGTTAGTACACATAAGATGCACCAACAATCACGAGTAAAATGAACAGAACTACGATGAAAGCAAATCCCCCATCAAATCCTTGACTCATGATCACACCTCCTTTTGAGCTGCTACCGTATCTTATTCAAATTATGTAAAAAGGAATGGGCCTTTTACTTAGTTACTTGATTTTTTCTAATTGATTCTAATTCATTTCGAAGTCATTTTAAATTGCTTGATTTTCCATTTATTCATCATCTCGATTCATAGCAATTGTTATAATTGTCAAACAATATTTAGGCTTATTCTTTTTTTAACACTCGTTTTATGTTATAGTTAGGCTTGTCATGAAAAACTTGTATATTTTGGCAACACGCTAAAAGGAGTGTAGTGGATGAAGAAATGGCTAGTTACGTTGGCATCAGCGACTTTACTTATCAGTCTGGCTGCCTGCAACAACGAATCGGATGAAGCAGTAGTTGAAACTAAAGCGGGAAATGTTACTAAAGAGGAACTTTATGAACAATTAAAAGATCAATACGGGGATCAAGCAGTAAAAGAACTCGTATATAAAAAAGTTCTCTCTGATAAATATAAAGTAACAGATAAAGAAGTGAATGCACAGGTTGATGAAACCAAAGAAAGCCTCGGCGAAAACTTCGAAGCAGCATTGGCACAGTCTGGCTTTAAAGATGAAGAAGCTTTTAAAGAATCTGTAAAATTCAACCTTTTACAGGAAAAAGCAGCTCTTGATTCCATTGATGTAACAGATAAAGAACTTAAAGATTATTATAATAATAAATATAAAATCGATTTAAAAGCTCGCCATATTCTTGTTGCGGATGAAGAAACTGCAAAAGAAGTTAAGGCTAAACTTGATAAAGGCGAAAAATTCGAGGACTTAGCAAAGAAATATTCAACAGATACAGCTAACAAGGATAAAGGTGGAGATCTTGGCTGGTTCGGCGTTGGACAAATGGTAACTGCCTTTGAAGATGCTGCTTATGGTCTTGAAGTTAACAAAATATCAGATCCCGTCCAAACTGAGCATGGATTCCATATCATTCAGGTAACAGAGAAAAAGGAAAATGATAATCCTTCCTTTGAAAAATCAAAAGACGAAGTAACTAGAAATGTTAAACTAGCTAAAGTCGATTCTGCAAAAGCTCAAGAAGCCATTCAAAAAGTGATTGATGCTGCAGATATTGAAGTAAAAGATAAAGATTTAAAAGATGCGTTTGAATCTTAAAAAAAAACCTCGACCGTTTTGGTCGAGGTTTTTATTGTGCCATTGCTTTTTTCTTTTTTTCTTCTTCCATTCTTTCTATATAAATATTTCCCTCTTGTTCAATATAGGATTCATCTACTTTTTGTTCTTCCCTGATTGATTTGATAGTCATAAAGGCACTTAAAAAGATTCCAGCTGTGATCAGCCCAATAAATAATGACAAGCTTGTCTACTCCCTCCTTACGGATTCAACATCCTTTTTTAAAACTATATGCTTATAAAAAAGAAATATGCTTTCCGTTAAACAGAAAGCATATTTTCATAAAGAAATTAATTTATATTGGGTTTATAAAGGCTCCTATTATCAAGCGGGAATATACGCTCTGTAAATTCTCCTGGTTTTACCCGATCAAGCGCACGATCCATCATGTTCATCTTTGCATCCAGATTATCAATATAATGCAAAATCTCTGCCTCTTTGACTAATGGCGGTTTTGGACTGCCCCACTCCGCTTTTCCATGGTGACTCAAAACAATATGCTGAAGGATAAGAACTTCCTCACCATGAATATTTAATTCATCGGCTACCTTCCCAATTTCATTCACCATAATGGAAATATGGCCAAGCAGGTTACCTTCAACCGTATATGTAGTTGCAATCGGTCCAGAAAGTTCCTTAACTTTCCCTAAATCATGAAGAATAACGCCTGCATATAATAAATCTTTGTTCAATGTTGGATACAGTTCAGCAATTGATTTAGCTAAATTCAGCATGGATACTACATGGTATGCCAGCCCTGAAAAGAATTCATGATGATTTTTCGTGGCAGCAGGATATTCTAAAAACTCATTTAAATATTTTTTAACCAAATGTCTCGTTATACGTTGGATATTAGGATTCGTCATTTCGAATATATATTTTGTAATCGTATCAGACATTTCATCTTTACCTAGAGGAGCCGTTGGCAATAAATCCGCAATATTAACCAACTCATTATCGTACTTCAAACGGATGGAACGAATTCGCAGCTGCAGCTTCCCTTTGTAATTTTGCACATCACCTGTTACACGTACAATAGCTTCCGGTACATATAGTTGCTCATCCTCAGGTTTTACATCCCAAAGCTTTGCTTCTATTTCTCCGCTTTTATCCTGGAATATTAATGATAAAAAAGGCTTACCGTTACTCGCTGTCCCTTTTATGGCATTCTTTATGAATAGATGAAGATCAATCGTATCTCCAACTTCATGATGGGCAATTCCCTTCATGTATATCCCTCCCCGGTCAATTCCATTTTTATTATATCATGCAAACCAAAATTATTAGCTTAAAATTATCTTGTTAATTGGATAACATCCTGCTTATCAAACATAGCTGCTATATGATCATGGCAGGTGAAAAAGAGAATCTGATTCCCCTCTTTACTAATATGCTTTAACAGAGATATCATTCGCTCTGATCGCTTATCATCAAAATTAACAAACGTATCATCCATGATAAGCGGCCATTCTTTCCTTCCATCAATAGTTCCAGCTAAAGCAAGTCTTATGGAAACATAGGTAAGTTCAGCTGTCCCTCTGCTCAATGTTTTAGAGTTGACCTGCATTCCATTATGGTCCAATAATGAAAGTCCCTGTCCATCTTCCGAAAATAGGATTTTCACATATCTTCCATTTGTTAGATTACGTAAATACTCATTGGCCCTTTCAATAATTGCCGGCAATTTTTCTTCCTTATACGATTTTATCGATTCAGCTAAAGCACCCTTCGTAATACTTAAAGTTGTCCATTTTTTAGCCAATAGCTGGAATTCTTGTTTGATTATTTGATGGTTGTGAAGCAACTCCTCGACAGTCCCATCTTCTTCAAGCCTTGTAATCTCATATTTCACCTCAGCCACTCTTTTTCTTAAGCGGTTTAATGCGGCCTCATAGCTATCAAGCTCTCTCTCTTTCTCTGCTATTCTTTCCTTTAAAACCAATTCTGTAATAGTATGATATAGATTAAGATCCGAATAGTTTCCCAGCTGCCCTATCAATTGTCTCTTCACAGAGCTCAGCTGATTTCGTTCCGCAGAATCTCTCCCACGCTGATAGAACTCTTCCACATGATGGCACTCTGCTTCCTGAAGTAACTGTTGCTTTTCTTGATTAAGCTGTATGCAAATGTCCTGAAGCGGTTTAATTTCCTCCTCAAGCTCTTCTATTTTTTCGCCAAGTGTATTTTTTTGCCTATAGGCCAATTCATTTTCCTTATACTTTTGAATAATAGAGCGGTTTATTTGCTCAATGCTTTGGTTGATCGCCACACCAAATTCCTCTGCAAGCTTTTGAATATATCGGATATACTCAACCTTTTTCTCTTTATTATAAGAAAGCAATGAAGATAACTTGTTCTTCTCCAAGATCAGATTTTTAATCTGTTCAATTCGCTCGAAAGCATCAGAAAGCATGGTACGGGAGACATCATCAGGCAGTGACCATTCATTTCCAAGGGATATCAATTTTTTCTCACAAACAGCCAACTCTTTTTCCCATTCCTCAAATGCATCAATTAAACTGTCAAATATCGCTTCCTGTTGCTCTTTACGCAGTGATTCCAGCTTGCACCTTTCTCTATTTTCCGTATCCTCTTCAAGGAGTTTTTGCTGCATTCTGTAGCTTTGTTCATCTACACTTATCACAGATGATTCTTTTATTAGTTTCTCATAGTATGCAATTTCTTTGTTTAATTCCTCTGATTGCAGCTGATTGCCGTTCATGGAATTCATAAATATAAGAAGAACGGTAATGACAACTGCCACTATTATTCCAATCCCAATTGGCAGTTGTCCCCCTATAACGAGTAAAAGAATCGCCATTATGATAGCGAATAGGAAAGAGCCAAAGATAACTGTCTGTTTTTTCTTACCCTTTTGCTCGGATTTCAAAGCTTGGTCCCGTCGTTGTTTTAAACGTTTAATGACTTCCTTTGCCGATTTTTCTTCCTGAGCTGCCTGATCAACATAATTAAACTGTTCTACTGTTTTTTTCAATCGTTCTCTTTCATAGTCAGGCAGTAATTTTTTCTCATAAATATCTATGATTTGTTCAATTTGTTCTAATTTTACCCGTTCTTTTTCAAGTTGTGTATCTAGCTCCATCTTCTTCTTGATAAGTGTGTGCTTCTCTAATTCAAGCTGTTTAATTTCTTCTTTGCGAAAGATACTTGTATCAAAGCCTTCAATCACTTCTGGAGTAAATTGTGTGTGCAATTCTCCCTGCAGTTTTATGATTTTATCCTCTATATGCTTCCAATCAATTGATTGGGTCTGAATCTCCTCGTTTAAGACATTCAATTTATCACAGTAAAGCTCAGCTTGTCGTACCCTTTCAGCACTTGCCAGCCACTGTTCATTGACTTCTAGATCATCCTTTTCATCCTGGAGGTCTTTTAGTTTATTTAACTGAGTCTTTACTAATGTTTCTTTTGCCGTCCTCTCAGCTTCTATTTTTTCCATACGTCCCATCCCATTTACCGGGAAAGAAGACACGTTCAATTCATCAAGACGGGCGTCAATAGCAGCCAGCTCTTGAATGCTTGGCAACAGCCTCTGCCAATCTTTTAAATGAATTAATTGGGCTTTATTTTGATCTATTTTTTCTTGATAACTAGATATATCTTCAATTAATTTCCTTTTTTTATCCAAAAACGTATTATAGCTTTTCTCTTTCTCTCTTGCTTTCTGAATGGCAAGGGAGCTTTGTTTCAATTCTGAAAGCTTTTGATTTATAAGTGGTTTTTTTCCTCCCGGCTTAAACAGGCTATCCATTTGTTTTTGCAGGCCCGCTTCCATATCCCAAAGTTTCTCACTACCGCTCATACCTGCAAAAAAGAGATATTTCCCCAATTGATCCTCTTCCAACCGATAAATGTCCTGCAGACCGTCTAAATTAAAGGAATATATGGATTCGTAAAATTCTCGGTCTACTCCTTTTAACCACTCTTTTATTCTCTCTTCTCCGCCAACTTTCCCGAACTTGTCATAAACCTGACAATCTGTCCCCTGATGCCCTTTAACTCTTTCAATTTTTATTTCACCGATTTCAGGAAGCTCCATGACCAGCATCCCGCCATATCGGCTGCCTCCTGTTGGTTCATAAGTGGAGGTTGTTTGATTTTTTGCCGGGAAACCAAATAGCATCGCATGGATAAAGGAGAAAATAGTAGATTTACCCGCTTCATTTTCTCCAAAGAAAATATTTATATTTGAAGTTAAATCAAGTTGGTAGTCTACAAATTTACCAAATCCGTATATATGTATTTTTTTTATAATCAAAGCATGTTCTCCTCATTTCAACGATTTAAACGCTTTACTAATTCTAACGTTGCCTCGTCCAAAATTTGCTGCCACTCACTTTCCTCCCATGATTCCAGGTACTTTCTGGCCGTAGAATGAGTAAAGAGAGCTTCTCCATATTGTTTATATTGTTCAGAATTCATATTGGCAGTGTTCCTCAAAAGCTCGTCCATAAATGTTTCAGACACCCCGCCATTCCCACTTGTATAATGAGGCGGAACCAATGTACAGGAGTGAATCCATACAAATGGCTCATTCAGTTCCTCCTCATCCTGAATACCTTCCAGTAAACTGTCCATATCTACGTAAAGCCATTCTTGACTGGAATCGACTGTGGAAGCATCAATGACCATATTCAACAGAATATACTTATCCGGCTCATAAGCCTCTTCTTTTGCTCTTTCCAGACATGCTATAAGTTCATCTACTGATAGTATATGACTTGCATCTATTGTTTCTGTTTTCCATTCCATTGTCGATACTGGTACAAACTCTAAAGAAGTATTTGATTCTGACAAAGAAACCATATAGAAGCCTTTTTCACCTGTTTCTTTTTTATTCCTGCCCTGAAGGCATCCTGGATAAATAGCCGGCGGGTCATGGAGGATCTCCATCCTTTTGTGAATATGCCCAAGGGCCCAATAATCAAATTGTTTACTGAGTAGCTCACTTCTCGAAAAAGGTGCATAGTTTCCATGGGCACTCTCTCCATCTAAATTTCCGTGCAAGATCCCAATATGATAATCACCTGTGCCCGTATGTTTATACTCCTGAATGACCCGCTCATGAATATGACGTTTATCGTAGCTGAAACCATACAAACTCACGGTGGTTCCATCATCTTCTTTGATAAATTGTTTAACTTCTACTTCATGTCCATAAACATAAACATTTGGAGGTAAGCTAATATCAAAAAAATTACCATTTATATAATCATGGT
The DNA here is from genome assembly GCF_059694525.1 of Pradoshia sp. TA40_28. Lineage (NCBI taxonomy): Bacteria > Bacillati > Bacillota > Bacilli > Caryophanales > Bacillaceae > Pradoshia > Pradoshia sp. TA40_28. The sequence goes on from NZ_JCATZO010000007.1 coordinate 165,687, forward strand.
TTCCATGAATCAGATAGACAGGGATAGAATGGTGATTTAATCGTTCCATTTCAGACTTGAATTTTAATTGTGCCTTCAAGTTCCGATCTTCATGATCATAAATATCTCCAGCAAAAATAACAAAATCAATTCTTTCCTGAATCGCCTTGTCCACAAGCTTTGTTAAGGCCATATATCCACTGTTTTTTATTTGATCATAAATGGCACCATGCATATGTTGAAACCCTGTAAAGACGCTGCCTAAATGCAGGTCTGCTGCGTGTATAAATTTTACACCTCGCACTGTACCACACTCCTTCCATGCCATTTTACTACAAACAATTATTCAATTTACCTTTTTCTAATTAAAAAACTCAATTTCAATCATCTTGTTATGGACTAAACTTATTTATTGCTACTCTCTCTAATCAGCCGGGAGAAGTACTGGAGTCTCTGCAAGGTGAGCTGACCGCTAAGAAACATAAAAAAACTCACTCCCGAGATCGGAAGCGAGCAAATATCATTTTATTTATTGCTGTTTGTCAAATCGAGTGCTTTTTTAATATCTTTAAATGAACTAGTATTTCCATACAATAATACTCCGCCTTTATAGACTTTGGCTCCAATATAGGCTAATAAACCTATCGTCACAAGCAGAATGCCAACACTTATGGCAATTTCAATATTAGAGATTTCAAGCATTCCGATTCGCATAAACATAAGCATAGGCGAAAAGAATGGGATATAGGAAGTAACCGTTATAAATTTTGCTTCCGGATTAGTAAGCCCCATCATGGCAAGCATAAATCCGAGAATTACCAACATAGTCATTGGCATAATCATCTGTTGTAAATCTTCAATCTTACTTACTAAAGAGCCAAGGCAGGCTGCCATCGTTGCATACAGTAAATAGCCTAAGAAGGTAAATAAAATCGCATAAACAATTGTTTTTGCTTTCATATTATCAAACCCAAAAGCTTCGAAGATTTCTCCCATCCCACTGCTATTGTTTTTAAACGAAAAATAGCCAACTATCACAAATATGGCAAGCTGAGTTAATGTCAAAAGTGCAATACCGGTTATTTTCGCAAACATTTGCTGAATGGGTGACACACTCGATATTAAAATTTCCATGACTCGGGAGGATTTCTCAATAGCCACTTCATTGGCGATCATACTGGCATATACAACTACGGAGAAATAAATCACAAATATCATAACATAGACAAGACCCCGGGCCTGATCCAGCTCTTCTTCCGATTTTGCCTGATCATTCAATGGGACAACTTCAAACGAAACAGGTTTGTATATAGCTGCCAGCTGTTCATCCGTAATATTAACCTTCTTTGTTAACACACTTGTTTGAATCTGCTGCAAAGCATTTTGGATTTCAGTACTTTCATTCGAATTGGCTATGGATTGGGCCTTATAAACACCTATCGGAACATCATCCTGTTCCCTCAGCACTAAATACCCTTCCAGTTCCCCTTCTTCTTCAGCTTTCTTTGCGGCAGCTTCTGTTTTATATGCTTCTAGTCTTAATTCACTTCCACCGCCCTTAAGCTGATTTTCTAACGCAGAATAAAAACTTCCTGATTCTTCTACTACCCCAATCGTTGTCTCACTTTTGTCGAACATACCAACGATTCGATCTAGGTTCATAAAGGCTAGGACCATTACTAATATAATGGCTGTTGATACGATAAAAGACCTACTTTTAACCTTTGAGATATAGGTTTGAAACGTCATTATCCAAAACTTATTCATATTGAGCACCAACCTTTTCAATGAAAATATCCTTCAAGGATGGTTCTTCCAATTCAAATTTACGTATAAAGCCGTGTTTGACTGTGTCCTGTAATATCAACTCGGCATCCTTCTCATTGGTAATTTGCAAATGGATGCCTTCTGTTACTTCTGTTGCTTTTGTGACACCAGGATAATTATTCAGGAAATCCAGCGCAAAATCAGCATGGATGACAATATTCTTTTTACCAAAGGAACGTTTTATATCCTTTAGTGACCCCTTAACAATTGCCTGCCCATTTTGAAGTATACAGAGCTGTTCACATAATTCTTCTACGTGTTCCATTCGGTGGCTGGAAAATACGATCGTCGTTCCTTCTCTTCTTAAATCATGTACAGCTTTCTTTAATACTTCTACATTCACAGGATCTAACCCGCTAAAAGGTTCATCTAAAATTAATAATTCAGGCTTATGTATAACTGACGCAATAAATTGTATTTTTTGCTGATTCCCTTTAGAAAGATCGCCAACCTTCTTATCGTAATACTGCGGGACATTAAAACGATCCAGCCAATCTTTTGCCTCTTTTATGGCATCAGATCTGCTCATTCCTCGTAAACGAGCCAAATAAATTAATTGTTCACCTGTTTTAATCTTTGGGTACAATCCCCGCTCTTCAGGCAGATACCCAATCGTTGCGCTTGTAGAATAATCAATTTTCTTTCCCTTCCAACTGATACTCCCTTCTGTTGGATCCAACAAACCGAGAATCATTCGGAAAGTTGTTGTTTTACCGGCTCCATTTGCTCCGAGCATCCCAAACATCGTACCCTCCGGCACATCAAGTGACAGATTATTCACTGCTGTAAATTTACCGAATCTTTTACTCACATTAGTTACCGACAAAGACAAAAAAGATTCCCCCCTTTTTCAATATCTATATTTATTCTAATACACACCGCTCTGTAATTGAAAGGTAATTCTAAACTTTACAAATTTTTACTTTATATGCGAAAATAAAATCATCTGATAGATCAGTGTAAATATAGGAGGTATAGAGATGAAAACCTATAAATTAACCGTATTTGAGACAAATGGTGAAAAGATATTGGAAGAATCAATTCAGGCAGAGAATGACGATTTGGCCAAAGAAATGGGACAACGGCTGCTGGATGAAAAAGGATATGAAGAAAAGACACATCGATTCACCTCACCGCTTGGCAAGCTTATATTATTTCATAGATAGAAATAAGGTCTGTACAATCCTTGCTATGACTCAGGAATTGCACAGACCTTCTTATTTTATTTCCCTTTAAAATTTGGTTTTCTTTTTTCTATGAACGCTTGAATGCCTTCTGCATGATCTTCCGTTTGCCTCATCACAAACTGTGAATGTTTTTCCAACTCCAACATCTTTAATAATTTAGGACGGTTTGTTTCTGCCAGTATTTTTTTCGTACGAATCATGGATAGGATTGGCTTTGCTTGCCATTCTTCCACTTTTCTCCGTATCTCATCTTCAAGATTATCCTGCGCTACCACATCAACCAAGCCAATTTCTGATGCCTGCTCAGCATTCATTACACTGCCTTCCCAGATTACTTCTTGGGCTCTTAATTCTCCAAGCCTTCGTTCTAGGAAAAAATGTCCTCCGCCATCAGGAATCAAGCCAATCCCAATAAAATTCATGGCTAATTTACTCTTCTGCTCCGCAATGATGCAATCGGTCGCTAAGGCAAGACTGAATCCAAGTCCCGCTGCTGCCCCGTGAACTGCTGCAATGGTTAACTTAGGCATCGTGTACATAGCCATGGCTAGTTCATTAATACAATCCATTATTCCATAAAAGTCTTTTTCATTGCCCAAATTAAACATCGATTTAATATCGCCGCCTGAGCAAAATCCGTTCCCATTTCCTTTAAGAATAATAATTGTAATTTCTTCATCAAGACTCAAGGCTTTCAATTCTTTGTTTAATTCCACGAGCATCTCTTTATTAAGAGCATTCAATACTTCAGGACGGTTTAGTGATACTGTAGCGACAGTGCCTTCCTTTTGCACAACTACGCTCTTGATAACAGAGGCAGGTTTCACGGGCAAAAACCCCTTTCAAATTTGATATATTTTTATTATAAATGTTTTTGCAAGCGTTTTAATACTAAAAAGTGTAATTATTTAGATTTTTTTGTCTATTAAATAGAAAAAACAACCGAGTTTCTCTCCAAATTGGACAACTCGGTTGTTTATTTATCGCAATAACAGTTCTTTTAAGAATTCTATTTTTTTATTTGTATAATGTTCATAACCCTCATTATAGGATTTAGGATCTTTTGGATTGGCGAAGTGAGTAATTTTCCCAGTCTCAGGATCTATAAATTTGCTGGCCGCTCCACATCCAAGTCCTAAGATTGTCTGCTGTTCCTCCATGATTAGTATATTATATAGACTCTCCATTCCAGGTAAAGCATACCCGACATTCTCAAGGTTACCTAAAATATTCTTTTGTCTATATAAATAGTATGGATGATATCCATGGGCTGCCGTCCATTTTTCAGCTTCATTCATCATTTGTTCCACTTCTGTACGGTCCGCCACTTTATAGCGCATTTTATTTCTCGTCATCTCAGAAGCCCGCTTGAAGGATAATGTATGGACAGTCAATGATTCAGGCATTAGTTTTTCTGTTTCATCCAAGCTATTCTTCAATTCTGCAACACCTTCACCTGGCAACCCAATAATTAAATCCATATTCACATTATTCATACCGGCTTCTTTTGCCATCTTATATTTCTCGATTGTTTCTTCCACTGTGTGATGTCGCCCAATTGCCTTCAATGTTTCTTGTGTATAAGACTGTGGATTAATACTGATTCGATCAATATTCCATTTTTTAAGGACCTTCAATTTTTCCGGTGTAATGGTATCAGGACGGCCCGCTTCCACCGTTATTTCCCGCACTTTGGACACATCTGGAAATGATTCATATAATTCTTCATAAAGCATGTCCATTTCTTCAGCTGAAATACTTGTCGGTGTCCCGCCGCCAAAGTAGATGGTTGTGATCTTCACGTTATTATCCTTCAGCCATTTACCGATTTCTCGCATTTCGTAATGAAGCCCTCCAAGGAATGAAGTCACATTTCCCTGACGCCCATTAATGGCATAGGCAGGAAACGTACAATATGCACATTTAGTAGGGCAGAAAGGAATTCCTATATAAATGCTTACTTCCCTTTTCAAATCATATAAATCAGGAAGGACATCTAATTGACGGGCAGCAATTTCTTCCAACAAATCTAATTTTTCATTTGAAATCGAATAAGAATTACGCAGCTCTCTTTTTGCAACAGACGCATCTATCTCTCTTTTTACATATTGATGCCATAATTTAGTCGGACGAATACCGGTTAACAATCCCCATTTTTGAATGATTCCCGTTTGTTGCTCAAGCACTTTCAGAAATACATAGGAGAATGAATGCTTTCGTTGCTTGAAAACTGCCTTTTCATCAGTAGGATCTATGACCTCTCTATTAAATGTGGACTCATACACATTATTGTTTGAAAAATCCTCTAATTCTGCTTTTGTATATAATGTATGATCAATGATTTCTTGATTTAACGTAATCGTTAGATCTGACGGTGTTTTATTATCGATGAGTAAAGTTGCTTCTTCAAAAAATAAGTCCGCAATCAAAGACAAAGGTCGATAAAGCCTTTCATCTGCAATGCCATTTATTAAAATACGCATGCCTATCCCCTTTTCAAAATTCAATACATATCAGTTTACTAAAACATGAAGACAGTGGTCAATCATGAATTTCCCATCTTCCTTATCATGACTATTTAGGTTAGAGGATATTCAGCCTAATAAAACATAAAAAAGGACAGCCCATGCAGCTATCCTTTTCCAACTTATTCTACTTTCTCTTATATACCATGCGATTAATCAATCTTGATATTCATCTTCTTTAAGAATCCAATCGGATGCTGTCTTCTAAATACCTCTTTAATCAGGTAGGCCACACCCAACTCATCATTACTCCGGGTAATCCATTTGGCTGAACGCTTAACCTCAATATCTGCATTTGCTATAGCAACCCCTAATCCCGCTCTTCTTACCAGTTCTGATTCATCCAAATCACAGCCAATTAAAACAACTTCATTTACTGATAGGCCTCTGCTTTTTAACAAGTAATTAAATGCTTTCTCTTTCGTAGCCTGTTCTGGCAAAATTACGAGCTTATTAGACTGATCCTCCTGAATCTTTACATTGTCAAACATCGCTTCGAGACCGGCTTTCGCATCTGCTCTATCCTGTTTATTATCCGTATATATATCAATTTGCAGTGGCGACATTGGATGGCTGCTTAAATACTCTTCAAGAGAGTCAACAAATTGTTGGGCATATATATTAGTATCACCCGGCGTCCATTTGATTCTTGCAAAGAGTGGAGTGGGCAGATCCACTCGGTTTCCGATTGTCACATCCTCATGAATTAAACGGATATGTCCACCTAACTTTTCCAGAAATCGGACGATATCAAGAGTTGTATCTTCAGGTATTCGTTTAACAAAAACGGGATTTTTGAGATTTTCCAGAATAAACCCACCTTGATGTGAAATAATATGCGGATTACACTTGAGAGCTTTCCCTGTTCTCTGTGTATGGTCATAAGTATTCGAGCTTAACAGGGCCACTTCTACTCCCTTTTTAGCTACATATTCTATTGATTCTCTTGTAAGAGTATGGAGTTTTCCTTTTGAGGATAAAAGCGCACCATCCAAATTAATCATTAACAGTTTGTATACCATGATGTTCAGTCCACCTTTCATGATGCCCATATACATTCTGTATGTGATTTTTCACAGAATTAGAACCGTTTAAAAGAAAAAAAGAACCGCTTGAGCTCCAGAACTTTATTCTTCACGTTAGTTAGGATGTCTAACTAGTGGAGAACATTCATGCGCTCAAACGGTTCTTTATTTAATTAGGATTGTGTTCCGTACAGGTCTTCCAATGGTTTAGTGATAATACGATTTAGATCCGTAAGAATCACACTCATTTTTTGTTCTGCTTCCATTAATTTAGAGATGGCTTCATGCTGCTGCACAAGCGCTACTGTTTTTTGAGCCTGCATTACTTCTTCTTCAGAAATTTCCTGACCCATCATTTGTTTTTGCTGAAGATTCATTTGAATGTCTCTAAAATTATTAAACATCGTTCTTGCTTCATCATCAGACATTATAGCATTGTACTGGTTCTTTAATTCTGCGTACTCCGCACTTTCACGTATTCCTTTTTCTACTGAATAAGCTAAATCATATAAATTAACTGCCATGATATACCTCCTGTTTTCTTTTACACTGAAGTCTCCATTACTATACCATTATCAAAAACATTATACATCCATTGTATGTTCGACAGAACAATTTTAATTCATGATAATCATAAAGATTCCTTGGAAAGCGCCAATCAGCCCGCCTAATACGGCTCCTAAATACGTAATCATTTTCAATTCGCTCTTTGTGATTGACAAAACCATTTCTTCCAGACGAGTGACTGGGAACGAAGCAACCTGATCACGGACAATTTCCTGTAATTTTAATTTTTCCATGATAACTGGTACTTTTTCAATCAGAAGTGTGGCAACTGCATCAATTACATTTGGCAGTAATCTCCCTTTAACAGTCTCATTCCATCCACCAGTTAGCTGATTAAGTGTCACATTAGATAAATCGATTTTGTTATAACCTGTTAAGATTCCTTTATGAATCAAGCTCTTCATTTCATCCAATGTATAAAATTGTTCTACTTCCGAAAGCTGCTTTTGCTTTATTTTATGCCACTCATTATGAAGGATTTGCGTTAAAGTATCCTTAGTCCCTGGATTTGAGAGGAATTTAATAATCTCCGGCTGTAGTTTCTCTCCCAGATTCACATTGCCTAACAGCATTTGAATAATTCCGCCGAGTTTTCCACGTTCTTTCATGAAGTCATCAGCCATTTTTTGAAGCCTATCCTTACCTTGATTACTGGCAAAAAAAGCTATCCCTTTATCCAAGATATATTTAGAGGTATCCGGTATTTTATGTTCTATTTTTTCCTCTACACTTACTGGAATAAAGGTAGCTAAAGACTTATGCTGATTTTGACTGTACCAATCTTCTAACCAATCAATTGACTGAACCTCCAGTCTTTTTACGATTGTATCCGGAATGTCAGCCATCCCTACTTTTTGAAGCGCCTCCTCTATAGAGATATCAGAAAAAATGGTCTTATCCAGCATATTTTCACCAATTCTCTTAGCCTCTACTTTTACGGCTCCAGTAAGCAATTTATTTTTAATACTCTCAGGAGTGATTAAGTGTTCAACAACCATTTTCCCCATTTGAATTGCCAATTCATCCCGTCTTTTTGGTATTAATCCAGGAGTAAATGGCAAACGTTTTCCAAAAATATAAATAGCCTCATATGGGTGGAATAGCATTTTAATAGCCAGGGCATTAGTAATCCCGCCAATAAGGGCACCCACCACTACTACAGTGACAATTGTTATAACGATATTCATACAGTAGCTCCTTTTTAACTTCCTTTGTGTAATGATTAGTTTAGACTTCTTACTTGTTAAAATGCAACCTTCAAAACCTATTTTGGAGCGGATTTTGATGAAGATCTCCCGCTCATGAGGTGTTAATAAATATGAATCGTAAATATTAAACGGTATAATAATGATTATTCTACTATTTAGAATTTGAGGTGTATTCTATGATTAATCATTTTGAATGGAAATCATTATATGAAACAGAAAAAATACCTGGCTGGAAGTTTTCCTTTTACTATGAAAAAAAAAGGTGTAAAGGAATTTACCTTAAAGACGGTTCCATTACTTGGATCAACACCATACCTGAGGACAAAACGAAAAAAGAATTAGAATCTAGAGTACACGAACTAATGCTTTATCATATATATGATAATCAATGACTATGATATAAGTTATATGGAGGATTATTCATGAACACCGACTTACTTATGCTCTTTCCAGACGCTATCCGTGTTCCATATCCATTGGATGATCAGTTCTTTTATTGGTACATAGAAAACTCGAATAAATATATTGGTATCCCTAAAAGGTCTGTTACACCCGATCAAAAAGCTATATTAAATGTTTTTATGAAACCCTTTTTTCTTTATACTGAATATTTAAACAGATCTACCCAGCAAATTCAGTGGCATAATCTCTTATATCAACAAGATACTGAAGTATTACAACAAATAGAAGATAGCTCTTACCGCTTTATCCATTTTCATTTACCTAACAACGAAGTCAATATTACAGACTTTTCCGATGCTATAAATGGGTTCTTTCATGACCCGGTTATATGCTGGAAAGATCCCTATAACGGTGTCATCATCGAGAACACCAAATCTATTGTTCTAACAAATCAGGATTTCAACGCTATCATTCATACTCTTGAAAGTGATTTATATGCACATATCCGCTTATTTATCGGAAATAATTATCCTCTTACAGAGGAAATAATGACATATTTTGATTCCGAAGATACATGTTTTAAAGCAATATGTTTATATAATACAAGAGATAAAGTCATCACATTTTCTTCCGCATTTCTTAATCTTTTATTAATAGGTGAAAATCAAGCTTTATGTATTACCCTTGCAAAAAATTTACTGGGCACGTTGGAAAATGAAAAGGATTTACTCCAGACTATTAAAATTTATATTGAAGCCAACGCTAATGCGACTGTTGCTGCAAAACAACTATTTCTTCACCGAAACACCCTAAATTATCGGCTTGATAAATTTTATGAAATTACGAATCTGGATGTCCGCAAATTTGAGGATAGCTTATGTGCCTATCTGGCCATTCGCTTATTGGAGAATATAAATTAGTAATAAGTGCAACCCGACCATTTCCCACCTGATTTATTTGTGCAACATGAACATATATTTTTAACTATTAGACTAGTAAAATAAATTGTGAAAAGGGTTTCATTACTAAATGGTTTTTAAGGAGGACATTTTAAAGATGGCTGAGTTAAAATTAGAACATATTTATAAAGTTTATGACAATAAAGTAACTGCCGTTACCGATTTCAATTTACACATACAGGACAAAGAGTTTATCGTATTTGTAGGTCCATCAGGATGCGGTAAATCTACGACCTTACGTATGATCGCCGGGTTAGAAGAAATTTCTAAAGGTGATTTTTATATTGATGATAAACGCGTAAATGACGTACCGCCAAAAGACCGCGATATTGCAATGGTTTTCCAGAACTATGCCTTATATCCTCATATGAGCGTATATGATAATATGGCTTTTGGATTAAAGCTCCGTAAATTTGACAAAGCTGAAATCGATCGCCGTGTTAAAGATGCTGCTCGTATTCTCGGACTTGAAGAATATTTAAATCGTAAACCAAAAGCTCTTTCCGGTGGTCAACGCCAACGTGTTGCGTTAGGCCGTGCCATAGTTCGTGATGCAAAAGTATTCCTTATGGATGAACCTTTGTCAAACCTTGATGCTAAATTGCGTGTACAAATGCGTGCTGAAATCGCTAAACTCCACCAAAGATTGAATACTACAACCATTTATGTAACACATGACCAAACAGAAGCTATGACAATGGCTACTCGTCTAGTTGTTATGAAAGATGGCTATATTCATCAAGTTGGTGCTCCTAAAGACGTTTACGAAAACCCTGAAAATATCTTTGTAGGTGGATTTATCGGCTCCCCTGCCATGAACTTTATTAATGGGAAATTAGAAGATGGCTATTTTGTAGCTGGCAGTACACGTATTGCCGTTCCTGAAGGAAAATTAAGCTATCTTCGTAAACAAGGTTATGTAGGCAAAGAAGTGGTACTTGGTATTCGTCCGGAGGATATTCATGATGAGCCTGTGTTCATAGATGCATCTGCCGGAACAACCGTTACCTGCCAAATCGAAGTAGCAGAACTAATGGGTGCTGAAACAATGCTCTATACACAAATTGAAGGTCAATCTGTCGTGGCACGTATTGATTCTCGTACTGATATCAGTCCAATGGATACGTTAAAATTAGGCCTTGATATGAACAAAGCTCACTTCTTCGATATAGAAACTGAAATTAGAATTCGTCCTTAAATAGATAAGGTAAAAGAAGCCAAATTCTCTTTATGGATTTGGCTTTTTGATTCCTTCCCAATCCATTTTCCTCTCTTTTTCGTTATAACCCCCATATATTTCTAAATATTCATTTCATGAATTGATATGACCTCATCATTTCCACATCGGCTGCATGATAAAAGATGTCTGCATACAGCCTGTTCCACTGATTGAGGATCACCATCCGTTTGCTTCTGTATATCTGTTTCCAGATATGCACTGTAATCATCATAGTAATCCATCACCTTTCCAAAATCACCCATGCTTGTGCCGCACTCTTTACATGGATAAACGATGGTAGTTAAACCATTACATAAAGGACACTCCATATCACATTCGCCCCTAACCTTTGTCTTTCCCTTAGCGTTTCACTTAGTCAGATTTTTATGTTTACTGACAGTAAAATTAATATTTATCTGTCTCAGTACCTCTTTTGCGGACATTTCTGCGTAATTCCAATTTTTACTTCTATATCTGTGTATAAATTAAAGTGACCCCTTCCATACTAGCTATTAGAAAGACGCAAAACTTACAACTTTGGGTCAAGCCGTTAAAGGGCTTTGGAGATTTCATACGATAATTTCCTGTTGTCGGTTCAAATCCGACTGACCCAGCCAAACTAATTAACTTATAATGGAGGAGCTTATATATGAGTCAAAATAATAGTAACAGTAATTCATCTAATCAATTGGTTGCCCCAGGAGCAGCAGAAGCAATTAATCAAATGAAATACGAAATTTCCAACGAATTCGGGGTACAACTGGGTGCTGAAACAACAGCGCGTGCGAACGGATCTGTTGGAGGAGAAATCACCAAACGACTTGTGCGTATGGGTGAGCAACAAATGAGCGGTAATTCTCAATCTTAATTAAAACTTCATATAAATGGCTAAAACCCCCTTCCGAATGATTCGGAAGGGGGTTTCTAATGTTATTTTCAGCCTTTTTGTTTGACCATATCTTTTGGATTTACCCATTGATCAAACTCTTCTGATGTTAAATAACCCAATTTTAAGGCTGCTTCTTTTAACGTACTATTATCTTTAAAGGCAAGTTTTGCAATCCCAGCTGCTTTCTCATACCCTATATGCGGATTTAGCGCCGTTACAAGCATGAGGGAGGATTCAACATTCTTTTGGATACGTTCAATATTTGCCTCAAGACCTACCAGACAATTAAACCTGAAAGATTTTAGCGCATCTGCCAACAGTCTGGCAGATTGCAGGAAATTATACGCAATCACAGGTTTAAATACATTTAATTCAAAGTTCCCCTGACTTGCTGCAAAACCAATGGATGTATCATTTCCCAATACCTGAACAGCAACCATAGTTAATGCTTCACTTTGCGTTGGATTCACCTTACCAGGCATAATAGAACTTCCAGGTTCATTTGCCGGAATGGTAATTTCTCCGATCCCACTGCGAGGGCCACTTGCCAACCAGCGAATATCATTAGCGACTTTCATCGCATCCATTGCTAAAGCCTTTAATGCACCATGTGCATAAACAATCTCATCATGGCTCGTCAATGCATGAAATTTATTTGGCGACGAAATAAAGTTATATCCGGTTTGTTCAGATATATATCCCGCTGTCTTATCACCAAATTCAAGGTGAGCATTAATCCCTGTTCCAACAGCAGTACCACCAATCGCCAGGCTAAGCATTTTCTCAGCACTTTCCTTAATCATCTGTTCAGAACGCTCAAAGCTGTATCTCCATCCGCTTATTTCCTGTCCAAGTGTTAATGGAGTAGCATCCTGAAGGTGAGTACGTCCAATCTTAACAATATCCATAAATTCCTGTTCTTTTTCTTGCAGCACTTTTCTAAAAGAAATAATTTCGGGTAGTACATTTCTATGTATAGTATCATAAGCAGCAATATGTAAAGCCGTTGGGTATGTATCATTAGAACTTTGTGACATATTTACATCATCATTCGGATGTAATGTTGCTTCATATCCATTCTTCTCCAACCATTCATTCCCTTTACGTGCCACCACTTCATTTATGTTCATATTACTTTGGGTACCACTTCCGGTTTGCCATACTTTTAAAGGAAATTCACTATCTAAACTTCCTGCGATAATTTCGTCACAAACATATGATATTGCATTCTTTTTTTCTTCTGACAAATTACCTAATTCAAAATTGGAATAGGCAGCAGCTTTTTTTAGGTGTGCAAAGGCATAGACAATCTCAATCGGCATTAACTCTTGACCAATTTTAAAGTTATTACGGCTGCGTTCTGTTTGAGCTCCCCAATAGCTTTCAGCTGGAACACGCACTTCTCCCATTGTATCTTTTTCAATCCGATATTCCACCTACATCATCCCCTATTAAAAATTATCGTACTATTAAGAACATACTCTCTATTATAGCAAACGGTCAAATGATAGCGCTTAAATTTTGAGTAATTATCTGGTTATTTTATAGGGGCTTTTTAAGGGATTACGCATTCCAAAACATATGTCCAATAAAAAATCCCAACGTTATGATACTTGCTATTGCAAGTGTTACTGTGTAATCAACCATCCTCTAACCTCCTCCAATCCTTATCAAGTTAAAAATAACATAATTAGCGTTTAACTAGATGGATAAAAAATGAAAATATTTTACAATTTCATGACTATCCTACTATTTATTCCAAACATTCCATTCCAACATAATTTACCCACTTCAACTATATTTTGTTTAATAAATCAAACACAGGGTAAATAGTGTATATAAATAATTATAATCCAGAGGAAAAGGTGAGATAAATGAATTACGAAATCGGTTCTTCTGAACTTTCTATTCAAAAACAAATAACACTTCCACAATTGATGTGTATTGCAGATTATGCGAAAAACTATAATGGAACAATAAAACTAGCAACGAAAAGCCAAGAAATAAATGTAAATGATATTCCCTCATTAACTGCATTTTTCTTAACATTGGGTACTGATGCTCAGGTTAACGTACTTGTTAAAGGTGAAAATGCTCAAGAGGCAATCGAGCAAATCGAAACTATTTGTTTGGAAGAAAGTACTGAATTGACGCCATCTATGTCTTAATAACTGAATGGTAGAAGAAAAGCCCATTTGAAACCGTAATAATTACGATTTCAAATGGGCTTTTTTCAGTTTACTGATTTTTTGTATCTAAGTGTTCCTTATCCTAAGACCGCCAAGCATTAATTTTTCCAGCGATTAAGCCATTCATCAAAACTCTTATTGATTTTCTCCTTTTGCTCTTTCCAATAGTTTTTGAAGCGGTTTTTTTCAACTTCTTTCTCCATATCGTTGATTGTTGGAACATCAAACGTTTCCTGTTCCATATTTTGCAATGCAGCTGTCATCATTTCTTTAAAAACAATATTTGCACCGCTTGTGTTATCTTTTAAAAGATACTGATTAACTGTCGTTCTGTCATATCCCATCCACACTGCACCAACAAGGTTAGGAGAATACCCAACAAACCATTGGTCTTTTACTGCATTTGGTGCTGATACTCCATTTACCTGAGTTGAACCTGTTTTGCCGGCTATCTCTCTATTTTCTACTTTTGCATTTGTTCCAGTTCCACCTTCATGCTCAACTACTCCTTTAAGCATCGCTGTCATATTATCAGCTATTTTTTTGGTGGTAACCTTTGTTTCTTTTCCTTTAAATACACCAACTTCTTTTCCATTCGCATCCACAATCTTTTGGATAAGATGCGAATCCTGACGTATACCTTCATTAGCAAAAACGGAATAAGCAGCGGCCATTTCTAATGGAGAGACCCCTTCATTTAAGCCTCCTAGAGCCAGACCAAGATTACGATCCTCCTTTTTTAACTTAATACCAAACTTCTCTGCATAATCTATTCCAGTTTGTATACCTATTTCATTTAAAAGCCAAACTGCAGGGATATTTTTAGATTTATAAACAGCCTCGAACATCGGGACTTCTCCCTCATACTGATCATTATAATTTTTTGGAGAATAGCCTCCGGCAAATTCCATTTCTTCATCTATAATCATATCTACAGGTTTGTACCCTTCTTCAAGAGCAGGTGTATATACCGCAAGCGGCTTCATCACTGAACCTGGCTGCGCTTTTAGCTGAGTGGCTCTGTTGTATCCAAGAAAAACGTGATCTCCTCTTCCCCCCACGAGTGCCCGTACGCCTCCTGTCTTGGGATCAAGCAAAACAGCACCACTTTGGACAAGCTCATTGGGATTTGATCCTTTTGCGAACAACTCATCTTGTTGATATACCTTTTCGACAGCTGCTTGCATGTTTTGATCCAATTCAGTATAGATTTTGTATCCACCGGTTAATAATTCATCCTGGACAATTCCATATGTTTTTCTAGCTTCCTCGATCACTTGGTCTACATAATATGGATACAGACCTTTTAACGGGTCGCTTAATTCTGTCAATTTGATTTCAGTGTTAGCTGCGGATTCCCTTTCTTTATTCGTGATAAAACCGCTATTTTCCATTTGCTTTAGCACGACTTTCTGTCTCTTTTTAGCAGCATCATAATTTTTATATGGGTCTAATGCTGAGGGAGCATGTATTAATCCGGCTAGCAAAGCCGCCTCAGAAAGATTAATCTTTTCAACTTCTTTACCAAAATATACTTTGCTGGCATTTTGGATTCCCCAGGCACCATGTCCAAAGTAAATTTGATTTAAGTACATTTCCATGATTTCATCTTTTGTGTATTCGCGTTCAATCTGACTGGCAATGGCAACCTCCTTCAACTTTCTTTTTAACGTTTGTTCAGGAGTTAGCAACGTTATTTTTGCCAGTTGCTGTGTAATGGTGCTTCCCCCCTGTACGACCGATCCTGCTGTAAAATTTTTGTATGCGGCCCGAATAATCCCTATATAGTCAATTCCATTGTGTTCATAAAAACGTCGATCTTCTATGGAAATTACGGCATCGATAACATGCTGCGGAATTTTATCGATCGGGACACCTTCCGCTTTATTACCCGAAATTTTGCTTGCCTCTTCTCTATCCCTATCATAAATAATAGTTGGCTGCATAAGCTCAGTCTTTAAATGAGACAAATCAACTTCCAGATTCAAAAGTATATAAAAGAATATACTCACGATAAGAGCTACAAAAGATATACCAAGCAGAAGAATGTGTATTAGACGAGAATGGTCGAATATTCCAAGTGCTTTTTTTAAAAACTTATGACCCATCCTTATATCCCTCCACTAAAATCAATTAAATTTTTATGCATTTTTACATATTATACACAAAAAATAAAAAAACAACTGATAGGCAGTTGTTTTATGTTCACTCTATTTTCATTTAATAAACTCATTATTCGAGGCTTCAATTTCTTTATGCAATGTTTCCATATACATATACACTATTTGTTTTACTTTCACATCTGCTCCCAAAACATCCAAATGAGTTAAGCATTTTTTAATAATAGGGTGAATATCCTGGGGTTGTTCGTCTTTTAACATCCTCATCACCTCTTTTTTCTATAATACAAGAATACAAGATAATGAGAGGTATGACCACCGGTCTTTTGGCATATTTATCTAATTTTTTTACATACTGAATACTATGTGTAATTTCACTGGTTTTTTTAGCAAATTATGAGCCTTTTCAAATCATAGGCTATTTTTCACACATCTTTTTTCAAAATTGCACCCTACCAATAGATTCTTCATCTATTCACCATGTTTCCAATAATCAAATTTAGGATAAATAAAAAAGAACAACCAAATAGAAGGGACTGAATCTATATGTTTAAACATATATTGGTGGCGTTTGATGGCTCAGATTCGGCTAAATTAGGATTATCAATGGGATTAAACTTTTGTAAGAGTAATGAAAACTCATTGTTATCAGTTGTTTATGTTTATGAGAAAAAAAATGAAGCTTATATTCATGATGAAACATTTGTTACGTCCAGCACAGCACCATTCTATGCGGATACCAGCCATGGCCAGGCGATCATCTCAGATAAGAGTCCTTTTATAAATGACAACCCATCTAAGACTACTCAACTTGAGGAAATTGAAAGATATGTAGAAAGCCTTGAAGATAACAATCTAATCCATTCTCATTTTGTTGTACTGGAAGGAACAACCGATGATATGATTCTTCAATATGCAGAGAAAGAAGGTGCCGATTTAATCATTGTTGGCAATAGCAGCACCTCTGGTCTTCGTAAATTATTCCTTGGCAGTGTTTCTGAAAAAATTATTAAAAATTCCAGCTGCCCTGTTTTAGTAGCCAAATAAGGTTAAATATTCCTAATTCTTACATGACCTCCTGCCTCACTGTAAAAAAACAGGAGGTCATCTATGTGCCGAATCAAACTAAAAACCATTCAATTGAAAAGAGACATCCCAGAATAGCTCCATTCATATGTATGGCAGGAATCTCTCTCCATAACAAAAATTATGATTGCAATACTTTATTGACTAGTTCTTTAAATTTACTATGGGCATCATTTTCATTTAATGAGCTATAGATCCGGTACTGATCCCCATCCAAGATCCGGTAGTGTTCACTAATCATATTTTGTTGCAGAACGTACCCGCCTTCAAGCAGAACATCTTTCCACCATACCTTACCACCAAGCATCTTTTCTTTCCTATAATCAATTCTTTCCCTTGAAACGGTTTCAATAACTTCGAGTGGATCCCCGCCAAATAATGTTTGCACAGTTAAAGT
This sequence comes from Pradoshia sp. TA40_28, assembly GCF_059694525.1. NCBI lineage: Bacteria > Bacillati > Bacillota > Bacilli > Caryophanales > Bacillaceae > Pradoshia > Pradoshia sp. TA40_28. The sequence continues at coordinate 183,266 of NZ_JCATZO010000007.1, forward strand.
TTCACGAAACAATGAAACAACAGCCACAACAGTTGTCCAACTTGCTTCATTACGTTCCTTTTCAATTTGCACCAATGTTTTTTTGGAAATCCCTATAATTTCAGCCATCTTGTCTTGTGTATAATCAACCTCAACCCGGATTAACCTCATACGTTCAGATATTAGACGAATAATCTCATCCTTACTCATAAACATCCCTCTTCCCATCAATATTAATTAATTTTATATACACTCCACAATCAATGTTCACTACTACTATTATAATAGAAATAAATGGAAGATAGGTACTATAATGTATATATTTACTAATTTTTTTATATTCCCTTGTTCTTCATCCTAAAAACCTACTGTAATTATTCATAAGGGTCAGAAGAACTATCTACTAAAAACTAGTCATTATGAAACGAAAAGTTAGAACGTATAGGGAGAGAAATGTAAAACTCAAAAAGGCTCTCAATCATGTTGAGAGCCGAGATATCGATTTTATTCTTTTTAAGAATGATGTGCAGGTTTTCTTAGAATGACTCGTGGTGCCGCAGCAAATAACAGCATCATTATACATCCGCTCACTATCACACTGGGCATCATATAGGATAAATTATACAGCAGCGAAAATACTACGACCGATTGCCCATCCGCTACACCTGAACCAAAGAATACCATCCCGGCAATAAAATGCGCGATAAAGCGCAAGGCACTGCCGAGTAGGATTCCTAAAAGGATCATACCAGTAGTTTTCAAATTTTTCTTTCGAATTTGTTCTCTTTCAACATACTTAAATACGAGTCCCGCCAAGCCAACAACCGTATAGGCAACAATATAATCAAGGAACCCTTGTACAGGGTGCATGATATAAGCAGTTCCTGACAATATTTGCAGTAGACCGAGCAATAAACCTGATGCTACGCCTCCTTTGATACCCCAGCGATAGGACATTAAAAAGACAGGTACCATAGCGATTGATACGCTTCCTCCTTGAGGCCATAAACTGAAAGATAATACATTGGCCAATAAATCAAAGATAAAGGCCAGAGCAGAAAAAACAGCAATCTCAACCATAAATAATAATCGATTATTTCTCATTAAACTTCCCCTTTCTAATCAAGAGTTTTGAATCGTAATCTAAAGTCTTGATTCGGGCATCCAAAAATGCAAAAAAGCAATGCGCGCATAAAATGGCTCGCATTGCTTACATTTACATTTATTCAGCCACATTCCTACGCTAGTGTTAACTAACAGGTTCAAAGGGTCAGAACTCAATCGTTCACTCTCAGCCATTGGCTCCCCTTGTGGAATACTATTCATTTCTTACATCCTACTAATATTTTCATTCATTAGCAAGTATTATCTATTAAGACTAATTAAGCAGTCATTTCTTCTACTTCAAATTCTTCTACTTTATTTACTTTTTCTTCACGTTTCTTTTCAGATTCAGCAATGATAACCGCACAGGATGCATCTCCTGTAATATTAACTGCTGTTCTAGTCATATCAAGTAAACGATCAATACCCAATATTAGACCTATACCTTCAACCGGAAGGCCAACCTGTCCAAGAACCATTGACAATAGAACTAACCCTACACCTGGCACTCCAGCTGTCCCAATGCTGGCAAGGACAGCAGTTAAAATGACTGTGATTAATTGCGTCATCGTAAGTTCCACGCTGTAAGCCTGAGCAATAAATACAGTTGCTACCCCTTGCATAATAGCTGTACCATCCATATTGATGGTAGCGCCAAGTGGTTGTACAAAACTGCTGATACTTTTTGGTACTTTCAACTCATTTTGTGCAAGTTCCATAGCTACCGGCAAAGTTGCACTGCTAGATGATGTACTGAAACCTACTGTCATAGCTGGGAAAAACTTTTTGAAGAACTCAATTGGATTTCGTCTTGCGAATATGGCAATAGCTCCCCCGTATGTGAAAATGGTATGAATCAATAATGCCAATAACACGACAACCATATAAAGACCCATACTTTTAATAGCCGGGAGACCCTGACTGCCAATAGCCGTTGCGATCAAGGCAAAAGTCGCATATGGCGCTGCCTTCATAATAAGGTTAACCAAGTACATTAGTACCTCATTACCTTGCTCCAACAGGTTTATAATACCCTTTGTCTTCTCACCAAGAGCCGTAATTGCAATACCAAAGAAAATAGACATTACAATTACTTGGAGCATATTTCCTTCAGCCATCGCCTGAATTGGATTCTTTGGAATGATATTTATGAGTGTTTCAGAAATAGAGGGGGCTGTAGTGGCTGTATATTCAGCCGAGGCAATATCAAAATTACCTCCATTCCCTGGTTTAATGACTAATGCAAGGAATATACCAATTGTAATGGCAAATGCAGTTGTAGACAGGAAATATAGAATCGTTTTACCACCGATCCTCCCGAGTTTTTTGGGATCACCCAGACCTGCTGTTCCCAAAGTAATTGAGATGAGTACAATTGGAACAACCAACATGGTAATAGCATTAATAAACAGACTGCCAATTGGTGAAAATGCTACAGTATTTAAGATTTCAAATAATTGAGGTGAAAAAATATTAAGAGCTAATCCAACAATTGCACCAAAAAATAATCCTAATATAATTTTAATTGTAAGATTCATAGATGTCCTCCTTCATTTTTTTGATACTATTTTAAAAATCCTACCTAACAAGGAGGATTTATCAGAAAACCATCCAACTGAATAGATGTGTTTTTTATTATTATAATATAATAATAGTAGATTATTCCTAAGATGACAATGGAAAGAATTACAGGAGGTATTTATGTAGTGCGCTATAGCTTTATTTTAAGGTGATTCACTATCACAAGAACGATATAGAGAACTGAACTGAGAGTAAATGTCGAATAACGAGTATTCACTGTTCAGTAATTCCACCTTTAATAACACTTATAAAAAAAAAAGACGCCTATATACGTCTTTTCAGAGAATAATTTTCCGTATTATTCCATTATGTTTTTATGTATATATCATGATTAATGACTTTTCAAATCTACTTGCTTCTTGGACTCTGATGTATATGTATTTTCAGTCATTATTTCATTACTCAAAACAGAGGAACCTGAAATAAATACATTCGTAAATATTTCATAACGAGATTTTGTCTTTTCAATGATAACTCCCTGCACTTTGAATTTAGATACGATATCCATATACACAGTCTCCACCTCTAATTTATACTAATCCATACAAATATACCCAGGTAACCAACCCTCAAACCTGCATTTGAGCATTTTATTTGACATATAACAAAAATCAATTTTTCTATTTCAACCATATGTAGATTACACTGTAATCATGTTATTTATATAAATAAGCCTACCCTTTAAATTTTACTAAATTGCAGAAAAAAAGAAAGTCCTATTTTTTATTTTAAAGAAAATATACTCATATCAATAAATTAGGAATAAAAACAAATGCTATTCATTTGAAAATTTAATATAATGGTTATTAATAACTCTTTTCCAAATACTTCTCTTTTTTAATCAAGGGGTGATTCACATGGGAAGTTGACGGCCAAAAACATTCACATAGTCTTATATCATATATTTAAACGACTTAGCTGGACATCAGCTTACTACTACAGGAGGTGACTCCTTGACCGTCATAAACGGTTAAAGGAAATTTATTGGACATATGGAATTTGGTTTTTATAGCCATTTTAATTGCATTAACCGCATTTTTTGTTGCATCGGAGTTCGCAATTGTTAAAATTCGATCTTCACGGATAGATCAATTACTGGAAGAAGGAAATCAAAGGGCAATTAGTACAAAAAAAATCATTACCAATCTGGATGAATATTTGTCTGCCTGTCAGCTCGGAATAACGGTTACAGCACTTGCACTGGGGTGGATAGGTGAGGAAACCTTTGCCTCTATCCTATCTCCATTTATGGCATTGTTGTCATTGCCAGATACCGTTTCGAAAACACTGACTATCATTCTATCTTTTATGTTAATCACATTTATCCATGTAGTCATTGGCGAATTAGCACCAAAGACTGTTGCCATTCAAAAAGCGGAAGCAATTGCTCTTCTTACCTCAAAACCACTTATGGCGTTCTACAAAATAATGTATCCCTTTATTTGGGCGCTTAATGGTTCCGCCAGGCTTGCTGCAAGATTAGTCGGGGTTGAACCTGCATCGGAACATGAGATTGCACATACAGAAGAAGAACTGCAAATTATTCTGTCTGAAAGCTTGAAGAGCGGCGAAATTAACCAATCTGAATTTAAATATGTAAACAATATATTTGAATTTGATAACCGAATCGCTAAAGAAATTATGGTGCCACGAACAGAAATGATTTCCTTATCAAAAGATGACCTGGTAAAAGATTTTATTGATGTATTCCATGCAGAGAAATTCACTCGCTATCCTGTTATTGATGGGGATAAGGATCATATCATTGGATTAGTGAATGTAAAGGAAATACTGACAGATCTTGTGCAGCATAAACAGGTAACAACCGTTACTCTGGAACCCTATATCAGACCGATTATCCGTGTCATTGATACGGTTCCGATTCATGATTTATTAGTCAAGATGCAATCTGAGCGTATCCACATGGCCGTTCTGATGGATGAATATGGCGGAACTTCAGGATTAGTTACCATAGAAGATATTGTTGAAGAAATTGTCGGAGAAATCCGCGATGAGTTCGATACAGACGAAGTACCTGAAATCCGTAAAAACCCTGATGGTTCTTACATCTTTGATTCCAAGGTGCTAATCAGCGAAATCAATGACTTGCTTGGCACTGATTTGGATGATAGCGATATTGATACTATCGGTGGATGGGTTCTAACTGAAAAATATGATGCTAAGATGGGCGATACAATTGATCTTGAAGGTTTTGAATTAACAATTATCGATATGGAGGATCATCATATCCACTATGTTAAAATCAAACAAAAGGTTAAAGAGTATCAGCTAGTAGAAACACCTCATCAAACTATCGCCAAAGAGGATAATGTTCTGTTCTCCTAAAATGTAATAAATATTTTTAAATAATGAGACATACGAGCCTGCACATTCATTTAGGATAAAACCTATTAATTGAATGTGCAGTCTTTTTAATGTATGTCATTTATCTCAAATCCGTCACAATTACCAGCTATCTTCCAACTGAAGATATGACTTTTAGTAGGTAATAAAAAAAACAGAACCCGTATCACAGGTTCTGCTCTGTTCTGCTCCTAAGTCAATCGGTTAATACGGTTGTGTTTGTCTTATACAATCTATAGAGCCTAACAATATTTTTGATAATAGTTTTTACAACGGCATAGGTTGGGACGGCTAATATCATTCCCAGTATACCGGCTAAACTTCCCGCAACCAATAATATCAAGATAATGGTCAATGGATGGATATTAAGTGACTTTCCAATAATCAACGGAGAAATCAGATTTCCATCTATCTGTTGAACGATTACGATCACCAGAACGACCAAAATGGCTGTTAGCGGAGACTGGAATAAACCGACAACCACTGCCGGTACAGCTCCAATAAACGGACCTACATATGGAATAATATTTGTAACTGCAATCACTAATCCCAATGTCAATGCATATGGTAAGTCCAAAATTAAGAAGCCTATAAAACAACATGTTCCGACAAAGATACAGACAATAATTTGTCCCTGTATATAGCTTGCCAATGTCTCAGAAGTTTCATGAATAATAACCATTCCTTCTTTCCTAAAAGAAGATGGCAAAAATCTCATAATCGCATTTGGAAGCTTATTCCCATCCTTCAACATATAAAACAGGATGAACGGAACTGTTATGATAATTAATGTAAGATCTGTGATAAAGGAGACAACGGCTGAGACTCCAGTCGTGATATTCTTTGTAACAGTTGTTGAGAATTCAAGTAATCTATCTTTCAGTTGGTCTATTTGTACAAAATCCTGTTGAATCACATATTTAACCAAAGGGGAATCAGATGCATCCTCAATAATTCTTCCAATATCATCAATAATTTCCGGAGTATTCTCGACTATATCTGTTATCTGATTCGAAACAATCGGCCCAACGGTTGCTCCACCAAATATAATTAAACCAATCAGGGCTATGTATACAATTAAGATTCCTATGATTTTTGGTACTTTCCGATTCATCATAAACTTTAAAATTGGATTTAATAAATAAAATAGAAATCCTGAAATTAAGATTGGGAAAAACAACGTAGATATAAAAATCCCAATCGGATTAAATAAGAAAGAGATTTTTGTGCTTACATAAATAACCAATAACAGTAACAGAATTTCCAATGTCCAAAAATGTAATTTTGACTTCACTTTTATCCTCCTCTCCTCATATTCGGTTATTCCCCATTATAACTCATTTATTCATCAGAAAAAACATCCCATCATTTTTATGTTTTATAAATGAACATCCCACTTGTGATATCATCATAATAAAGATAGCTTCTTTAACTAAGGGGATTAGTAAAAGGAACTTAGCTTTATATTTACACGGACTATGACAATGATGGATATTAGCTTAATATGGAAATCCATTCTAATTATTATCTTTGGCGTTTTATTAATTCGTTTTGCGGGAAGGCGATCCATCTCCCAAATGACTATTTCTCAGACAGTCATAATGATTTCAATCGGTACACTTTTAATACAACCTGTGAGTGGGAAAAATATTTGGGTTACATTTGTGATTGCTTCGATACTTATAGCGACTTTACTATTAATCGAATTTATTCAATTGAAATGGGACTTTAGTGAAAAGATATTTACAGGTCGTTCGAAAGTTGTCATTGAGAATAGTACATTAAAAGAAGAGAATTTAAGAAAATTACGTCTTTCAGTAGACAAATTAGAAATGCGTTTACGACAACAAGGAATAGAAAATATAAAAGATGTTCAATGGGCTACACTTGAACCTAGTGGGCAACTAGGTTATTCCCTCATTGATAAGAAGAAATATGCTACCAGGGGAGATATTGATAAAATTTATGAAATGCTTTCTCAGCTAGTATCGCAGGACTATATCAATATTTCACAACAACATTCGATAAATAAATCGAAAGAAACTAGTTCAAATTTGTTTTCAGAAGTAGAAGAAGTTCACTCTCCTTCTCCGCCTAACCGTCTAGAGTGAACTTACTTTCTTATTAAGAGTGTATGTCACTTAACAATAATAATGGGTGTTGATCCAAGAAAGAAGGATTAACACCCTTTATTGTTGTACATATATGTTAGTGACGAGGCAGAATAGCAGACGAAGGATTTATGGAATGCTTAAGAGAATATATAAATAATAAAAAAGTGTACGGTAAGGAGGGGTATTTTTGGATGAATGTCCTAACTGCGGCAGTGAAATGAAAAAAGGGTATATACAAAGTGGTACTAGACTTGCTTGGATACCAAAAGTATCTAAGTTAAGTATTGAACCCAGTCTGAATAAAGAATCAGTTTTATTATCGAATCAAAGTCGCTTTTCAATTAGTTATGTAGATGCTTATCTGTGTGAGGGTTGTAAAAAAGTCCATATTGATTATTCCAATGAAGAATAGAGCTTATGAACCAGGCAGCTTTAAGAGTAGTCTTTTTTCTTATAATACGAACAGGGGCTTTTTTATAATAAAGTAGCGTTAAGCCCTCTCCTGCGGCAGTATTTTAGCACCTACAATGTGATTGGTCACAATAAAAACAATCTATTCGAAGACAGTTTTATAAAAACATAAATGCCGAAAAAAATGACAAATAGCACGCTCTTTTTAGATAAAAACAAACCGGAACATTTAAGTTCCGGCTTTATTTACAGCTTGATTAGAATGCCCAATTTCCTTTTCGGAAAATAGGCTCTTTTGTTCCATCTGCTAATTCGCCATCTATATCCATTTCAGCTGAGCCAATCATAAAATCAACATGGTTTATACTAATATTCACACCATGATTAGCTAATTCTTCCTCACTCATCTCTTTGCCTCCATCCAGGCAAAAAGCATAACCTGATCCAATAGCTAAGTGGTTGGATGCATTTTCGTCAAAGAGTGTATTATAGAATAGAATATTTGTATCGGAAATCGGTGATTGATGCGGTACCAGAGCAACCTCACCAAGATAACGTGATCCTTCATCAGAATCGAGAAGATTCTTAAGTACATCCTCACCTGTTTCAGCCTTGACACCTACAACTTTCCCTTTTTCAAAAGTTAACGTGAAATGGTTAATAACATTGCCGCCATAGCTTAAAGGCTTCGTACTTGTAACAGTTCCATTCACACCTTCTTTATAAGGAACCGTAAAAACTTCCTCTGTTGGCATATTGGCCATAAACGTAATGCCTTTCGAATTTACACTTCCGGCTCCGCACCATATATGCTTATCGGACAGTTCAATGGATAAATCTGTTCCCGGCGCTTTATAATGGAGAACTTTATATTTTTTAGAATTCAAATAGTCTGCTTTTGTACGCAAGGTTTCATCATGTTCCTTCCAGGCAGCAACCGGATCCTCACTTTCAACTCGGACTGCTTTAAAAATAGCATCCCAAAGTAATTCCACACTGTTTTCGGAATCAGGAAAAATCTTATCAGCCCAAGCTTTTCCTGCAGCTGCCGTTACACACCAGCTCACTTTATCAGATTGAGTAGCCTGCCTAAATTTATTTAACGCAGTGCCTGCTGCTCGCTGAAAGTTTGCAATCCTATTTGGATCAACACCTTTTAATAAATCTGGACTCTGGGATACGATGGACAGAAAAGCTCCTCCTTTTTCCACCAATTCCTCTCGTTGAGCAACGATCCATTCTGGATATTCAGTAAAGGCTTCATCTGGAGCCAATTCATATTTGATTCTGCTAACCTCTTCATCTCCCCACTCTATGTACACATGCTTTGCACCCGCTTCATATGCTTTTTTTACAACTTTACGTGTAAAGGGTGCTGATTCTATTGAGGAGGAAATAACTAGCATTTGACCTTCTTGAATATTAACGCCTACTTTAACAACCAATTCAGCATATTTGTCTAATTTTTGCTCAAAATTCATTATATCCAGCTCCTTTAATACATCTTTGATTCTGATATTATCTTACCACTACTTATTTAAAAACACAGTTGAACAATATTTTTCTCTGAAAAGTTCAATAAAAAAATTCCATAGGTCTTACTCTTATTTTTTCTATCTTATCCTCCGTGCAACTGGAAAATAATAAAGCTTAAGGAAGCTTGCTATAATATGAAGCAAAGAATACAGTCTACCCCTTGGTATTAGAAAAACTATAATCGAAAAATTAATCATTTCCGTTTATGGATTGATTTTGGTATTACCATGTTTTACCTGTTGATTCTATCTTTTTCATCAGTAATAGGGTTGCCATTGGACTCTTGCCTAATCATATGCAAGAAATTCTCTACTGTTTTGGTCAAATATCTTTCTTTTGACCAAATAACTCCAACTGTGGATGTTAAGTCTCTTTCTTCTAGCTGATAGCTATATAACTGGTGCGTATCGTATGTCTTTACAACAGATTCCGGCACAATGGTAACTCCGAACCCTTGCTTTACTAATTCGAGTAATAGCTTGATATCTGAGCATTCACTTTTCACATCGGGCTTTATATGCAGCCGCGAAAATTCACTGACAATCATTTTATAGATTCCCAGACCCTCATTACTTGGTAGGATCAACGGCTTTTTACTAATCTCTCTTAAAGAAACGTCTGGTTTTGATCCCCCTCGTTGTTCATTCGTTAAATAAACAAATGGTTCCGTTTTTATCGGCAGTATATTGACCTCATGTGACTCGATTGGAAAAATAACATAGCCTATGTCCAGCAATCCCTCCTTAATCATCTTCGTCAATTCAACTGAGTTCCCTTGATAAACCGTATAATAAACATTCGGATATTGTTTATGGAATTCATTTAAATATCCGGCTAATTGATAATCTGAGAACGTATTTACCCCTATTCGAAGATTACCGCTTAATCCCTCTACCATTTCTTTCGTTTCTGTAAGCATTTCTTCAAACACTCTGATGATATCTATTGATTTTTGATAGAGAGAAGTTCCAGCCTGGGTTAGTTCAAGCTTGTTTCCTTTTCTATTAAAAAGGAGGACACCTAATTCTTCTTCCATTTTTTTTAATTGCTGACTTAAAGGCGGTTGAGCCATATGTAATCGTTTTGCTGCTTTCGTAATTTGTTTTTCTTCTGCAATCGCCACAAAATAACGTAATTGCTTAATGTCCATTTATTGTTCCCTTCATTTCTTCTGTTATATCAAAAACATATACATATTATATAAAATAGATATTTTTCATATACTTGACACAATGATAGCATAGGAAGGTAGCTTTTTAAAAAGGAGAACGACACATCATGGAAAAATTATTTAAATTGGAGTCGCACGGCACAACTATAAAACGCGAAATCCTTGCTGGTTTTATTTCTTTTATCACCATTGTATATATCGTAATTGTCAATTCGAAAATCCTATCAGAAGCAGGAATTCCATATGACGCTGCTATGATTGGAACGATACTTACCTGCGTTTTCGGTTGTATCATTATGGGGCTTTGGAGTAATACACCTATCATTGTCGTCCCAGGCATGGGGATTAATGCTATGTTCACGTATACAATCGTGATCAATGGCAACTATAGCTGGCAGGAAGCCCTTGGAATTGTTTTTCTGTCAGGTTTGTTTTTTATGCTCATTGCTTTCACTCCATTATCAAAAAAAATTATTGAAGCAATCCCGCATTCCTTAAAAGTAGGAATTACGGTTGGGATCGGAATTCTATTAATGTTTATCGGGTTTGAGCAAAGTGGTATTATCGTTTCCTCCCCTGAAACAATTGTTGCCCTTGGAGACTTAACAAATGGAGAAACGTTGTTAACGATTCTTGGTCTTGCTATTACCTTTATTTTATTTACTCGCAATGTACCGGGAAATCTTCTAATCAGTGTCGCTATCATTACTATTCTGGCCATTATACTTGGAGTCGTAAACCTTGATGGATTTGAATGGACTCAACCTTCATTTAGTGCTTACGGAGAAGTTTTTGGAGCCATGTCATTTACTAATATCTTCTCAGTCGGCTTTCTGTTAACTGCTTTTTCAATGGCAATGGTTGTAACCTTTGAAAATATTGGTCTAATTCATGCGCATACGGCATCTATAAAGCAGCCAGAAAAAAATAATAAAGCCCTAAAGGCAAACGCTCTATCCGTCCTAACATGCGGAATATTCGGATCAAGCCCGACTGTTGCCACTGTGGAAACAGCCGCTGGAATTACAGCAGGCGGACGTACAGGATTAACAGCTGTCACAACAGGCTTGTTCTTTTTAGCTTCGTTGTTTTTAATACCGGTTATAAAAATCATTCCGAATGCAGCAATATCCCCTATTTTAATTTTGATAGGCGCGTTGATGATCCAAAATATTGCCGAAATCGATCTAAATGACTTAACCGAGAGTTTTCCCGCTCTATTGGTCATTGTTTTAATTCCATTAACATTCAGCATTGCCAATGGAATGGCCATTGGTTTCATCGCTTATCCATTGATCAAGTTATTTTTAGGGAAAAAAAGCGATGTTTCTGTTTCACTTTATATTATCGCTCTTTTATTCACGCTCAATTTCGTCTTTCAATATACTTCGATTTAACGAAGAAACCCAGACTGGAACTATATAGCCAGTCCGGGTTATGATTTTAATATAAATATATTTCATTTAAGTAAATAGGGAGTTTCTTTGGTTCAGCCCGTTCCCTTTCAATCCCAAATACGTGTTTTCGATATAAACGAAAAAAGCCAGTTTACAAATAAGATGTAAACTGGCTTTCGTTTATTCAGGAAAGTATGGATTTAAATGAATGAGTACTTCTTCTACATGATCGAATTTTTTCTTCATTGCGTTCTTGATTTCTCTGGAAAGATCATGTCCTTCCTTAATCGTTTTATCCTGGTCGATTGAGATACGAATATCCATCATGATATAATGCCCATGCTCTCGTGCCCGAATGCGATCAATCCGTCTGACTTCCTCAAAACTAAGGATGACAGATTCAAATTCCTTCAACATTTCCGGTTCTACATTCCGTTCAATCAGGATGTGAAAAGCTTCCGTCAGCATTTCTCTTGCGATCTTAAATATTAAATAGGCAACGAATATACTTGCCACTTTATCTCCATATAATAGAAAAGTAATACCTAGTTTATCACCAAGATACGACACTAATATCCCGATTGCTGCAGCCAGCGAGGCAACAATGTCTGCCTGATGATCATAAGCTACCGCTTCAATGGCTTTACTGTTTACCCGTTTGCCCACATTCATCGAATATCGGAATAAACATTCTTTCGCTACGTATGAAAACAAAGCAATCCAGAAGGCAATCATACTTGGTGTTTCAACAGGATGGAAAAATCCTGCTACACCTTCGTATACAATGTATAGTGAGACCATTACCAACAATATTCCAATTACGCCGGACACGATTACCTCAGCTTTACCATGTCCATATGGATGCTCTGTATCAGCAGGTTTATTCGAAACTTTTAGTACCAATAATACGATAACCGCTGCAAAAACATCCGCTGCTGAATGAATCCCATCTGCGAATAACGCATCACTGCTTGCCATTATTCCAATTACAATCTTCCCAACAGTCAGTATTATATTGCTCCAAATACTAATCCAGGCGACCTTCTTTGCCATTGTTTCTCTAAGTTCCAAATTCATTCACCCCACACTTTTAACACCCTTAAAATAGCCTACTATCGATAATGTTATAAAAGTTCACGATATCTCTATGCAAAATAATATTTTATCTTTTTCATGTAAGACACTCAACAAATTTAGCTTACCCAAAAAAAAGAGATAGCTTTTGCTATCTTTAAAAGTATCTCTTTTTCCAAAATATAATGGTTGTAATGGATGATAACAATAAGGCGACACAAATAACACCGATAAATGCATATGGGTTATTTTGAAAAGGTAAATTAACATTCATACCGTATATACTTGCTACAATAGTCGGAAATGACAAGATAATCGTTATAGAAGTTAAAAATTTCATCACGATATTCAGGTTATTGGAAATAACCGAAGCAAATGTATTCATCATACTCGTTAAAATCGAATGATATGTTTCTGCCATCTCAATCGCCTGTGTATTTTCAATAATAACATCTTCTAGGAGATCTTTGTCTTCTTCATACATTTTTAAATGATTTAAACGTAAAAGCTTTTGCAAAACAATTTTATTCGATTTTAAAGACGTTGTGAAATACACTAAACTTTTTTCTAAAGCTAGGAATGCATACAGCTCTTCATTTTTCATCGATTGATGCAATTCTTTTTCAATGTCGTCCGTCTTACGATTAATTTGTTTCAGGTATCTTAAATAATAGCTCGAAATATTAAATAGAATTTGAAGAGCAAACCGTGTCTTTTTATACGTAAAAAATCCCTTAATTTTTTTATTTATAAAATCAGTAATAATTGGATTTTCAATAAGCGAGATCGTAATAAAACACTCATCTGTTACAATCAGACCAATCGGAAGAGTTTCATAAAGTGGAAATCCTCCATCATCATACGTAATATAAGGAAAGTCCACAATGATTAATACATGATTATCTTCTCTTTCAAGGCGCGAACGTTCTTCATCGTCCAGTGGGTCTTTAATAAAATCTTCAGGTATACCCAAACGATCCGAGATTAATTTAATTTCACTTTCGCTGGGAGCCACCATATTCACCCAGCATCCTTTTTTTAGTTCATCGATCTTCTGTAATTTACTAGTTGTATCTGAAATATAATATTCTAACATGATTTAACCTCCTCTCATTATGAGGAAGCAACAACTCTTTTTAAAGGCATGACGATTATCTTTCCCCACCTGTTATAAAAAGTACTGTTGGTTTCCTCAGGCAAGCTCGTGTCTGGGTCACCCGAATCGTAGTTACTCAATAATCTCAACTCCTTTGTGGATAGTTATGCCTCTTACATCTTATACCTAACATTCAAAGCTGTGCAATGGGAAATTAACCATTCATAAAAAACAAAATAAAGCATCCCCTTTTTCAATCCAAAGGGATGCTCTGTTTTCGCATTTCAATTACTTATTATTTCTATATTCTTTTTCTGTCCCGTCATTAAATGAAATGTCCACATCAATCGCTTGATAATTTTTATCTAATTCAAACGCTGACATGATCTTGGATAGAACATCTTCCTGTGATGTATTAGAATTAATATCTAATTTTTTAAATATCGGATCTAGACGGTCAATGGCTTCATTGCCATTTACTCGCTCATTTTTGAGATCATCTTCAATCGTTGCTTCTACTCCGTCGTTATCATTTTCATAGCTAACTTCATAATCTTTATTATTGTCGTATTTCACTTCAAGATCAAATTCTCTAAAAGAATACGGTGATTCATTGGTATTAGTGTTATTAGTACCCGTGTTATTGTCAGTTGTAGTATCATTCGCGTTGTTATTTCCTGTTGATTGATTATCATTTGCATTGTTATTTTCTGTTGCTTGATTGTCATTGTCTTGGTTATTTGTGCCCGCGTCGTCATTATTACCGCACCCTGCTGCAAATATTGTTAGGACACACATGCACAAGATAAGAGATAATTTTTTCATCTTGTTTCCTCCTAGATTGTCTATTTATGTAGCATACGATCTAGTATTTCCCCATATTTGCAAAAAATACACCTGATTTTTCTATTACAAATAGGTATTTCTTGTACTCTTAAATACAATTTATTGAACCGTTTCCATTTTCAAAAAGGGGATAGGATTTTATGTTGTATATAGGAAGCAAAAGTGAGGATAAGTTCACTATCCTTAGGGTATATAGGATTATTATGAAAACAGAGCTAAAATAGGAGGTTTAAAAGATGTTATATACATATCGTAAAATAATCTTAGCTATTTGGATTATTTTCACACTAGCAATGGGATTATTCGCTCTAAAAATGCCTGGAATTCTTCAAGGTAGCGGCTTTGAGATGGAAGAGTCCTCTTATGACAAAACAAATGAGTTACTGGAAGAAAAATTCGACCAATCAGCATCTCCCTATATTCTCTTATTTGAGAATAAAGAGAATTTAGCGGAAAAGGATTTTAAACAAAAGATTAACCATGTATTAGATGATGTAAATGAAATTGATGGAATCAGCTCAATAGAATCGCCTTTAGAAAACGATTCACAATATAAAAAGGGGATTGCCTATGCCTCTATCTCTTTTAATGAAGACAAGCAAGAACCCGCAGATTATATTAAGGCATTAAAGCAGGAGATTGCGAACCAGGATGATATTTCTGCTTCTCTCACTGGCAGCCATGTCATTGAAGAAGATATGAGTAAGGCATCACAGAATGATTTAAAAAATGCAGAAATGATTGGGATTCCAGTAGCCATGATTGTTTTGTTACTGGCATTTGGCGGATTGGTTGCTGCCTCCATTCCACTCATGACTGGGATTGTAGCTGTTGTATCCTCAATGGGCATTATTTATTTCATAGGGACTAGTATTAATCTTTCCGTGTTTGTACTAAATGTTGTTCCCATGATTGGTTTAGCAGTCAGCATTGATTTTGCCCTTCTCTATATCCATCGATTCAGAGAAGAACTCCAGCATCATGAAGTCAGGAAAGCGGTCAGCAATACAAACAGAACCGCCGGAAAAGCCATTGCTTTTTCAGGAACATGTGTTGTACTTGGGCTCGCAGGTATGTTTTTCATTAATATTGATATATTCCGAAGTATAGCCGTCGGCGGTATAGTGGCTGTTTTCATATCCGTCATTTCGGCCCTAACCTTCCTGCCAGCTTTATTAAGCCTTATTGGCAAACATATTAACAAAGCTATGATTTTAAAAACAAAAGAAAACCCAGATAGTAAATGGAGAAGTTTTGCGAACTTCGTAATGAAACGACCCGTAATTACCGCTTTAGTAGCTTTACTAATTTTAATTATTGTAGCCACACCTATTCGAAATATAGATTTGGAAATACCTAATGCAGATTCTTTGCCGGCTGACAGTCAAACGAGAATTGCTTATGAAAAATTTGAAGACTCATTCCTTCCAAGCAATCAATCGAACGTACCGATTGTAATAGAAACAAAAGATCAAGAGGACCTATTATCAAAGGAATCCCTCGAGAACGTAGAAGCTTTTATCAATGAGCTTAAAGAAGATAGACTTGTTGATCAGGTTGATTCCATTTTCACTTATACAAATACAAAATCAGCAGATGAGTTATATCAAATCTTACAAACTGAACAGGCTAGAGAAAAATTGGCTCCCGTTCTTGAAAGAATTGTGAATAAGGATACTACTCATATAACCGTTAAACTTGATGCTGACTACAAAACGGCCAAAGCTAAGGATTGGGTTCGAGAAGCTGAGAATCGTGACATTCATCCAGAGCTGACTCATTCAATTGGTGGGCAGGCTAAATTTACACAGGAAATTTTCGATGAAATACAGGAGCAGGTTCCAAAAGGTTTATTACTCATTATTGTGGCTACCTACTTCATTTTATTCATTGCATTCCGGTCCGTACTCATTCCATTAAAAGCCATACTGATGAATATCTTATCCCTTGGTGCAGCCTTCGGAATTATAGTATGGGTTTTCCAATATGGTAATTTAGGAGTTGATCCTAATCCTATCGCACTCATGATCCCTATCTTAACTTTTGCAATTGTTTTTGGATTAAGTATGGATTATGAGGTCTTCTTAATCTCGCGTATTCAGGAAATATATCGAGAAACTGGAGATAACGATAAAGCTACCCTTGAAGGCTTAATCACAACAAGCAAAATTATCACTTCGGCAGCCGCTATTATGATTGCTGTTACAGGTGCTTTTGCTTTTACAGACATTGTACCGGTAAAACAGATCGGGGTTGGTGTGGCCTTAGCTATCTTTATTGATGCTACCCTTGTTCGTATGGTCCTTGTACCTTCACTGATGAAGCTGCTGGGTAAATGGAATTGGTGGTTCCCTGGAAAAAAGAAGACGAGAAAAAGTATGAATTGATGCCTATCAAATTCGCATCCGTGAACTGATTGGATTAAAATTCAACTGAAGGCTTTATCAATTTGGAGGTGTTTTGAAGATGAACAACCATGAAATTGAATACAAAATATACGGGGACGATATGCAATTTGTAGAAGTTGAGCTAGATCCGAATGAAACAGTCGTAGCCGAGGCAGGTAGCTTAATGATGATGGATGAGCAAATTCAAATGGAAACCATTTTCGGAGACGGTTCTTCCTCTCAATCTGGGATGATGGGCAAATTATTCAGTGCCGGAAAAAGGGTCCTGACTGGTGAAAGTTTATTTATGACAACTTTCACGAATGAAGGAACAGAGAAAAAACATGTATCATTTGCTTCTCCCTATCCAGGAAAAATCGTCCCGTTGGATTTAAGTGAATTAGAAGGAAAAGTTATTTGCCAAAAGGATTCCTTTTTGGCAGCTGCGAAGGGTGTATCAGTAGGAATTGAATTTCAGAAAAAAATCGGAGCTGGCTTTTTTGGCGGTGAAGGATTTATCATGCAAAAACTTGAAGGAGACGGAATCGCTTTCGTTCACGCAGGAGGAACACTTCATCAAAAAGTATTGGCACCTGGAGAAAAAATACGGGTAGATACAGGATGTATTGTTGCCATGACTAGGAATGTCGATTACGATATTGAATTAGCCAAAGGAATTAAAACCGCCTTATTTGGCGGAGAAGGCTTATTCTTTGCCACGCTGCGAGGTCCAGGAACAGTTTGGGTGCAATCACTTCCTTTCAGTCGCCTTGCCAGCAAAGTATTTTCCGCTATGCCTTCAAGAGGCGGATCAAGCGACGAAGGCAGTGTAGCAAAAGGACTTTTTGATATGTTTAATGGAAAATAAAGAAATAGCAATTTAGGAGTCCAATAGAAAATTTCTATTGGACTTTTTATTATAATTTAATGAATAGTATGTTAATTTAAAGTAAAGGAGTATTCTTATAAAATCTCATCTTTCACTACTTCAAAAAGAACAATCCACCTATTGATGTAATCGCACTTTTTTGCATCTTATTCTTAGGACAACTCATCTCTCATCTAGGACTTGTTATGATTGGTGTTCTTACCTTTTATTTGACCTGATCTCAATGTAGCTTCACCTTGGTATTAAGTGATATTAATCCGTTTATTCCTTATCCCTTGTCATTATTCTCTCTTTCATCGTCGGCATCATAATCAACTGGGTAAATCGTTTAGAGTTATGTTTATTGTCGGTCTGGTTTACTTTCTTCTAATCAGGTTCACTTCTATGTTCTTGCTATTTGGCCACTTTACTTTATGTCATTTATTTATCATCATTTTTTATGTCTAGCTATTCTTAAGAATCGTTTCTCTGGGATACACGCATAAATGAAATTCATATTTTCAACTAAGTTAAAAGAGTTAAAGAGGGATTGAATATGTTATAATTATGTTAATATAATAAATTTTCTGTAAAAGGGTGATGATATATGAGTATCTTAAATAAGATTCGAGCCATCAGTCCTACTGAAGAACTTTTATATAAGGCACTGGATGCAGACGAAAGCACTGATACAGAAACAATTATTCAACTTTTAGAAGACGCTTTGCTATCAGTCACTGATAAAACGCCAAAAAGGGTCATTAAAATGCTATTTCCTGCTACTATTCTTTTGGCTGATCAATATCTAGAAGTGAATAACCTTCAAAAAGCCAGAGATACATATGAAAAGGCCCTATCACTGGCTAAAACGGATACGGATAGGATGCATGTGCATGAAGCGATTGGAAAAATGAATTACTTACTGCATGATTATGAAAAATCAGCAAGCCATTATCTTAAATCCTTACAATATGCCTCTAAAAATACACCTACTGATGCGATGAAAAATGTCCATTCCAGTCTATTGCATCAACTCGGGCATGTATTACTCGATAACCATCGTTCTGTTACGGAGGAACAAAAAAAGCAAGCTGGTGAATATCACAAATATTTACTGAATCAGCCAAACTCCTATAACCTAACGAAATTAAATTACTATCGGGATATAGGGATGGATTGGTGGAAAGAGTTTCATCTATTTAACCAGTAAATAGTAAGACCGTGAATGATTATTTCCGGTCTTACTTCTTTTTATATCCAGAAATTTCGTTATAGCAGCAATTTACTTCATATCCCATCATAACGATCTTACTCCCCTTTTTTATTATGGAATATTTAACCTGTCCGTTAAATCAAGTATAATAAGATAACCTAGAAAAAAAGCGGAGAAAGCTGGTTTTAAATGATGATTTTACTTGAAAAGGAATTCTGGAAATTCAATATGGTTGGCATCGTGAATACAATTAACTATTATGTTTTGTATTTACTTTTTAAAGAGGGATTTCATATGAATTATATGACAGCCCATTTACTTGGTTTCTTTATCAGTATGATTGGTTCTTTTTATCTGAATTCCTATTTTACCTATCAAACAAAACCAACTTTGAAAAAGTTTCTGCAATTTCCTTTAACCTATGTCGTGAATATTATCGTTTCAACGCTGGCCATTTATATTTTAGTACAGTTGCTTTCCATCCATGAAAATATAGCGCCTATAATTGCT
Organism: Pradoshia sp. TA40_28; assembly: GCF_059694525.1. Taxonomy (NCBI): domain Bacteria; kingdom Bacillati; phylum Bacillota; class Bacilli; order Caryophanales; family Bacillaceae; genus Pradoshia; species Pradoshia sp. TA40_28. Next base: position 202,917 of record NZ_JCATZO010000007.1, read on the forward strand.
ACCATTATTGCAATCCCCTTTACTTTTTTAATCTCAAAAATGATTCTTGCAAAAGAGTAAGGCATAGGACGAAAAAATCCTATAAAAGCACATCGTCACTGCTTTTATAGGATTTCAAGAAGCATTACTGGTGGTGCGTCTGAATAAATTTTGTATCTCTGGTATTAGCGCCAACCAATAATAAGGAGTGCGTACTCATTTTTCCGCTCGATAGCTTTTTTACCCCATTTAGAAACATACCATCCGTAATAGCCGTTGCAGAGAATAAGCAATCATCTGTACGAACAATCTCATCCAACTCGAAAACTTTTGTTGGATCTTCAATTCCCATCTGTACACATCGGTCGTATTCTTCCTGATTCATTGGAACAAGCTGCCCTTGAAAATCACCGCCTAAACATTTTAGTGCTGTCGCAGTGATGACACCCTCTGGTGCTCCGCCTGTCCCCACAAGCATATCTATTTCCATTCCATCAATGCCGGTTGCAATAGCACCTGTAATGTCAACATCAGAGAATAACTTTAACTTCGCTCCCATTTCCAGAACTTGTGTCATTAATAGATTATGCCGATCGCGGTCCTGTATCATAATGGTCAGTTCTTTTACGTCTTTCCCTAGAGCCTTCGCGACTGATCGCATATTATCTTTTAAGGAGGCATTCAAATGAATACATCCTTTTGCACCCGGCCCAACTGCTATCTTTTTCATATACATATCAGGAGCGTGAAGCATACTTCCGCTTTTGGCAGCAGCCAACACAGCCATTGAATGATTTTTCCCTTTAGACATTAAAGTGGTACCTTCCACTGGATCCACAGCAATATCAATGGCAGGACCATTCCCGCTTCCAAGCATTTCATTTATATAAAGCATCGGTGCTTCATCCATTTCCCCTTCACCAATTACGACTCTCCCACACATATCGATTTTATTTAAATGATGCCTCATCGCCTTTGTACCTGCACCATCCGCTTCAATCTTATTGCCCTTTCCTATCCAGGGATAAGAGGCAATCGCAGCCTGTTGTGTAACATTTAGCATTTCTTCTGCTATTTGCTTTATGGTGTGTTTTTTATTCGCATACATGGTGAACTCCATAATCAACTTCCCTCATTTAGTAGTCATTTTACCTATCTATTTTAGAGTCGGTTTATTTATTAAACAAGTTCATAATTTTGGCATTAAACGTTTTGAATAAGGGAGGCTTTGATTAAGAAATACGACCAGTATTTAATGAAAAAATAAAGGACAGCTATCTTTTTTTCGATAACTGTCCTTCTCTCTTAATATTCACTTAAGAATTGATCAACTAATTTAATATAGTTTTCTTTTGGGTAACTCATGTAGAGCCCTGAAGCCAATCTGACTGCATCTCCAAAGAAGAACCGTTCGTACAGGGATTGCCTCGATCCAAAGGCACTCATAGAAATATCCCAAGCCAACCGAAAAATCTTCACTTTTTCTTCAGCATCTATGATTGCTCCCTGTAAATATAGGTCTAGATCCGCACCAACTTCTGAAGAAAAATCCGCTTTTGTTGGAATAGCCATGAGCCCACTCGCTCCGATTAATTGGATGATTTCCATACACCTTGGATACAAACGAGCAAACAGCAAAATGGCTGCCTGTAAAGGATTCGCATCCGGCACCATTGTTCCCCATTTGTCTACTTTGGCATTCAATTCTGATGCCAGCAGCAATGCCTTTAATGATTCCATTCCTACATAGATTTCGCTGATTTTTTCATGTATATGCTGATACTCGCCCACCTGAATCGAGTCGATTAGCTTTTGGGCAACACCCATAATCATTTCCAATTTAATGATTCTCCGGCTTGTAACCTGATGGACAGCTAATAGATGAAAACTGCTTTCCTGATATATTTTTTGGGCGATGATAGGATTCTCGTAAAATAATACTCTATCCCATGGGACCAATACCTGATTAAACACGACAAGAGTGTCCACTTCATCAAATCGGGAGCCCAAAGGATGATCAAATGCTGAATCCCGATAGTTAAAAGGTTCTCTGCCTATAAATTTCAACCCCGGCGTGTTGCTTGGGATGGAAAAACCATAGGCCAAATCTTTATTATGCCCAGCAGCATTTGAAGGGAAGACAAGTATTTCATCTGTAATTCCTCCCTGCGTCGCTAAAAGCCGGGCACCATTTATAACAATCCCATCGTCCTTTATATCAGTCGTCTGCGCTGATATCGTCTGGGTGAAGTTTTCCGCATAATAAGATGAGCGATTTACTTGCGGATTGATAAATGTATGGGTGAATGATAAATCGTGTTCGCGAGCATTCTCAAAAATCAACTTCATATTTTTGGTGAAGCGTTCATCCTGTTCTGAAAAAATAGTGGATGCTGATGCAAATGCCATCATCACCGTGTTCATATAATCAGGTGATCTTCCTAAAAATCCTCCGCTCGACGTAGCCCATATTTGTGTCATCAGTCTTCTTTTTTCTAAATCCTCTTTAGTTTTTGGTTCTAAAAAAGAAGTCCCAACCAGATTACCGGTAACAGGTGAGCGGAAGGTCATGATATCCCGGTTAGATTCCTTGAGCTGTAAATCAAATAAAGCAGCCTGACTCTTCATAACCCCTTTAAAAGCCTGATGTTCAGAAATTTTACCATTCACTTTTTCTCCATCTATCCAAATCGATGAATGAAGACTGTCTATCTTTTTGATGTATTCCGATCCAGATCTTATCGGCATAATACTCCCACCCTTATAAATTCAGATACAATAGACTATGAACATACTTTTTCAATGTATGTACGATGGTCTATAAATAATCCAAAGGGCTTGGTCCTTCTTTTACAACCAATCGTTTATCCTTTACCTGCCTGGAAACCTGGATATTGAGTCATTCCACCATCCACAAATAAACTTAATCCTGTTACATAGCTTGCCTCCTTCGATGCAAGCCATACTGCACAAGCCGCAACCTCTTCAGGCTTACCGATATATCCCATAGGAATGAGATCAAGGACTTGTTGCTTCGCTTTTGGATCATTGAATTTTTCTTCATTGATTGGTGTATTGATGGCTCCTGGGCAAATATTATTTACGCGAATTCCTTTTGGTGCGTATTCTAAAGCAAGAGTTTCACTCATCAATTTCACTCCGCCCTTACTAGCTGCATAGTGAACAAAATGAGGCCACGGAATCTGCTCATGAACAGATGACATATTAATGATAGAACCTTTTATTTGATGGTCAATCATATACTTGATAGCTTCTCTGCTTCCTAAAAAACACCCAGTAAGATTAGTAGAAATAACTTTATTCCAGTCTTCCAAGCTTAATTCATGTGAAGGTACTTCATTTTCCATCCCGGCATTATTAATCATGACATCAAGCGTGCCAAACGCCTCCACGGTTTCTTTTATTAACCTTTTAACATCCTCTTCTTTCGAAATATCCGCTTGAACAGTAATTGCATCCCCACCACATGCTTTAATCTTTCGAACGATCTCATCTAAATCCTTTTTAGTCGATCGATAATTAACAACTACTTTCGCTTTTTCTTCCCCAAAACGGATAGCCATAGCTTTTCCAAGCCCTTTACTTGCTCCCGTTATAACGACAACCTTACCTTCTAAATCTTTATACATTGTTGTTTCTCCTCTCAACTATTATTTTTTCGTATATCCTAATAAAACGCCTCCGGCAATAACAAGGAAACATCCCGCAATTACCATTATTAATCTTTTCTTACTTTTTTTCTCTCCTAATAAGAATATCCCGCCAAGAGTAGAAATTACGATACCTGTTTGAGATAATGAATAGCTCGTAGCTACACCGATTTTTGGCACTGATAGGAGAAGCGCAATATTACCTGTAGCCCAAACAAGGCCAGAAAGCATATTCCGAATCGAATATTTATTAAATGCACGCTTCCAAAATGCTAATAAAAGACCGACAGATAGCATCCCTATTGCCTGTGGAAGTATAGCTGACCACCCATCGATGTCATACCATCTTATTATGACAACATAGCCTACATATCCTAAAGACGATAATATCAACGTAATCATGCCTTTTTTAAACTGGCTTCCTTCTTCATCGCTATCATTACCAATTGAATTAAGAACCACGCCAGCAATTAAACAGCAAAGTGCTACTATACCAATAATAATTTGAGTCTTCGTACTCCATTCATTAAAAACAATAGACCCGAATAGAGATGTACCTATTAATTGCATCCCCGTAGATATCGGCACAGTTTTAGAAACTCCTATATATTTGACACTTATAAACTGCCCTGTTTGTCCGATTGCCCACAATCCACCTGAGATTATGCCTACAATCCAAACCGTTCTATTAAACTCGGGATCAGAGAAAAACAGCATAATAATAGCAAAGAAAAATGCTCCCATTGTGATTCCCAATGTTTGACTATATGGATTACCACCAAGTTTCATACTAATTAATACTAAACTGCCCCAACATACTGCAGCTATTAACGCTAACAAAATTCCTGACATATTTACCCCACTTTCTACCCTTAAAGTATCTTTTTACTTATGTATTGATATAAAATACCCCTATTTACCTATCAGAAAACGTTAGGTTGATTTTCCTATTTATAAATCATTCTTTATTTATCGCTTGCTCATTATGTATAAATAACAGAATTATCAAAATACTCCTTTTGTGATATCTCGAATCTCGTCGCTTTGTCATGGGCTATCATTTATTTCAGGGAGGAATTAGTTTGAAATCGAAAGTAATTAATCTGTTTTTTGTCACAGGATTGATCATTAGCCTCTTTTCTTTTCATCCTCAGTCAAAGGCGAGTGCCGCTGAAAACGAAGGCAATGATTATCCAATTGTTCTGGTCCATGGTTTAGGTGGATGGGGAGAAGGCGAATTTTTAGGTTACAATTATTGGGGAGGATTAAAGGATGTAGAGCAGTATTTAGAAGCTCAGGGACATGAAACCTTTGTCGCAAGTGTCGGTCCAGTAGCCAGCAATTATGATCGTTCCGCAGAACTCTATTATTATATTAAAGGCGGCACGGTTGATTACGGCGCAGCTCACGCCAAACAGCATGGACATTCACGTTATGGGCGCACATATGAGGGGGTCTATCCTGAGTGGGATGCCGAACATCCAGTTCATCTGGTCGGCCACAGCATGGGAGGATTAACCACACGTGGTTTGGTCGATCTTCTTGAAGACGGCAGCGCGGTAGAACGTGACTATTATCTGGCCCATCCAGAAGAGAGTATGTCTCCTCTTTTTGAAGGCAATAAATCCTGGGTGCACAGTGTAACCAGTGTAGCTACTCCCCATAACGGTTCAACCTATGCAGATGATGAAAATAGAATCATATCTTTTGTTAAAGATTTAGTCATCAGTGTCGGCAGTATAACGGGAATCAGCCAAGAAAATCTAGTATATGATTTTAAACTCGATCATTGGGGCATTCGTAGAGAGCCCGGGGAATCTTTCAAATCATACCTCTCTAAAGTAATTAACAGTAAAGTTTGGGAAAGCACTGATATAAGTGCATATGATTTAAGTACACCAGGGGCGGCTGTACTCAATGAAGAAGTAGAAACAAAATCGGATGTTTATTATTTTTCATATACTGGCCAAACCTCCAAAAAAGATCTTTTGACAGGTCACCATAAACCATCTATTTATACACACACATTCATGTATCAACCGACCAGTTTCTTAGGGAAATTCAGTAGAACCAATCCAAATGATGGGCCAATTATTGATAAATCCTGGTGGCCTAACGATGGACTGGTCAGTACTATATCTTCATTCTACCCATTTGGCCATCCAGCAAAAGCTTATAATGGAATAGTGGAAAAAGGCAAATGGAATTACTACCCTATTAAGAGTAATTGGGATCACATTGATTTTATCGGTATTCTTAGCCTAAGCAGCAAAACGAAGGCTTTTGACGTATATCCTTTATATAAAGAAATAGCCGAAAATGCACATTCATTAGATAAGTAACTCTTTCTATACTAAACTCAACCTATAAAACTAATTTTATGCCAAGTTCACTATTCCGTGAACTTGGCCTTTTTTGCCCAAATGATTGTTGAAAATATCTATTGGCAAATATCATTCACCTAAGTCCCATTTATCAAACATCACATGTGTTTCATTCTCGTCTATATCATAACTAATACTCATATACAGTTCTCCATCGAACCCTTCTTTCAACCAGGAAAACGACAAATCATTCCAATCATTTCCACGTTCTTTGTCTTCTCCATCTGAATGTTCTACCATCCATCCCTTTGCAGTGAGCTCTTTCCTATAAAATTCGTAAATTTCCTTACTGTGATTACCTTTGATGTAATAATAGTTTCTGTCTGGTTTTAATCCTTCATATAAAGGAATGTCTTTTTCTTTCTCTGGAATGATACTCATGCCAGCATAGACATCATTTGTCACATTTTGATATGTAAACCAAGCACCAAAAAGGATTAAGATGATACTTCCCCATAATAAAAAAACCTTTTTATTCATGTTATCCCCCTTTCAAGACATCTTGTTAATTTAATGAATGCGAAGAATTTTATATGTATATCTTACCATTTTTACATTAATATCCAGAAATATATATACAAACATATCAGTTTCATGCACACAACAAGAGTATGATAGAAATCCAACTATAAATCCAGCACAAAACAATTCATATTCCATGCAGAAGACAGACTCGTGAAGAAATCCAACCCCATACACTAGTTGAGCATTAATATTTAAATCAAAATGAAAAACACATAGTAAACGAATATTCTATATTTTCTAAATAAATATTGCAATATTGTGAAAATGGTATAAAATTACATAATGGGAAAAGGAGGTTATCCATGGGGTTTAAACAGTTTCACCGTACGATTAAAATACGAATTATTGAGTCTTTTTTAAGCTCCGCCATTGGAGGTATGATATTTCCGTTCATGGCGATTTATTTATCTTCACATTTTGGAGTCAAAAAGGCAGGACTCTTATTGCTAATCAATGTGTTTGTTGGCATAGCGATTAATTTCTTCGGAGGCTATTTTTCAGATAGTTTTGGTAGAAAAAAATTAATCGTCTTTGCTGAATCTCTTCGTTTTCTAGCATTCTTAACGATGATGATCTGTAATTCACCTTGGTTTACAGAACCGCTAATTACATTTTTTATGATGACCATTAATAGTATATGCTGGGGCTTAGCCGGGCCGGCAAACCAGGCAATGCTGATTGATGTCAGCCGCCCCGAGGAACGCAAATCGATGTATACAATCATGTATTGGGCAAACAATCTATCCATCGCCTTTGGTGGAGCACTCGGCGGATTTATGTTTAGAGAATACTTCTTTGAATTACTCCTCGCTCTCTCTATTACTTCATTGATAGCATGGACCTTGATTACATTCTTTATTGATGAAAGCTACATACCGAATAAAACGGAGAAAAAAACACCCAATCAACATATTAAACAATTATTCTCTAATTATCATTCTGTCTTTAAAGATAAGATTTTTATTATGTATGTATTGGCCGGCATCTTTGTTCTACAAATGGAATTTCAATTAACAAGTTATATGAGTATCAGATTGTCTGAAGATCTGCCCCTCCAAAATTTATTTGGAATTGAATTTGGCGGGATTGAGATGGTTGGATTCCTGCGTACAGAAAACACTATTCTTGTCGTTATTTTAGCCTTGTTTGCAACAAAGCTCATTTCGAATTTGAACGATAGAAACGTATTAATTACCAGTTGTATTGTCTTTGTAGCAGGTTATGCTGTGATTTCTTACTCCAATAATATTTGGTTATTATTCGGAGCAATGATCGTGGCTACCGTTGCTGAAGTAATGCGTGTTCCTGTCCAACAAAATTACATGGCGAATTTGCCTCCTGAACATGCGCGGAGCTCTTATTTAGCAGTAAACGGATTAACCTATAATGTATCCAATTTAATCTGTTCTCTAACGATTACGCTAAGTGCCTATCTATCCAATTTAGCTACATCTATTTTTATTACAGGTATTGGAATAGCCGGCATTCTAATCTTCATCAAGATCATTCCGGCTCTGGATCAAAGAATTCACCCGGAAACCAATTCAGAGATTAAGACTCAAATGAGCCTAACTGAATAAATGGTGAAATTCTGTTTGCTATAATCATCATATGCGGATACTTTTATGAAACACCGACTTTTCTTTTTTCATAGCATCGTATATATTAAAAAGCTCAGAGCCTATTGTCTCTGAGCTTTTTATCTGCGTAAGAAGTAAAACTGAGCACACTATTCAACTAAGTCATCCATAAGAGCTTGTACACATTTTTCCCTTTTTTCAGTCTGTGTTAAATCAAGCTCATACTTGCCGTCCTTTTCAATAAGAACATCCCCAGTTTTTACGTCACTAGGTAATTTTCCTATCTCGATATCCACCATGCTCTGATCAGATCTCTCGCAGACTGCCATATCGCCTTCAAACCGATTAACAATTAATCTCATCTCATGTTCCTCCCTTATTTTGATGTAAAAGATAAAAGGGTCACTTTTCTCCTTTTTAAAAAGACTATTATTTCTCCTTGGAAATATGCGATTGGCTGGATTTTGGCCGAATTCGGCTGGATTCATGACTACTTCGGCTGGATTTTTTCTGTTATCCGCTCTATTCCCTTTCACTTCGGCTCTATTCCACTCTACTCTGCTGTACTTCTTATTAGTTTTTTAAAAAAGGGCTCACTTTTCCCTTGTAAAGAAGCGATTGGCTGGATTTTGGCCGAATTCGGCTGGATTCATTGACTACTTCGGCTGGATTTTTCCTGTTATCCGCTCTATTCCCTTTCACTTTGGCTCTATTCCACTCTCCTCTGCTGTACTTTTTATTAGTTTTTTTAAAAAAGACTCACTTTTCCCTAGTAAAGAAGCGATTGGCTGGATTTTGGCCGAATTCGGCTGGATTCATGACAACTTCGGCTGGATTTTTCCTGTTATCCGCTCTATCCCTTTTACTTCGGCTCTATTTCGTTTACTTTGATTTCACAATAAATACACAAGCTAACACTTAATAGAATGTTATGATTATTTTAAACGCCAGTTGGAAAGGAACAAAACTTATGATTCTAAAAAACAGGGAAAAACCGGAGAAAATGCTGAAACTAGAAGCTTTGCTTAACCGATTACCTACTAACCATTATCAGAGAGCAAAAGTAGAACAAGATCTTGCAAGAATAAATGCTGGATATAAAGGAGAAGCTTCTCTAGATTATTATTTAAGTTTCCTTAATGAAAAAGAATACTTTATTCTTCATAATGTTCGCCTTACCAATAAAACATATTCCTTCCAAATTGATACCCTCATTCTAACTCCGTATTTTATTCTCATCATTGAAGTGAAAAATATAACTGGGACTATTCTAATTGACTCTGTATTTAGGCAGCTTATTCGTACGTTGAATGGTACCGAGAATTACTTTCCACTTCCTGAAGATCAAGCTTATCATCAAAGAATTCAATTACTACAATGGTTGCAACATCATAAACTGCCAACCCCTCCAATTGAAATAGTAGTTGTATTTGTTAATCAGAACTGCATTTTAAAAAGTGATGGTTCTTATCCTAAGACTAATCAGTCATCCTCCATCATTCGCAGTACAAGTCTTTTGCAAAAAATCGAACAGATTGAAATTAAACATACAAAAGAACTTCTCTCCAAAAAAGAGATTCGGAAAATAGCATCACTTATCAATAAACATCATGCCTCTCATACACTTGATATTCTGCTAACCTACCAAATTAACCGAAAGGAACTTATTGTTGGAATTCAATGCCCTGAATGTACAATATATTCTATGCTAAGAAAGCAAGGTAAATGGTATTGTCCTGTTTGTGGAACGACCTCAATACATGCACATCTGCAAGCCTTACAAGATTACGCCTTGATTGTTGGTTCATTTATTTCTAATAAAGAGATCCGAGAATTTTTATGTATTTCCTCCAACTCAATAGCACGGAAGTTAATGAAATCATCTAATATCCCCTCAATTGGTTCTACGAAAGACAAACAATATCAGTTGGAACTATTGCATACTACAATTAATTAGCACGGTTAAATGATAACTACGAACACCTAATAAAAAAGGCAAAAAAAAAGACGATATATTAATATCCGTCTTTAAAGCATTTATTTCGTATTAAATTTACAGTATTATTTTTCCCTTTTATTTTTAGAAAGGAAATAGAATGCAGCCACTAATAAAATAATAATTGCCGCTATTACGTATTTATACATTCCACTTAATAATAAACCTGCCGGTATTAATGTTAAGATAAAAAAATATATAAAGTTCCCAAGTGCTGTTCCAATATTGCCTTCAGAATTGAAAAACGAGCTCCCTATACCCTGAATTCAGTCTTCTCAGACCATTTTTAGGGTCAATTCTAAAAGTCACTCTACTCGAGATTATATCAAAATAATTGATATTTCCCAGGTAATAAAAAAGAAGGCCTATTTAGGTCTTCTCTCTCTTCAGCTCATAATTGGTGAATAGCTTTAGGTATTAGAGTACCCTGAACATCTTTATTTAGTACTGTCCCCTAATTTTTTGTCGATAAATTACAATAATTGTAAAATAACAAGGACTTCCATTAGTAGAGGTCCTCTTTAGTTCAATTCTTTAATATATAGGCAACCTTATCAATAGCATCTTGCATTTTTCGACTGTTTTTCAAGTACATCTGTTTGTCTTCCTGATCATCGGTTGAATGGGCAAATAATTCTAAATCTGCCTGACATTTTTTCATTGTGGCATATAAAAGTGGTTTCTCTTGCAGAGAGGGTACCTTCATTTTATCATCGAATAAATCTATGGTTAACTCACCAGAAGCATTTATTTGCCCTAAAAACACATTATCTAATGACATATCCATTTTAGCTAGTTCAGTATGTACCCAAGAACGGCTTTTACCAATGCTTACAAGCGGTTCGTCTAAGATAACCCCGTCCATAATAACCGTTCTTGTTTCTTTTTCCTTTGGTACCTTTATGTTCATATCTTTTGGTGTTAGTGGCCTGTTTTCTCTTTTCAAAAGGACATTCAAAGTTCCGTTTGCTTCTAACACTGCGTATTCTACTTCTGCAATATCGAAAACACCATTTTTACGTAACATTTCTAAAAATTCATCAGCAGTTACTTTTTCTTTTTTTAAATTATTCTCCAGAACCTTACCATCCTCCATAATAACTGTACCTTTCCCATCAACAATATCACGGAATTTTTTGCTTCTAAGAGTGATATGGTTTGAGGCATAAGGAATGGCTGCTGTCGCTACAATAGCAATGATTCCTAGATGGATTTTTTGGTCAAGCCCTGTTACAACTTCTGCACCGATATTCCCTATCGTTATTCCGGTAACATACTCAAACATTGATAACTGAGCTATTTGCTTTTTCCCAAGGATTTTGGTGATCACAAATAAAATTATCAAAAAAAGAACAGATCTTACTATGACATCTAACCAATCAGGCATTCTCCATTCACATCCTAAATGAGCTAAAGTATTTTCAGCTCGTTAATCCATCGTATGAACCTGTTTTTTAATATCTGTAACAATTTCTCCGACAAGTAGCATCGCTTCGTGTAAATCATCGGTAGACTCTTTTTGGACTGTCTCTAATGCTAAAATTGATAGACTTGCTTCAATTCCTTCAAGACTAGCCAAGCATGTCTTTATTGTAGTCACATTTTTTACCTCCTTGAACAACATTAAGGTGACCATCCATTTAACTTTATTTTGTGATGGTAAATTTACTTTTATACATTCCTGTGTAAAGTCTGATTCCATCTACCGACAATGGTTAATTAGCGGTAATCAATATGTATTAATAATCTTGAAAATAAAAAAAAGCATATTTCATACGAAATATACTTCAAAAATTTTATTCATATATATTATTATTCGCAAGTTCCTTCAGCCTATCTATATCTTTAACAAAAAGTTTACCATTCGATCTGCTAATTATATCTTCATTGCAAAAGTTTTTAATCACTCGATTCAAATGTCGATAGCTTGTTCCAACCATATCCGCAATATCCTTTAAACTTGAGCCTACAGCTTCTTCATGATAAACCGATCTCTCACCATCTGTAGTTGTTGATAATAAAAAGCTGGCTAATCTTACTTCTACAGGATATAAAAGATTTAATGTTGCTGCATCTGTTTTGGCACGGAATCTACGTGTAACCACATCCAGTAAGAATGACAGGAATCTTGGATCGTTCCCTACAGTATTTCTAATTGTTTGGTACGGTATTTTGAATACGAGGCAATCAGAGCTAGCTTCAATCGTGTGAAGCACAAGCGTACCTTGTATATACTCAATATCCCCAATAATTCCTAATGATTTTTGAAACCGTAATATTAAACGTTTATCATCAGGTGTAATGGTGTATATTTTAACTTTGCCTTCAACAAGGAAATACATATCGTTGATTTCATCACCTTTGGAACAAATCAACTGTCCTTTTCTTATTTGCAATACATCAATATCATTAAATTGAATGCCAGAGAAAATCTCGCACATATTATACTTTTTTAGATACTTTAAAATGCTTTTCTCTTTTTCAGCTTTTTGCATCAGATGCTTCACCTTCAATTATTTTACCTTCATTAGTCAATAATTATTATGAAAATACGAATAGAAGTATAGCTTTTATGCTGTGATTGGTAAATATATAATGATTTCCAAACAAAATAGAGTGACTTAAATACTAAAGCCACTCTGTTTTATATCTATCGTTAGGCAATCAGGATATGTTCTTTAATGGTTTCAATGACACCTGCTTGATTATTAGTTTTTGCTTCAAATCTAGCAATCTCTTTTATTTTTTCATGGGCATTTCCCATTGCAAAGCTATAATACGCACTTTGCATCATTTCAATATCATTTAAATAATCACCGAATACCATTGTTTCATCGGGCTGTATATTTAAAAGCTCTTGGACTCGCTTTATGGCAATACCTTTATTGGCACCCGGATTCATAATATCCATCCAATAATAGCCACCGATTGTCACTTGATAATCATTTTTAAACTGTGTAAAGTAGGTTGCACTGTTTTGCTCAGCCCCTTTAAAGTCAAGAAGGCTTACCTTTAAAATCTCATCCTCCAAATGCATCAAATCATCGACCAACTCACATCGAGCATAATATTTATTAACTTCTACAAGGGCCTCTGGTGCTGAATTTTCGATATAGGCAGCTTTTTTTCCACATAGGACGATATGTACTCCCTCTATATTTCTCGCCATTTCTACAAATTTCTTTGCTTCTTCTAATTTTAGTGTTTGGGAATATAGCTCTTTCCCTTTATATACGACATATGTTCCGTTCTCCGCAATAAATAGCATTTGTTCCTGTATATCGTGGAATCTCTCCACAAGATTATAATATTGACGTCCACTGGCCGCTCCAAAAATGATATCTTTCTCTTTTAATTTATGAAAAATATTATAAAAATCCTTAGGAAATTGGTTATGATCATCTAAAAATGTACCGTCCATATCTGTTGCTATCAACTTTATCATCCGATAACCCTCTCTCTTCTCTGGTAGTTAGGTATAAATTGATTATAAATGACTTCCACCCTTTCCACATGATTCAAAACAATTTCTATTCAATAAATATACGATTCTATTTTCTGAAAAATTATATATTTCTTTTAAATTTTATTTAGGACATATGTCCTTGTAAGTCCACATGTTATGTCAGTATAATTCTTCAAGGTTAATGGTTATAAATTTCACCATTGAGCAAAATGAAAGTAAATAAATAAAAAGATTGAGGGGTTATTTTAATGAGCATTATTCTCGGTATTCTCGGAATTGCATTGTTTATAGGAATTTCCTATTTATTTTCCAATGATAAAAAGAATATCAATTTTAAAGCTGTTGCCATCATGATTGGTATCCAGTTAGTTCTAACATTCTTGTTATTAGGTACAACTATAGGCTTAAAAGTAGTTGATGCGATTGCTGGAGCATTCAATAAATTATTGAGTTACTCCCAGGAAGGTATAGACTTTGTTATCGGCGGATGGATTCCTGAGGGAGGTTCTCCATTCTTCGTAAATGTCTTGATGCCAGTTATCTTTACATCTGCATTATTATCTGTACTTACACATTACAAAATTCTTCCTTATATTATTAAATATATTGGCGGACTTATTTCAAAAATCACTGGCTTACCGCAAGTAGAAAGCTTCAATGCCGTTAACTCTATATTTTTCGGCCAATCAGAAGCCATCCTAGCAATTAAAAGTCAAATTGGTAAACTAAATTCAAACAGACTATTTATTGTTTCAACATCAGCAATGGCAAGCGTATCTGCAGCGTTAATTGCATCCTATATGACTATGCTGCCTGCAAAATTTGTCTTAATCGCTATTTTCTTGAATATGTTTAGTGCATTAATCATTACTTCTATCATGACACCAGTTAAAGCAACGAAGGAAGATAGTGAAATCGATATTGACGACATGGTTCAAACAAAAAATGTTTTTGAAGCCATTGGTGCCGGCGCATTAGACGGTGGAAAAGTAGTCGTAATCGTAGCAGTTATGTTAGTAGCGTACTTAGCGATTTTAGGACTATTAAATGGAATTGTCGGTGGAATTGTTGGTGTTGATTTAACGACAATTGTTGGATATATCTTATCTCCAATTGCTTTCATTATGGGTATCCCAGCAAGTGAAATGATTACAGCTGGTTCTGTAATGGGTACAAAATTATTAGCAAACGAATTTGCTGCCATTTTACAATTCCAACCTTTAATGGCAGACTTGTCTGAGAAAGCAGTTGCTGTTATCTCTACATTCTTAATTTCATTCGCTAACTTCTCATCCATTGGTATTATTAGCGGATCCATTCAAGCGATCAATGGCGCAAAAGCAAAAGAAGTAAGCTCATTTGGTTTTAAACTATTCCTCGTAGCTACAATGGCTTCCATTCTTTCTGCTACAATAGTAGGTCTATTTATCTAAAATCATTTGGATAGGATTATTGGGAATTACCAGTATCCTATCCTTTTTTATTTAGTCACTTTCGATCATGCCGACACAAAGATTGATTTCCTCTACTTCTCCTTAAATTTTCTTTAAAAAATCGTAATGAAAAGTCAAAGAACGGTTACCCTAATCCTATTCAATAAAAAAGGAGTGGGTATGATGGGTAAAGACAGACAGGAAAAGAAACTAAGAAACAGCAAGCGTGTTGAATCTGACCGTGATCCAGATCTACACAATAATGGTTCTACACGTTTGGATACACCTGATGAAGCACGAAAAGATCAATAAATTTTACCGTTATTTCGGTTAAATTCTTAACCTATTGACCTTAATACCAGGAGGCTTTCCATGTTTTATAATCTCATGAAAACCTTACATCTCGGGATAATTGGCGGTTCTCTCTATCTGTTAGTGGAGTTGATTTGGCGTGGACATACTCATTGGACAATGGGATTACTTGGCGGAATTTGTTTCACAGTATTCGGATGTCTCACTCTAATTAAAATCCCTCTCTATATGAAAGCCTTGGTTGGTACTCTTTTAGTGACCTTCTTAGAATTATGCGCCGGTTTCATTTTAAATATATGGCTAAAGCTGTCTATATGGGATTATAGCGGCCTTCCTTATAATTTCTATGGACAAATTTGTGTGCCATACGCTCTTTTATGGCTACCTTTATCAATAGTGGGAATTATCCTGTACCCTCGTTTACATTCTTGGTTGTTCCAGAAAAATCAATCTCAACTTCGCATAAATTAAATCAGGACCAATCACATTATTGGTCCTTTTCCTTATCAATCATTAACCTGAACTGGGCCTCTGTTACGATAGGTACCTTTAGGGATTGTGCTTTTCTATATTTGACCGTTCCTATTCCTTTTTCCCCTACTAAAAGAAAATCTGTTTGGTTCGTAACCACCCCTGCCAATATCCCACCCGATTGTTCGATTAATTTCCTGAATTCATATCTTCTGATTGAAAGGGTACCAGTAATAACAATGGTTTTACCTTCTATCCCCTTCTTCTGATAATCTTTTTCGGATCCCCGCTTCATCTTACAATTCATACTCATACAATATAGCTGCTCAGCATCGCTCTTTAATTTAGCCCCACATTTAGGACAATTTATTGGTTCCGTTATACTAATCTCTGTGCCTGTCCGTTTTTCTATCTCCACCCCTATAAGGGTGTGGACATCTTGCATTAAGACTTGATCGCCAATTCGAATATCCATTAATTTAATTTCAGAGTAATTAGGCAACCGGAGAGAGAAATAACGGTCACCTGCCATATCAATCGCTTTTATTTTTAAAATAGGATTAATTTTTCCTGTGGAATCGACTTTAGGAAAGCAATCTTCAACGGTTAGAACCACTTTATCTGGTGAAAACGGTAGTATTAATCCGTCAGTAAAACCATGAGAATCAGCAGTTAGTATTTGTAGACCTGATATGGAATAGCCAATCTCCATCCGATGATACTCCAGAAAGGTATCATAATACCTCCTTATTTCTTTATAGTTTTCTAGCCGTTCATGATAAACTACGTGAAACCCCTGATTTAGAAGAAATTCCAACCGTTCCATCTCGGTAAGAATATTTTCATTATCATAATCATTAATATCAACAATACTTGAGACAATTGCCCTTAATTTATTCTGCTCACCATCCATCTGCCGTACCATTAGTTTCTTCGTTAAATCCTTATGATCTAAATACTCGCCTTTCATATTCATCTTTTCAAAATCTGAAAATGTATGAATGACGTATGCCCTAACACTTACGAATCCAGTAAACGGAATCTTGTCAGGTACATCCACACTTGCTCGAACCACATGAGTCACATCCAAACCAAGATGTTCTTGATCCATCATAGTTATCTTCTGAAGCTGCCCCTTTTGATAGTTCATATCGACTTTCAACCCATTAATGAGTAGTTTAATCAGCAATGGAGAGGAAGTATGTTCTATATATTGTTTTACTATTTGAAAGAGTTTTTCTGTATGCATTAATCTGCGTCCTTTAGAAAATCCTATTTAACCTGCAAATTTCAGGTCATTCTATATTTTAGCAGGTTGTTTGCCAATTTGATTAACGGAAAATTTTACATCTATAACCTGAAGTAAATTGAGATTATACTCAGAAAATCAGGTCTCCAAAGATAATCAAAACGAATCAGCCAAACTAAAAATGTTTAATCAATCATAAGAGAAATATTCTTTTCAAGTGAAATAAACGTTATCGTTTATTAGAATATATATAGATGTTTTGTCTTTTAGACAAATTGATACAAATAATATGCGTGTTGTAATGAAGAAATTGGTTAAAAGGATGTGAACAATGAAAAAGTGGATGATGATTATGGTTATTCTCATACTGGCTATTCTGATTGCTGCCAGTTTTTACTTTTATAATGTGGCTGTTGATCGCTCTGAAAAGGATTTTCTGAATGATAATCCAGACTTAGAGGTCTCAACCGATAACTCTCTGCAGGATCAAGCAATTACATGGATGAATAATTCGAACTTTGAAACTGTATCGATTACTTCTGTGGATGGTCTTAAATTAAAAGGCTATTACTTGGAAGCTGATAAACCAACGAATCAAACCGTGATTATTGCGCATGGATACGCTGGCAAGGCGAAGAATATGGCTGAATATGCAAAATATTATCATAAAATGCTAAACTATAATGTACTTATGCCAGATGCGCGTGGCCATGGTGCAAGTGAAGGGGACTATATTGGATTTGGCTGGCCTGAGCGCAAGGATTATCTTCAATGGATTGATTATATAATCGATCGTAAAGGAGAAGATTCAAGTATCGTCCTGCACGGTGTTTCTATGGGGGCATCTACTGTTTTAATGACTAGCGGTGAGAAGCTGCCGAGTCAAATAAAAGCGGTCATTGCTGATTGCGGATATACATCTGCTAAAGATGTTCTCTCCTATCAAATGAAAAGGATGTACCGTCTTCCAAGTTTCCCACTTGTACAAACAACAAGTTTATTAACAAAAATCCGAGCAGGCTATTCATTTGGAGAGGCTTCAGCCATTGAACAGGTTAAGAAAACGAATCTGCCTATTCTTTATATCCATGGGGAAGGAGATACCTTTGTTCCAGTTGAAATGGTACATGAACTTTATGCGGCTACTCCTACAAAAAAAGACTTGTATCTAGTTCCGAAAGCAGAACATGGCAATGCCTATGATAGGAACCCAGATTTATATGAAGAAAAGGTACACTCGTTTTTAGATGAGTATATGCCGAATGAATAAAAAAACCCTTGCACTCCATCCATCAGGAGAACAAGGGTTTTCCAATTTATTTTCGTTCTTTTCTCTTTCTGATATACCAAATGATACATAGGACAAATAACAGAGCAAGTAATGCATAAATGACATTCGAAAAAACGTCCATATAATTCACGATTTCATGCCAATTTTCCCCTACACTTGCTCCCAATGAAACCAAAATAGTATTCCACACAACCGTACCTATTGTTGTGAACAGAAGGAACAATGGGAAATTCATATTGGACATCCCCGCAGGAATAGAAATCAAGCTTCTTATCAAGGGAATAAGACGGCAAAATAAAACGGTCCAAATGCCATATTTATCAAACCAGGCATCAGCCTTATAGATATCTTCTTTTGTAAGACGAAGAATTTTCCCATACCGATCAATAATTTTCTCCAATCGACTGACATCAAGCAATCGGCCAATATAGTATAATATGACCGCTCCGGAAACCGAACCAATTGTCGATACCAATATGACTCCAAATACCGTTAAAGTCGTTTGATGGGTCATAAATCCCCCAAATGTTAAAATCACTTCAGATGGAATCGGAGGAAATACATTTTCTAAGGCAATTAGAAAAAATACACCCCAATATCCGAATTGATCCATTAAATCCATAATCCAAGACTCCAATTGGACCATCCTTTCTATAATTCAGTTATGCGATAATGACCAATCAGAAATACTCTTAAGTACTATCAAAATATTCCTTCCTTGGACAATCATAGTAATCTCCATTGTACTATATCATCACAAAATAATCAGAAAGTAAAATAAATAACACTTATCTTTATGAGCTCTCTTTCCTAAAATTCTTATTGCCCACAGTGAATATAAGGATATCTTGCTTACCTTAATCGTTTCTCGTATTTATTAAATCCATCAGCAGAGCCCACCAATTTGTATCCACATGTTTGATAAAATTGATTCAGCTTACGGTTAGTCGACACACAATCCAGCCTTAGATATATGTACTGATCGGCGAACATTTCTTCCATCCACTGAATCATTTCAGACCCTAATCCATTTCCCTTATAGTCCGTACTTACGGCAAGGCGATGTAAATATAAGGAGCTGTCCTTTCGCTCCCCCCATATATCAATATCCCAATCACTTTGCACGGGTGAAATAGTAAATGTTCCTACTAGTTGATCATCGCATTCAGCTATATAGGTCTCTTTGTTAAGGATGGCTCGCTCTATTGCATCATCCTCTCCTCCGGATAATAAATAAGACCACTGATTGATTTCTTTTGATTTAAGCCAAGAAGCAACCTCTCTTAAGAAATCGACAATCTGTTTTGTTTCTGTATTTTTGGCTAATCGAATTTGCAGGTTCATCTCTTGCTCATTCCTTTACAGTAAATAATTCTTGTATGAACAGTCTTGGTACAGTATTCTATAGGGCCTGTTGTTTGAGATGGTCATTTATTAAAAATGAAGTTAAATATCTTCTTATTATACAATTTTTAAAATTTCGCTATATCTCTTAAGAGTATAAAGATCAACCTAATCTAATGGATAGAAAATAATTGAGCAAAACTCTTTGAGTAATTTATACGCTAAAAGAGTACTAAAGTATTGAAAAACGGCTTGTACATAATATGAGCAGGACTTCCTTCCAACACTTCCTAAATATATGCTAAAGGAATGAGTAAAATGATTGATGAAAAGTCATCGCTTCCATATTGGGGTGAAAAAGAAAGAGGGATTTTCAACCGCTACTAGCTGTTTAGATTCATCAACCGCAAAAAAGACAAAACCAGCCGGCATTTTCCAACACAGCTGGTTTTCTTTGATTTTTATCACTAAATTACGATACTTCCGTTTTCCGTTCGTGCCACACGAAGGAAATCAACAAGCTAATTCCTAATAATACAGCCGCAAATGTATAAGGATAGATGAGCTCAATATCAAATAGAATCCCGCCGATTGCCGGCCCAATGATATTTCCTACACTCGTAAATGCTGAGTTCATCCCACTGACAAATCCCTGATCATTTCCAGCAATCCGTGATAAATACGTCGTAATCGCCGGTCTGATTAAATCAAAAGCGAGGAATACAATAAATGTAACCGTGAGTACGCTCCAAAAGGCAGTTGCTCTGGTTAAAAGGAAAGCAAAAACAGCCCCCACCAGTAAACATGCCTTAACAAGCCATATTTCTCCTATCACTCTAGTAATCTTCTCGAATAAAAATACCTGCGCAATTACACCTAATATGGCGCTAACTGTGATGAGCATCGCAATATCCTTAGCCGTAAAACCAAATTTGTAATCAACAAACAAGCTATACATAGACTCAAAGGTAGATAATCCAAGTGAAGAAGATAAAATAATTAAGAATGGGATCAGATAGATTACCGTAAATAATTTACGATATCCTTTTTTATTAGTAACTTCTTTTGTAGCATTTGTTTCTACTGTTCGCTCAGGTTCCTTCAACATGATAATGGAGAAAATCCCTGCAAAAATTCCTAATCCTGCAGCAAAATAAAAAGGCATACGTGTACCAATGTCTGCTAAAAATCCGCCAATCCCCGGTCCAATGATAAAGCCTGTATTAATAGCTGCTGATAAATATCCTAACGCTCTTGGGCGTTCCTTTATTGTGGTAATATCTGCGATAAAGGCTGTTACTGCAGGCATGATAAATGCCGCACTAATCCCGCCTAAAATTCTCGATAAGAATAATACCCATACCTGTTCGCCTAAACCGAATATCAACTCTGATATTCCGAATAAAAACATACCAATTATGATCATCCGTTTACGTCCGTATAAATCTACCCATTTCCCAGCAAACGGTGATACGATAAGTTGTGCTACCGCAAAAGCTGAAACAAGATAGCCCATAATCGTGCCATCCAGACCAAGCTCTCGCATAAGGGTTGGCATAACCGGGATTACAAGACCAATCCCTAAAAAAGCAATAAACAAGTTACTTAATAAAAGGATAAGTACTTTATTCTGATTCTTGTTGCCTGACATTTCTTTACTCCTTTTCTTGTATACTAGTTTATGATTCCTATTAATAAAAATAAACCCTATAGTAACTATAGGGTCAAGAAGATTTTATTCGTACTTTCAATTCAACGATAAAATCATCTTCATTGACTGCCGTATCGGTAAAAGGCATGTATAGTTCATAGACAATCTTTTCGGTTGGTATTTTATGATTTAAAATATAAGAATAGAGCGTCTCATAGCAGGACTCATAAACATCTTCCGCTGAATGGAAGGCAATACAAATGTATTCCCCAGCAGGTAATTCATCCATTTCCATAAATTCATTCGATATCGATATTTCCTGGTCCGTTAAAACCGGCGTAAAGAGAGACGTATATTTCCAATCATGTATAGAATCATATTTTTCTAATGGATACGTGGCACAGTATACACTATCAAATACGGTTCCATGATCCTCTAAGACTTTCATTAAATGACCATATTCTTTTACGGGAATAATGGTCGCGGATGAAGGTGCCTGATTATAAGTAAGGATACGCTGTTTATCATATTTTTTTATATACACTTTTTCCAATTGATCAGGAGAAGGTTGGTCCAGTATTTGTTTCTTCTTATAACTCAATATGGTCTTTATATCCTCCAACCGGCGCAACTGCTGTTCAATTTTCATTTCCTGTTCTTCTAATAATTCAGCTATCTCTCTCGCTGATAGCTGTAAAATTGATTTAATCTCACTCAATGGAACCCCGACATGCTTCAGTGATTTAATGATATCCAGATAAAACAACTGCGTATTGCTATAATATCGATATTGATTATCTGGATCAGTAAAGGAAGGCTTAAATAAATCGATTTTATCGTAAAATCGTAACGTTTGAACGGATGTATTCGTAAGTTTTGACACTTCACCAATCAAAAAATATTGTTTTTCCATTTCTGACTCCTTACTGTCTCTTTCGTGCAATTAGATATACTTTATTATAAATCATTCAAGGACATTTAGGAGCCAATGAAAAAACGGATACGAATGGATTGATATCTATCCGTTCATCTCAGTCTTTGTTAGTTCAAATTCCAATTTCAAAAGCCTTTCCTTAATATCAAGTCCTCCACCGTAACCGACCAGTTTTCCAGTAGAGCCGATGACACGATGGCAGGGAATGATAATAAAAATCGGATTCTTATTATTTGCCATCCCTACTGCTCGAGAGGCACTAGGATTCCCTACCCTCTCCGCCACTTGTTTATAGCTTCTTGTCTCTCCATAAGGAATCTCCAACAACTCTTTCCATACACTCTGTTGAAATGGTGTACCATGAGGATTGAGTTCTACAGAAAATCGCTTCCGTTCTCCTTTAAAATATTCATCCAATTGCAAAGCAGTTTCTTTAATTAACTGTGTTTCCATTATCTCAGCTTCTATTGCCTTTTCACCTAGGAACACATCTGTGATTCCTGTTCCGTCTTCTGCAATCCCCACTTTTCCTATTAAGGTTGTATAGTAATAGACATATTTTCTATTCATATCAAGCTCCCTCCTTTCATTACATCTGCATAAAGTAACCTTTCACAGCATTAACTGAAATTCATGTTATATGAATCAAACTCATTATCTTTAATAAAACCATTCTTTTCATACCGTTTTCGAGCACGTTCATTGTCTGGTGCCGTTTGCAGGGATAATGAATTTGCCCCCGTTTTCGTACATAATTTCATGGCTTCCTCAATTAACATCTGTCCGACTCCATCTCGCCTTGCTTCAGGTATAACATACAAGTCATTAAGGATCCAAGTCCGTCTCATGGAAATAGAGGAGAAAGATGGGTAAAGCTGAACAAATCCAATATATTTATCATGATTCAAAGTCACAAAAATAACGGAGTCCATCATTTCTATACGCTCTTTAATAAAAGCTAGCGCTCCATTACTATCGCTAGACTGATGATAAAATTCTCGATAGTGATTAAATAAATAGGCTACCCCTTCAATATCTTTACGCTTCGCCTGATAAATTACCAATTGTTTTGTCCCCCTGTTTATCTTTTTTGATAAATTAAAAAATCCACTGTACGGCATCCTTTAAATCCTCTGCTACTGGAAAACACTCAAATTTAATAAGATAACGAATGGTATCGTCTCCCCCAATCGTACCAACTCGATCAATAAAAACCGCTTCAATTCTCTTTTTTCTGATTCATATAATCCTCCATTCCTCTTACTATATTTCTTTATATCGATTCCAGATTCCTTTTATGCAAATAAAAAACAGGAAGCAAACTGCTTCCTGTGTCCCTATTCTTTTACTCGCAACAATCTTAAGCTATTTAAAGTTACTATTAATGTCGCACCCATATCTGCAAAAATAGCAATCCATAACGTTAACCAGCCCGGTATGACCAATAATAAAGCTACAGCTTTTATAGCCAATGAGAAGGTGATGTTTTGTTTAATGATGGTCAGCGCCTTACGACTTAACTTAATTGTATATGGCAATTTACTTAAATCATCAGACATCAGAGCAATATCAGCTGTTTCCAGGGCTGTGTCTGTTCCCGCTCCACCCATGGCAACGCCTAGATTAGCAGCAGCCAAGGCAGGAGCATCATTAATTCCATCCCCAATCATCGCCACATGCATGTTGCTTTCGCGAAGTTTTCTTATATAGTTTAATTTGTCTTCCGGCAGCAAGTCTGCTTGAATGTCTGAAACACCTACTGCATTACCAATTGCGGTAGCTGTTCCTTCATTATCTCCTGTTAGCATAATCGTCTTTTTAATTCCGATTTGATGGAGCTTCTGAATAATTTCTTTAGAGGATCCTCTCACTTCGTCAGCCACTGCAATAATAGCCAATATTTCTTTTTCTGTACCAAGAATCATAATCGTTTTCCCCTGGTTTTGAAAAGAACGGATATATTCTATGTGTTCTGCCTTCATGTTATCAGACAATAATTCTTCAAATAAGTGCAGGCTTCCCACATAATACTCTTCCTGATTTATGTTAGCTTTAATTCCTTTACCTGTAATGGACTGAAAATC
The DNA here is from genome assembly GCF_059694525.1 of Pradoshia sp. TA40_28. Classification (NCBI taxonomy): domain Bacteria; kingdom Bacillati; phylum Bacillota; class Bacilli; order Caryophanales; family Bacillaceae; genus Pradoshia; species Pradoshia sp. TA40_28. The sequence goes on from NZ_JCATZO010000007.1 coordinate 227,287, forward strand.
CTCTAGCACGAGATCTTTATAATTCAGCTTCATCTCCTCTGCTTTTCTTGTGATTGCTGAGGCTAATGGGTGCTGTGATCCTTTTTCAATTGCGGCTGTGATTAGTAATAGATCGTTCTTATTTTCACCAAAAGTAACAAAATCCGTTACGGTTGGAATCCCTTTTGTAAGGGTGCCGGTTTTGTCGAAGGCAATCGCATTTAAATGGCCGGCTTCTTCCAAATGAATACCGCCTTTAATCAAGACACCATTTTTGGCTGCATTACCAATTGCCGTTACAATAGCAACCGGCGTTGATACGACCAGGGCACATGGACAGCCTACCACTAAAGCAGCGAGCCCCTGATACACCCAAACACTCCACTCCGCACCGAAAAACAACGGAGGCACGATAGCTATAAAGAATGCGATTATGATGATTGCTGGAGTGTAGTATTTTGCAAATTTATCAACAAAAGCTTGAGATGGAGCTTTTTCTGCCTGAGCTTCTTCGACTAAATGAATGATTTTCGCTAGAGTAGTATCTTCTACTCGTTTTGTAACCTCTACTTCCAATAATCCTTCTTCATTCAATGTTCCTGCATAGACATCATCATCGATTGTTTTAACTACTGGAACACTTTCACCTGTAATGGCAGCTTGATTTAAAGTTGAAGTCCCCTTTATCACTTTACCATCCATCGCTATTTTTTGACCTGGTTTCACAATCATGATGTCTCCGACCAGTACGTTTTCGACACCCACCATGATTTCGTGATGTCCTCTTCGAATCAGAGCTTCTTTAGGTGCAAGATCCATTAAAGATTCAATCGATTGTCGCGCTTTATCCATTGAATAACGTTCCAATGCTTCACTAATGGCAAACAGGACAACCACCGTTGCTCCTTCGCTCCACTCGCCAATAAAGGCTGCACCAATGATGGCAATCGTCATTAACGTATTCATATCAAAGGTCAATTTAGCTAGATTTTTCAACCCGGTTATAAAAAGAGTATAACCACCTACCAGAATCGCCGCTCCATACCCGATAGTGGGAATCAGATGCTCTTCACCGTACATACGACTTAAAATCCAGCTAATTACTATTAGAATTGCGGATACATATACTTTATACGTTTCTTTTTGCTTCCAAAATGGCGTCTTTTCGATTGTCTTCTCTTTTTCATCACGAATTTTCAAATGTTCAAAGGCACCAGCTTTTTCTATATCTTCAATCGTTGCTGAACCCTGCACATAAATTTTAGATGCTCCAAAATTTACTTTAGCGTCTGTAACCCCTTCTATATTCCTTACATTTTTCTCAAAAATACCTGCACAATTGGCACAAGTCAGTCCTTCAATTCGATACGTTTGTTGATCTGTATTTACTTGTTCCCTCATCTCATTTCACCTCTTTCTTATGCGTCAAGGCAATCATGATAATTTGTTTAATATGTTCGTCATCCAATGAATATAGGGCTAATTTACCCTCTTTTCGAAATTTAACGATGTCTTGCTTATAAAGACTTCTTAGATGGTGAGAGGTAGTCGCTACTGATGCATCAATACTATTAGCTATGTCACATACACATAACTCTTCTTCTTGGCATAAAGCATACGCAATTTTCGCTCTATTCTCATCAGCGAGCGCTTTAAATAGTTGAGCAACACCAGATAAATTCTCTTTCTGTATATCTTCCTGAATACGATCAACCTTCTTTTGATCAAATGTGTATATATCACATGTATCCTTTTTACTCACTTTTTCACCCCTCTTCATTCAAACCTTCGTTTGATTATATTATATAACTACTATACTTTTCATTCAAATATATGTTTGAATAAGAAAAAGGATCGGGCTATTCTGATTTTTTAGGGTGTAACATAACTTATAATTCCTTTGAATGTTCCATATCTTAGTCGATTTAAGTAAAAAAATAGCTGTCGACATTGTCGACAGCCTCTGATTAAACTAAGCCAATCTCTCATACAAGAGAATTATAATTCAATTGGTTCATTCTGAATTTTTCGTTTCAACCTTACCCTTATATTTGGATAAGCGATACCGCACAAAATAACCATTACACCCATCCACTGTAAGCCAGTCACTGTTTCATTAAGCACCAAAGCAGACATCAATATGGCCATAGGTAATTCCGAAGCACTTAAGATAGTTCCAAGCCCACTGCCTATCTTAGGCATACCAATATTGAAGAATAAAGGTGGTATTACAGAAGCACATAAACCTGCAATCAGACTATATTTCAACAAGCCATCCATCAATGTACCATTAAAAATAAACATTGGCGGGTATACAATTATAATTAATAACGCTGCCCCCGTCGTCATCATCGCACTCTTATAAATGGGGTGAATTTGGATATTGCTGCGTCCGCTCACTACAATGAAAGAGGCAAATGATGTCGCAGATAAAAGTCCCCACATTATTCCTACCAAAGAAATTTCACCATTACTTGCTAAGATACCTGAGGCAAGAATGGATCCTAATAAAATGACTACTGTAGCAATAATATTTTTCTTACCGGGAGCCTTTTTATCAAAGATATATTGTAAAACAAAACTAATCCATGTAAATTGTAAAAGCAAAATAATTGCAAACGAAGCATCCACAAAAGTCAACGATTTATTATAAAAGATTCCCGTTAATCCCATGGGAAACCCACTTATTAATAAAATTACTATTTGCTTACCAGATAATTTAGCCTTAGGTACAAATATTGCCACGATCCACAGCATAACAGCACCCAATAAATATTGACTCCCAGTAATTTCACCCTGTAGAAATCCTTCTCCGTAAGCGAGCTTCACAAAAGTAGAAACCACCCCGTACGAACAACCACCTAAAAAAACAAGTAAAGCATACTTCCAAACTCCCAAAATAAAATCCCCCTTAAAATTATATAAAGCGTAAGGGCCTTGGTCAGGAGCGAGGAGCATAAGACAGAGGCTCGAAGGGGGATGGTCTCCCCCCGCAGAGGCTATGCTTATGTCCTGAGCTCCTAGGCCCTGAAGCTAGATTGCATAAAAAAATGAAGCGACTGTCCAGGCCTAGCATAAGAGGAGATGCGTTGAGAGTGTGTTTTTCTCTCTTTTAGCAGCTACACTTATGACTCGATGGCCTAGGAGCTGAAGCTAGTGAAAAATAAAAACACCCACCCCTAATAAAGGGATGGGTGGCGAAAACAACACATTTAAAAATCCACCTGCCACACACTTACTATGCAGCTTTTAAAAATATAATATATCATACAGATTATAATCACTATTTATATGAATGTAAAATATAAGCTATACATGTCTTCTTAAGAATTTTATGTTTCTAAGCCAATTAATACCAATACATGAAAGGACTACCTAGTTTCATTACATCTTCAGAATTTCATCAAACTCTTAGGAGTTATTTCGCATCCCATTAGCATATAATAAATCTTTTATTAATCCTGCATTTGTCTTAATCATCACATTTACCGCATAAGAAAAAAGCGCCCAACAATTATTTTTGTTGAACGCTCTTTAAAAACACAATTTATATTTTTTTAACAAATTCAGATTTTAATTTCATAGGCCCAAAACCGTCAATTTTACAATCGATATCATGATCAGCATCTACAAGACGGATATTCTTTACTTTTGTTCCCTGTTTTAAAACGGATGAGCTTCCTTTGACCTTTAAATCCTTAATAACTGTAACAGTGTCACCATCATTTAAAACATTTCCATTAGCATCTTTATATACTTTCACATCTTCAGTTGCTTCGCTTTCAGATTCTAATGTCCACTCATGTCCACATTCCGGACAAACTAGAAGCGGACCATCTTCATACGTGTATTCAGAATTACATTTTGGGCAATTTGGCAATGTTGTCATATTTATTAAACCTCCGCAGAATCAACTATTGTTCATTCAATAGTATTCTCATTTTATAAACATAAATTATAAACTTCATGTTTATCTATACAGAGAATTATAACCATGACATCCAGTTTTTTAATAGTAGTGTTTTATTGGTAAATAACCACGATACTTTATGTTTAAAATGAGATGTCTGTAAGCCTCACTGCAAAAAACTCCTCTTTTTAACTATTCAGTAAAAATATCCCTATTCAGTAGAATCAAATAAAACTCTTATCGGTTTTGGTAGATACCTTCTTTTATAAATGAATGATATTAAATTGAGAATGAATGTAGGAATTTTTTTAGGAAGATCATATTTTGAATACAGTTGAAAATACGCTCTTTCTATATCTTTCCATTGCTTGTCTTTTTCCTGCTGCATAAATCGAGCCACATCAATCACTTTTATTTCTTCACTTGAAGTAAGAATGATATTTTTAAGATGGATATCAGAGGGATTTAATCCGACTTCCTCCGCCATTTTCAGTGCTTTGCTAATCTCTTTAAATTTCTTTTCTGGTACATAAATCCCTTTTTGTAAACACTGAAATAATGTATGACCCTCTATAAAATCAATGACGATATAATTATGACCGCCATCATATAACGTTGGATAATACTCTATTTGCTGCAATTTCTGGTAAATCCTCGCTTCTTCAATGGCTATACTCTGTTTATGAGGAAAATATATTTTTAAAGCTAAATCTTTATCTTTAATTTTAAATACATAAGCACTCCGGCCTGTACCAATTAGTATTAGATCTGGACTATAGTTAACTAATCTTGGTTTGAGTCCACTCAATTCAATCTCTACACTATCTGCTAGAGTTTTATACGTTATTGTAAACACCTCATTTTAAAATAAAAATCCCACATCATATAAGTCCAAATTTATCTAGGCTTATTTGAAATGGGGACTTTTCTTATTAGTATTAAGATAGTAGTGGCATTATACTATATGCCTTTGAATTTATTAAGATTTCTGCTTTATGCTATTTCCCTAGTTTACTATTTTTGTTTTTACTTTTTATTTATTATTTTGTTCAAAAAGGGATGGGAGATAACTTATAAACGATCCTGAAAGACGAAGATATCGAAATTAATCTTGTTACTTATTAATGAGTTAAGTTGGAGGAATAAGTATAATCCATTACGTTACAGCCACTCGCTTTCCTCTACTTCCACAGGAAATAGACTGCCTAAGCGAAATGGAACTAGTTAGTAATAAGGATATGTAGAAGGACCAAAATTTATTGAAAACAAAAGAAAACCCGAGCTCCTAGGCGAAATATCGATTCACCTAATAGCTCGGGTATACTGAATACTTATGTCCCAGCCCTCTTCAAGTATGGTTATTGGTTTTCAAAAATAAAAAAGACTCTCCAGGGAGAGTCTTTTACTTATAGGTTAGTTATTATGCTTTTTGAACGTTAGTAGCTTGGGGTCCACGTTGACCTTGTTCTACTTCAAAAGTTACACTTTGACCTTCGTCTAAAGATTTGAAACCTTCGCCTTGAATTGCTGAGAAATGTACGAATACGTCTTCTCCGCCTTCACGTTCGATAAATCCAAAACCTTTTTCTGCATTAAACCATTTAACTTTACCTTGTTCCATGTTTGTTGCCTCCTAGTGTGTACATCCACACAATGTATTACTATCCTTGCTCAAATAACCTTAGACGAAAAACAAAATCTTTTCTCAATCTGTCTAGAACAAAAATAATTCTTCTTTATAATAACATGTATTTTATGAGTTGGCAAATTTTAGTATCCGAATGATGCAGTAAATGAAGTTTTCCCTTATCTTCTCTCATTTATTCTTCTTAAATTTGTAAAAATCATCAGGCTTGATTCAAACAAGCTGCCATTGCTTCTCTTTTATTATATCATTCCATCTTTGATTTGATTAAACCCATTGGATCATACACTCTATCTTTGCTCGCCATAAATAGACCACAAACCGCCATCCTTTTTCTATATTTTTAGAAAATAAAAAATATATAGCAAGTTAACAGACAGACCATAAGTATCTAACAGGTATGTTAGTTATAAAGAATCACCAAATTATTATGCTAGTATATAATCAAGAATCAAACGAGGTGACGATTATGAAAGAAACTATTGTAAATACAAGCTTAAAAAGCATGATTAATATCGAAATATTAAAAGCAGCAAAAGCAGTTGACTCAGCAACCGACGCTTCTGATTATTATTATAAAATAAAAGAGTATAAAAGAGCGAAGAAATTAAAAGAACTAATATCTGATTTAAATAAAGGTAATGATTATGTATTAGAAAAATTGGATGAGTTATCCAACAGAAAATCTTCTTACTATAAAAGTCAGCAAACGAGCTGACTTTTACTTTATCCATCATCATTATATAAATATCGGTATCCTCATACATATCCTCTTTAATTATGAATTTAGTAATCTAAAATTACTTAGAAATTCAATTTCATTTACAGATATTACGTTTTTCAAATCCGTTGTTCGTAATACAAATTCTTTAACCCCTATAAATTCTGATTCTGCAATCAAGTAAAACTCCATTCCCTTATTAAAACCTTTGAACGGTTTTTTTAATCTAAATAACTTCATTAAATAACTCCTGCGTTGTTTCATTAAAATCATTTATAAATGATTCTTATCCAACTTTTCTTTCGAACTTTAATTTTTAACTTTTTATTATCCTTTATTTCATGCTTGAGTAAACCTATCTTTCAAGGTAGAATATGCCATTTAAAAATAAAATTCTATTTATCTTTTACTATAGAAACTTACATTAAAATATCAAGAATTATTTCCCATATTTACAGATAGCTAAAACGGGTAAATTCATTATAACAATATAATAATATCGAAGGTGGAAAATATGTTAGTTTTTCTCGTATCGGTCTTATTTATTGCTTTTATAGTTTTTTTAATAGTATCTATCATCGGATTCATTAAAAGAAATAATAAAGGTAAAAAGAATTTACTCCTAGCCGGAGCTTGCTTTCTAGCTTCCTTTGTCTTCCTTATCATAGAAACCATCGTTAACCCTGTCTATCAGGAAATCAATCTGAAAGTAACAAGTGAAATACCTGAAGAAGTAAAAACTACTCAGGATACCATCACCATAAAAGGTACTGTAGAACATGCAGATCAATTAAAAGTCAATGATAAAACTGTAACCATTGAAGACGATACCTTTTCCACTGATGTTGCACTGGAAGAAGGAGAAAATTCAATTCTCATTTTTGCCAGTAACAAAGAGTATAGCAAAGAATTAAACTATGATGTAATGAGAGCATATCCACCAGTATATTTAAAAGCTAATGCCAAAACCATTGATTTTGATCACCTTAATAAAAACCCTGACCTCTACAAAGGGGAATATGTAAAATACAGAGGGGAAATAGTCCAGATTATGGAGGATGATGGCTTAACCGCAATTCGCCTATCTATTACCCAAACCTCTTACGGTTGGTCAGTATCTGATATTATTTATGTAGCTTACACCGGCTATACCAATTTTGTGGACGAAGACGTCGTCACTGTTTACGGTCAAGTGGGTGGATCCTTTACCTATACATCACAAGCCGGATGGGATATTACTTTACCGTTAGTAATCGCTGATTCCATTGAATAAAATATAAGAGAGAGCAGGTATAGGGTGCCGCACCCCTAATGTTAGAGTCAAAACTAACTTTAGGGGTGTTTTTATATGGCCAAATATAGTGAAGGATTTAAATTAAAAATTGTCAAAGAGTATTTAGATGGTTCTTTAGGATATACTTTATTGGCGAAAAAATATGGTATACCTAATCATGCACAAATCCAACGCTGGGTACGTACCTATAAAGCCTTTAAAGAAGATGGTTTACGTAAGAAGCAATCCAAACAGGTTTTTTCTGTTCAATTTAAAGTTGATGTATTACACTTTATGAAAAAGACGGGTGCTTCTTACCAAGATACAGCGATTCGATTTAACTTGCATAATCCGACCTTGATTGCGAATTGGTACAGTATATTTTCGAGAGAAGGGATAGAAGGCCTGAATGGAAAAGTGAAAGGACGGCCACCTATGTCTAAAAAACGAAAAGAAAAACCTGTTAAAGAAGAAAAGAAATTATCTCGTGAAGAACAATTAGAACGTGAAATTGAACTTCTTCGTTTAGAGAATGCTTACTTAAAAAAGTTAAGAGCTTTTCAGGAGAATCCGAATGCCTTCCTCGCAAAGCACAAGCAGCACTGGCATTCGAACTCAAAGAAGAAGGATTCCGATTAAAAGATGTGCTTGTAGTGGTTGGCATTCCAGAAGCGACCTATCACTATCAAGTGAAACAGTTAGAAAAGGCGGATCCAGATCAAGAATGGAAAAAGATTATTTCTGAACTATTTCAAAAACACGAAGGAAAATACGGATACCGTCGAATTTATCTAGAATTAAGAACACAAGGTTTCATAATTAATCATAAAAAAGTGCAACGAATCATGAAGGAATTAGGCTTGAAGTGTGTTAAATTCACGCGTAAATCTCGCTATAACTCCTATAAAGGAAAAGTAGGCAGACTAGCTAAGAATCGTTTGAACCGTAGGTTCCATACGCCAATTCGTCTACAAAAGCTCGTAACAGATGTGACTGAATTCAAGTGTGTTGGGGAAGAAAAACTCTATTTAAGCCCTATTCTAGACTTATATAACGGTGAAATCATTTCGTATGGGATGTCAAATAGACCTACTTTAAATCTCGTTATAGAGCCACTAAATCAAGCTTTGGAAGTTGTTGAAAAGGAAGCAAACTATCGAACCACCATACATTCAGATCAGGGATGGCATTACCAGCATTACCATTGGGTTCAGACATTAAAACAGAATAAGATTTTCCAGAGTATGTCCAGAAAAGCGACATGTGCAGATAATGCAGCAATGGAAAATTTCTTTGGAATTTTAAAACAAGAGATGTACTATGGGGAGAAATTAGTCTCCTATGAAGAGTTAAAACGAAAGATTGAAGATTATATTGATTACTATAACAATACACGGATTAAACTAAAATTGGCTGGATTAAGTCCAGTGCAATACCGAACTCAAACCAGCCAACCAGCTGCGTAACAAAACTTTAACTTTTAGGGGTCACTACCTAGACTGGCTCTCTCTTTATTTATAACTATTACATATCTAATTCCGTAAAGGCGTATGGTACTAATTCTTTTAGAGTCAGTTCTTTACATTCATTTTTGGCATTCGTTAAGTAAACAGGCATATCAGGTGGGCAAAATTCTACTAACACTTGCCTACAAATACTGCAAGGAGGCAGATAATCCTCTGTAGCACCCGCAATTGCTATCGCTTGAAAATCGCCTTTTTTATATCCTTTTGTAACGGCCGTAAAAATAGCTGTTCTTTCTGCACAATTGGTTGCCCCAAATGAAACGTTTTCAACATTCACCCCATTGATAACGCTTCCGTCTTTTAATAAAAGGGCCGCTCCCACAGGAAATTTGGAATATGGCATATACGCATTCGATTTTACTGCACGTGCACTTTCCAATAATGTTTCTTTATTTACCATCCTGATCATCTCCAACCATATTAAATTGAACAAAGACACTCATTTTCTATATAATACCAAATTAGTAACTATACTTTCTTCTTGTCACTAAAATGATCCAAATTGCAGGCAATGTAAAAATGGCCATTCCAGCAAAAGAGAGTCCTGGAGAAATATCATATAAAAAACCGCCTGCTAATGTCAATATCGCCGTGCTAAAACTCATGGCAAAAGCTGAATATACACCCTGTGCATTGGAGTTCTGCTCTTTTGGTAAAGAATTTGTTATATATAGAATAAATGCATAGTGGGCCAAAGCAAATGACAAGGCATGCAAGCTCTGCGATAACATAAAGACCCATACATTAGGGAATAAAAATATAAGCAGCCAACGCAAAGTGGATCCAACTGCCGCTATCAAGAGTAACGAAGATGGTTGCCATTTTCTAAATAGATGATCAGCTTTTGCAAAACAGATGATTTCAAAAAGGACGGCAATATTTATTATCATTCCAATATAATAGGTATTTACCCCCAAATCCTGCAAATAGATATATCCATAATTATAATAAGAAGCATGAGCACCCTGTAGTAAAAACACAATAAGCAAAACAATCGGGAAGCTTTTAATCCTCCATAAGCTACTCATTTTCATGGCATTTTTACTTTCTTGTTTAATCGGTTTCTCTAACAATATAGCTGGTGTTGGCAAACTATACTTGATAAGCATAATCCCGAGCATAAACATCATTGCCCATAAAATTGCTTTGTCCCCAAAATAACCGGTCACCATACTAATCACGAGCACAGATACAATAAATCCAAGCGATCCATATGAGCGTGCTTTTCCGTATGCTCCATCTCCCTGTTGCATTAGAATACTTGCTGTACTTTCCACTGCTGGAAGTAGGGTTGGATAAAAGACACTAAAAATAAGTGTAACAACAAATAATGAACTAAATGTATTTGATGGTATATAAAGGATTGTCGCCACTAATGAGCTGATGATCAAAAGAACAACGACTTTGTGGGCACTCCAATATCTAGAGGCAAATGGATAAGCAAACAGAGCTGATAATCCCCGCACAACCAATCCAAATCCCATGATTAAGCTTGCTTCTGACACTGATAATCCTTTTCCTTGTACAAGGTAACCTGTCCAATAAGGTAAAAATATACCCCATGTCATAAAAAACAAAAAAAAGTTCTGTGAAAACCAACGCGGATTGTTCATTTTTTTCCCTCCATATTTATTGCATCATAGCATGTTTCACCTTTACAATAATGTGAGATATCTCATATTTTTAATAATTGGAGGAAAAAAGTGCAGATTTTATCTGAACCTTTGCGCAGTCAATATATTGATTTATATAGTATCCAACCCTTTTCCAGTTTTTCGATTAAACCATCTATTCAAGTTCATCAATTTGAGCGTGGTGAATTTATTTTTAAAGAAGGTTCTATTCCAGAATACCTATACCTTATTGTTGAAGGAAAAGCAAAACTATATATTACACATGAAAATGGAAAAGTATCTCTCCTTAATTTTATTGAAGCACCATCACTTATTGGTGAACTTGAATTATTGGGAGTAGAACAGTATTCAATAGGAGTCCAAACATCAACTAAAACCATCTGTTTAGCTATCCCCATGCATATATGTAAAAATCAACTATTGGAAGATCCGGTTTTTCTAAGGCATTTGTCGATTTTTCTAAGTAAAAAAACACATCATCTTTCATTTAAATCTGTCCAAACTCAAATATATCCGCTCGAAAATCGTTTAGCCTCATTTATACTAATGTCAGCTGAAAAGGATTTTTATAAAGAAAAACATACAGAAGTTAGTGAATATTTAGGAGTTTCCTACCGTCACCTCTTACATGTTATCTCACGATTCTGCAAGGCGAGCCTGATAAAAAAACATGAACGTGGCTATCTCATTTTGGATAGAGAGCAGCTTCAGCAATTGGCTAAAATAGATTAATGATTTATTTGTTCAATATACTACTGAATGAAAAAAGCTAATCCGATGTTTTATTAAAAGTGTATATATTTAAATATTCCCTTGAAATCGCTAGATTTCCATTTAATGTCTGACAGGAAAGATGGTAAATAAAAAGGATAGGGGAGCAAAATGAAAAGCTCTATCTATCCTTTTTTTGTACATTAAATGACCCTATTTACCACAACTTTAAATTTTATTGTTGTTGTACTAATTTTAAAATCAAAGACTGCGGTTCCAAAGACGTTAACATTTTTGCAACCACTCTTTATTATTTCAACTTTTTTCAACAGAATAAAAAATGGCAACCAAAGAATGAGTAAATAAATACTTTAAGTTTGTGTCATAGTTCAATTTGATTATGGCTAAATATTGCCGTGAGCTGAATAACATTCAATTAGAGTTAATTAAATATATCACTAAATTTTATATACAGGTCGTACTATACTTTCATCTTCACTAGAAATTAAATTACCGTCCAAGTAACGCTCGAATATATCTAGACAAAGAAATGTAACAATATTATCAACATCTTGGAAAGGAATCTCTAAAGGCTTAGAAGATATAAATAAAAAATGTGTTTTGATGTTTCCAGTGAGCCCAAGAAATTTTTTTAATGGTTCAGGTTCATCTATGACTAAATTATATCTTCTTCTACATTTATCAAGATATCCATCTGGCTCTAACAATTTCTCATAATCAGTAATATAGCCGCTTGAATTTAGTGAATCAGAAAAAAATTTAGCTTCTATTAAAAACAACTCATTTATTTCCTCACAATAAAAAATTAGATCGAAATCACCATAGTCTATTTCTCTGTTCCCCCAGATTCTGTTATAACGTACTTCTTTTTCATTAAATGTAATACTATATTTTTCAGTCAAAATTTCTCTAATAATATTAACGAGCCTGTCTGATAACTCTTTGTTTCTATTAGATATAGCATTAGTAAAGTTATCTCTTTTGTTTGTATAACTCATACCCCCATTATAAAAATAGGATACCCAAAGTTGTTTTGACTGATCTAAACTACAATAGGACAAAAAGACTTTGTCATTCTCTAATAATAAAAATGGACATAATTCATTTCTAAATCTATTTACCCCAATGCTCCATATTATTGGTTCATTTTTTCTTAATTGACTTTGTATTTTATTTGTAGTAAGCACAAACTGTTCAATTAATTTTGTAGCAGATATAGATGGATTAGTAGCATTTTCAATAATATCAATAAAATGATCTCTTTCAATTACACTTAACGCATATTTGCCACTTTTAAGTTCATATCTTTGAATGTATTCTATTAAAGCTAAAAATGATAAATACTTAACACCAAATTCTTTTTCAAAATTGATTCCAAATAGTGTCTTATCAGCTTCTTTTAATTCTAAATCATCTGATAGAATGTTTTGATTACCGGTTAAGATGGGATTAAAAAATATGATGGGATGCTCTTTGATAGACTCAATGGGTATGTCATTATAAGGAGTAATTTTTAACCCGTAGAATAAAAAGTCTTCATCAAACTTTTTACTAAGATTTAATAAAGATAATTGTTGCGAGAGAACTCCATAAATATAAATGTCAAGCAATAATGTATAATCTAAGTTAAAATTCACCTTGTCATTATTTTTGTCTATATTTTGAATAAGAAGAGTATTTTCTATCCAAATATTTAGGCTGTCTATAATACATCTAGCAACATTTCTGTTGATCTCAAAGGTTTCATTAACAATTGCCTCAGTTATATTAAAATTTTTAATTTCTCTTCTAGCTCTCTTTTGATTAATGTAAAAATGATAAACTTCATCAAAAACTTTATATAGTACTGTTAAAAATGTTTGTGTCTCGGTAACCTTTATAGTCTCCCACAATTTTTTTTGCACTATTTCTAGCCGTTCTTTTAAGAATGATATTGATTCATCCCGACTATGAATTTCTCTAGTTTCCGTACCAAAATAATCGATAAAAATTTTATTTTTCAATTTATAGGGGACTCCTAATTCTAACCAAAAACTTCTAGTTTGAAAAAGCTTCACTTCTTCAATCCCTCCTTTTAAATCAATTATACATCTAACAACAGCTTGGTATAAGTGTTATTGTAAATAATTGGGGCTATATTTAGACTAGAATAATTAATACCCTATATAATGAGTTAAATTAATATATTGAATCTAATATCTAAAATATAGAAGGGGTTTTTGAATGGTTGTAATACATACGAAGATTTTGCATATTGTTCCAAAGACAACCCTTGTATTAATGGAGATATTAAAAAAATCATAGGAATATTTTCTAATGAAGAAGTATCTGAAAAGTATATAAATAGCCAACTAGTATTGGGAATCACTACTTAGGGATCGGATTATTAGTATAAGTCTCGATTTTGCTTACACTATATATTAATCTCGAAATTGGCTTGCCGGTATTTAACGTACCGGTTATCAGAATCTTTAAATCACCTGCCATATTTAATTCAACACTACTTTCTTACACAAAAAAGAAGCGTCTAATTAAATGGCTATTTTCGCAAGGATTGTTGCTATTGATTAATACTTGTTTTAGATATGAAAATAGCCACTCCCAAAAAGGAAGTGGCTGTACTTGTTATTGGACTAAAGCCCCTATTAGTTTAAGTACGTTTCTTCACAAACTCATTTCACATTCTTCATTCATTACAGGAATGCTGTCCCTTTACTAACATAAGAATTTCAATATAAAAGGGCATTAACCCTTCTTGGCTCAATACCCTGTTCATTTAATATTAAAGATAGGTTGTCGCCGCTTCTACATCAAACATTCCGCTTTCCTTTAGAAATTGGGAAACTAAATGTATGTGATCAGCTCCAATAATTAAAACTATTCTGTCTGAAGCAGAATTGGTTATCTTTGTAAGGTTGGAGTAAATTATTAAATTCCTTTGGTACCACCATCTCAACCAATCAATGCCTACATATTCATTTTCATTCCCAATACGTGCTACTGCCATATACATTTCGTGCTCTTTTTTAATATTAACTTCTTCATTTAGTTCTTTCATCAACTCAACAATACTTTTATCTCCAATATTATAGTTGTTTTCAGAATGATACTTTTCTTTTATGTAATTATATAGGTCTGGCTGTTCTCTTTTTGCCCAATCATATACCTCACCAAATCCTCTATTCCCGACTGTTTTCATCCAATCAACAGCATATACCTTTTTATGACCTAATTCAGATGCAATTCTAAAGCCATATTGATAAACCTCATCAATACTTAATTCAAAATTATTATTTAAATATTCAATATATTCTTGGTTTAATTCTTCTTCTTTTTCTTTAACGACTTCAAATGCTAATTTAGTCGGATTAAACCTTTTTATTTTTTCTACAACTTCCCTTATTTCTTTTTGTCTTCTATCATTCAGCAAATCATCAACTTCATACTTATATAGATCAGGTGTATATCGCATATGAAATGTGCCTACTATCATTATTGTCGGTTTTTGTATCTTCAAGGCTACTCCCCCCATAATTATCTATTTATTTTATTCGCTATTATTTTGATATTATCCTTCTTCCGCTAACCTGCCCCGTTTCTAGAATAAGAAGTCCAACATAAAAGAGCATTAATCCTCCGATATTTTGAGCGAAAATCTTAGCATTCCTTACTTTCCAAAAGTATCAGCAACAATATTACTAAATTCTCTGAGGTAGTAAAGGTAGTCATCTCCGCCATAGTTATATCGTTTGTTATACATCTTTGCAACGACCACTCTGTATTCAGGAATGATAAGGACAGTTGGACCTGTTACCCCTAATATTTGATAGGATCCTTCAGGAACCCTATCACCAAGCTCACTATGGGCAGCTGGAATTCCTTGTGCATACCAATACAAACCATTTTGAGGAAGTTTATGATCTTTGTAAAAAGGGCTTTGGACTTGTGTGGCAATTTCAATCACTTCGCTTGGAACAACTTGTTTCCCCTGTGCAAACCCTTTGTTTAAATGAAGATTACCCCACTGTGCAAACTCCCGAGCAGAAGTATGTAAGTTTGACTCCGTTCCATCAGCATAATTCCCCAGATTGAATAAACCTTCCGAATCTGGATTATCAATTTGCTTAACTAATAATTCATTCGCTTTCGTTTGCCAAGCTGTTTCTTTAAAACCTAAAGGTGAAAATACCCTTTCTTCTAAGAGGTCTGGAAAGTTCATATTAAATAGACGATTTACCAGCCTCGTCATCATTAACACATTGATTCCTCTATAAGCCCAACCTTGACCTGGTTCAAACTCTCGAAAAATAGTACCATCCTCTTTTTCGTGTAACCCGTGTGAATGAGTGACTAAATGCCGTATTGTTGTTTTTCCTAGCAATTCTTTATCCATTTCCCTGAAATAATCTATTGCGTAGTCATCAAGACTTTTGATTTTTCCTTCATAAAGAGCATATGCAACTACTAAACCAAGGTAGCTCTTTCTTGCAGAAGCTATGTTAAATTGAGAAGCTGAGGTGATTGGAGCTGATTCAGGAGAATTAGAATGATAACCATCATAGTGTTCCAATATAACTTCGTTATCTTTTAGAATATATAATGAGGATGCACTACTTCCGTTTTTTTTCTTTATTTCATCTACCCAAGTAATTAAGTTTTCAAGTTTCTCCAAATAATTCATCTCCTTGATCTTCCGCATCTTATGAAAACCTTAATTACTATTCTCTACTGATTGTTAGAAATCCTTCTTCCGCTAACCTGCCCCTTTACTTCAATAAGGAGTTCAACAGAAAGGAGCATTAATCCTTCTTGGATCAATGCCCCGTTAGTTGAATAAGAAATTTCAAATTTTAAATTTTTAGCTTTAAACCTTCGTGCGTTGCTTTAAAACCTAATCGTTCATAAAATCTTAACGCATCTGGTCTTTTTTTATCCGTTGTCAGTTGTACCAAATGACAACCACGTTCTTCTGCACGCATAATTGCCCATTTTATAAGTTCAGTACCTACGCCCGTTCCTCTTACAGAAGCAGATGTTCTCACTCCTTCGATAGTAGCTCTCAATCCACCTTGATGTGTTATATAAGGCGTGAAAGTAATTTGCTGTACTCCAACAATCACTTCATTTCCGTCACAAGCCACTACTAACTCGTTATTAGGGTCAGACGTTATAGCTTTAAATGCTTTTATGTAACTATTAGGAAGTGGACGCTCATAACGCTCACGTTTACTTCCCATAACATCATCTGCAAGCATCGCAACAATGCAATCTAAATCTTTTTCAGTAGCCATTCTGAACCTTATTTTTTTATTCAATCAAATCCTCCTCTTATTAGTAAACCTTTTTAGTAGAGCACCAGTTAATCGAATAAGAATTAAAGAATTGGTTCCATAAAAACCTACAATCTTTGAATAGTAAGCAACGCTTAATTTAGTTATATTCTACATACTTATTGAACTAACCTGCCCCTTTACTTCCATAAGAAGTTCAACACAAAAAGGCATTAATCCTTCTTAGAACAATGCCCTTGATAGTTTATGTGCAATGAATATTTTCCTTTTAAAGAGCTATATTTAATATTTCTTCAATCCATTCTTCTTTTTCCTCTATGCCAAGAACAATGCATAAACTTTTATGGACCTTTTTAAACTCTGGGATTATTTTATTTACCACAATCATTATCTCATTTGGATCACGACTACTGTGCCATTGTTCAAGTAGTCCGAGTTGTAAATCAGATAATTCACTTCGGCTACCTTCTAGTTTTGCCCAGTCTCCAAATGCGTTAGGCTGAATACCAGCAGCCATATACCAACCTGTAACCATTGATAATCTTAAACTATCAAGACAATTCAGAGCATAATAAAGCTCTTTTCTCATAGCTCTTCGATATGCTTCGTGTGCATAAGCAAAGAATTTTGTCCTCCAAATCTCAAACTCCTGGACATTAGGGCTATACGACAAATCCATTGATTTTTCTAATACAGTTCTTAATATTCCATTTGTGTCCCGAACAATTTTAATGTTTTGTAACCATACTGATGGTTGAACGTCCTTAATCCTATAATAAAAGGTGTCTACTTTTATGAACTTATCATAATGAGCAACACTGTGAGTTGCCCAAGGTAAATCCTCAAAAAATAGAACGTTTCCCCAGTTTCGGGCTCTTTGCTTTTTGTTTAATCTATATACTTCATATACTTCATCCTTAACAACAATTCTCAGGTCAATATCAGAATATAAATCTGTATTCTGATTACCTATTGAACCTCCATAAAATACGCCCAATATGTTCTCATCTTTTTTCAAATCTTCTTCAATTGCTTTAATGATATTTTGACGATACTTTGGAAGATCTAAATCTCTTTTTTGATATTTAGTGTTTAATCCCACACACTTTAAACCAACTCCTTATTTGAATGATGGTGTTAGAAACTTATTCGTTAAAAAGCATATAAATCCTTCTTCCTCTAACCTGCCCCATTTCTTCCATAAGAGGTTCAACACAAAAGGGATTAATCCTTCTTAGATCAATGCCCACCATCAGTCGTATAACTCAATCATATTGATGTGCTATTATTAGAATTTTTACGTGAAATAAAATATGAAATAAAATATGTAGTCAAAAATAAGATAATCCCCACTTTATTAAATTGGAGATACACATCAAATACATCTTTAAATGAATCTAACGGATAAAAACCACTTAATAGCAACGTTGGAAAAACAGTAAACAACATCGCCATATAATGAGCAAAAATTTGCTTTAGAAAACTCCATTGTTCAATTTGATATATGATGCTTGTCAACCCAAGGAAAAAGGCTATAAGGCCATAAAAAAAATAAACACTCGAATCATCTGATTGCCCTTGCAACTTATACGACAGTGAAATTATTAGTAAGATACCAAATG